>CAYQZF010000021.1:0-20524 GCA_964421895.1 uncultured Nitrosomonas sp. | reverse complement strand
TCAGCAACAAAATCCGGCTGATATTCAGGATGATCAGCTCCTTGCTTGTAGAAAATCTGGAATTGTCCCTTTGCCGGTTTAAACCACTTGATAGCATCGCGGTCAAGAATGACTGCCAACACACGCTCTGCATCTGAAGCAAACTTCTGAATTGGATACAGACAACGTGTAAAACCGCCGAAAACGTACTTTGACATATTGCTTTTGTCATCAGGCGAGATTCGATAATCCGCAACTGGATCATTGATCGAATAGGTGTAGGCACTAGGTTTAAGTTCCACATATCCTTTACTTACAACCACTTCGTAATCAACTGCCTCTTCCCAACTATGATCTTGCATTTGTGCATGGATAAAGCGTGCAATATCGCGTTGATAACAGCGTAAAACCTTACGCGCCTCATCTTCCGACAGATAATTGCAAAAATGCTTAACGGTCTGCGCAGCCAAGTCATACAACAAGTCTGCTTGATCATCGTAAGAAACATCATCAAAATCCATCAGGCCGCTGACGACATAATCTTCTATCCGCTTTTCTTCAATACCGCCAGCGCCTAAAGTCACTTCATCTCGCTGACTGGTACGCAGGTGCTGTATCCATAATTCATCGGACACCGCGGGGTATTTCAATGTATCCAGTTTTAGAGTGAACGGTCTAAAACCAGCTTTCACTTCTCCCTTGGGTACGATTAGTATGCGTGGAATTTGAATTGATTGTTGGTTCACAAACTCCACCGTTTTAGCCACAACGGCTGCAAAATCCGGTAGTTCTGTCACTCCTTCCAATTCCAGTTGTATGGGGCGATGTTGTTCTTGCACTGCCTTGACGATAGCAGCCTGAACTTCTGGGTTTTTTAAGTGCGCCAATGTGGGCACAGCCTTCGGTTGATTCTCCATCTTGCGGATGATCTCATAAGCAATCTGCGCTACATTTTGTTCTTCTGGCTTGGTGAAAAAAGGCTGCACATCTTGCCCCGCAATTTGTGTGCGGGCAGTTGCATCTGCTGGCTTTATTCCTAATTGGGTAGCTACTTGGGATTGAGAAACAATAGTTGCTGTCTTTTGATCGAGTTCATCATTATCCAGTACCACTGCCTTTAGATGAATGGCGGAATCGGGTCGGTTTGCTTCGTCGATTATTTCCTGAAACTTATCATGTGCCACAATATTTAGCCTATCAACCGCCGTTACACCTGTACGCTTACCATAAGGCAAACGCAAACCACGACCAATGGATTGTTCAATCAGGGTACGTGCATTGGCAGCACGCAACGGCACAATAGTATAGAGATTGGTTACGTCCCAACCTTCTTTCAGCATATTGACGTGAATGACGATCTCAGTTGGCTCTTCAGTGTGCTCCACCTTCAATAGCCGCTCGATCATTTCTTCTTCATCCGCACCGGTTCGGCTTGAATCAACCTGAATGACCTTGTCTTTGTAGCGTCCTTCGAAGAAACCATCGGATTGGATCAACGCCAATAACTGCCCAGCATGAGTCGTATCTCGGGCAATCACCAGCAGGAATGGCTTAACGATAGGATTGCTGGTTTCTCTGGCGTAAGTTTCCAACTCGACTTTTACGCTCTCGTGCAGGCGCATCCCATCTTCCAGTTTCATGCGTTCGATTTCTTCTGGCGACATACCTGTCGGATTGAAATTCTTGCGCGTCACCACGGCGGGTTCTTTTACAAAACCATCTTCCATCGCCTTTCCCAATGGGTAATCAAGAATGACATTCTTAAATGGCACCGCACCTCGAGTTCCTTCTACGAAAGGGGTAGCCGTCAACTCCAAACCAAGAATTGGTTTTAACTCGTTGATCGCTTTGATTCCTGCGCTGGCACGGTAGCGATGCGATTCATCCATCAAAAGCACCAAGTCGGGTAGTCCGGCCAGATAGTCGAAATAGCTTTCGCCGATATACTCAGATAATCGCTTGATGCGCGGAGCTTTGCCACCCCGCACCTCGGAATTGATTTTAGAGATATTGAAAATATTGATGCGTATACCGCCAAATAACGTGCCACTGACAGGATCATGCTGATTGTAATTGTCACCCGTGATAATGGCTGGTGTATCAATGGCAAATTCCGAGATACCCTTGAATACATATTTAGGATGCGTGCGGTCACTGAAATCCGTGATCAGTTTATTGTAGATCGTCAAATTCGGTGCCAGCACAAAGAAATTGTTGATGCCATGCGCCAAATGCAGATAACTGATGAATGCGCCCATCAATCGGGTTTTACCGACACCTGTCGCCAGTGCAAAGCACAATGACGGAAACTCGCGTTCGAAATCTGTGACGGATGGAAATTCACTGCGAATAATCTCCAATGTCGCAATTAGATTACTATCTTTTCTTGGCGGAGCAATCTCCGTGATCCGATCCAGAATTTCTAACGAACGGCGCTGCGGTGCACGCAAGCTGAGCCTTCCGGCAATGGCGTTGACATGACGATTCATCGCGGCTTTGGTTCTCCGCTTGGCTTTATATGCACACACTTACCATCGCGCAAGACGACGAGTTCAGTGTTTGTGTTGGCCGCCAATTGTCTCGCCCGCTGTGCAGCACGGCGAATTGCAACCAAAGAACCCGCTAAATCCGGATCTTTTGCCAGTTTAATACTTTTTTGGTTCATGCTTTTTCTCCCCAATTAATCAGCACCGGCTCATCGCCTGCATTGTCATACAACGCCCAAGCATCCACTTCATCACGATAAATCTGCTCAAATTCTTTCATCCGCAGATTTCGCAGATCCAAAACCAAGCGCTTCTGTTCGAGGCTTCTATTACCAAAATTCGGCAGCAATCCACGCGGCTTACCGCTTGTGCTTTCAGGTAATTAATGTTTTGTTTCAAAACAGCCCCTGTTGTCCGGGTTTAACTGGAGCTTTCGGCAGATTCTCCACCTGCAGCGAATAATCATCATGCCCCCATTCACAGCGCGATAGCACCTGCTTAGGGATTTTCTTTACGGTGAGATTCGGATAATCACCCCGGCCACGGAAAGCAGTACACAATACCAATAAACTTCGTTCCGCCCCCACTTCGTCGGAAAGCTGCTGCAATTGCTCGTGATTCAGATTTGCTGTGGTGACGTAGATAAAATCTCGTTCGGTGGAATGTCCGTGCATCCAGTAATGCACTTCAGAAGGCGCATAGGTGAATCCTTCCAGCTTGCATAAGGCTTGCGCCAGCATCTCGGCGTTGTATTCTTTGTTAATAACCCACTGCCCATAAGCATCCTGCTGCAACAGGCTAGGTGCGAGTTTGTAATAACGAAAACCACCGCCACCTTGCCAATTCACTGTCTTGCTGATGCCACCTTGGTCTTCACCATCAATTACTTTTTGCAAGCGCGGGATGATGTGTGTGTGGCAATGTTCACCCAATTCCACCATAATCCAGCGGCGATTCATCTTTTGCGCAACTGCACCAGTGGTGCCGGAACCTGCGAACGAATCGAGCACCAAGTCGCCAGGTTTGGTGGCCAATTCCAAGCATCTTTTGATTAAAGCTTCTGGTTTCTTACCTTTAGGAAATTCCACTCCGCCTTCATTGTGTAGATTATTCGAAAGCACGTCATCCCAAATGCTCGTGAGTGGCTCTCCTGCAACATATTCACCATCAACAATCTTCAACTTTTCTGCATAAAAAAGAATACGTTCTCCGTTTACGAAGAACATATCAGAATAGCCTTCTCTCATCAGTTTAAATACCTGATCTGGTTTACTCTTGGACTCATCAATCATTTTCCGAGCAGCTTCGCTTACGGCAGAATAGTCAGGTCTTGCCTGACGAATAACCCTCTGTGCATTTCTTAAAATAAACTCTGAGAGCTTCTCTTCGTACTCATCGCCAATGACTTTTTTGAGTCCCTTCTCGGGGAGCTTGAGATCACGAGCAAAAGCCTGTGTCAGCGTAATAAAACGCCAGCCCTCATAAGGTTTATCAAAATTTTCGATAAACTGTCCATATCGTTTATCTCGTTCGGCTCTAGCTGTATATAGACGACTTGGCATCCAAGCACTTTTTTTCTTTGCATAGATCAACAAAAAGTTTGAAGTGCTGACTACGCCTGGATTGATTGATTTATGCCCAGTAGCAGAACCTTGTTTGAAGGTAACTATGGACACTCGATTTGTCCGCTCAAATATTTCATCTAACAGAACAATTAAATAACCGAGTTCGTTATCGTCAATGTGAACAAAGAGAGTTCCATCGTCCGTCATCAGCCTCCAGATTATTTGAAGCCGATCTCGAACCAGGCCGAGCCACAAAGAATGCTCAATGCCATCATCATAGTGCTCAAATGCCTGCTGCGTATTAAATGGCGGGTCTATGTAAACGCACTTCACTTTACTCGAGAATTCCTGCTCTAGCGCCTTCAACGCCAGCAAATTGTCACCAAAGATCAGACGATTATCAAAGATGTCATGATCTGTAATCCGATGTTTTGCGTGATACGACTTCTCCGGACCTTCCAGCAGAATGCGCGGCTCCAGCTTAGGCCGGTTCTCCTTGCCGACCCAGGTGAGTTCGAGTTTTTGTTTTTTCTGCATAAAGTTCTTTCAATCAAACGCCAAGACGCACTCTAGCCTGCACCTGTACACGAACACGCGCTTGAATTTGAGTGTACAGACGAGCCTCAAGATTTTCGCGGTCGCTGACCGAGATCACCAGAGCGTAATTTTCTTCATCCAGACAAATTGCGCGTCCCCACTCTTTGTCCTGGCGTGTAACCACGACGAACCATTTCTGCTTTGGTGATAGCTGTTTCAATGTCCAGATTGAGGACTGTACCGTGCATCGTTCTCGTTCTTGTGACGTAATAATCCGATTGCTTGCTGCGGAATCGCCGCTGGTGTCTTCTTCCTTTTTCAATGCTTGATTAAAATGCCGCTGCACCTCATCCAGGGAGTTCCCTTTGACCAAGCGATAGCTTATTTTGGTCGCTACATATTCCATGCGCGTGGTTTTTACGGGTGGACAATAAGCCAGTGTCACCCTGATCTGGCGTGTAGCGCGGTTGCTGCGCAAAAACTCATCAGGCAATGGCAGTTCGTAAAACTGATGGCTGTCGTTCTCGATGGCTGATTCGGTAAGGAGTACTACCTTGTCATCTGTAGAGCGAAACAGCGTGTCGGTATTGACCTTGCCGTAGCCCACAATATGGCGCATATGTTCTTGCATCTGTTTGGGGAAAGCAGAAATACAAGCGGATGGAACATCGGCGTGATTGACCAGCAATGCCCTCAGCAGGTTTGCCGATGCGCGTGGAAAACTGTTGAGCACGCGCCCTGCCAAATGAGTGACATAGGGTGCAGAAAAGCTCGTGCCGGAAATGTCTTTGAGCAGAGTAGAACCGATGAAGTTATGATTCGGAACCAGAACGCCAAGGCGACGATTATCTTTGTGAATCTGCTGCCCTTCATGCCGCATCGGTGATGCCAAGTTCCCCCCATGCGCAACCAGGTCTGGTTTGATTGCGCCCTTGATAGAAGGGCCGTGGCGTGTAAATGGGGCGGGCTGATCTTCCGATGCTGGGCTTAACGCATTGATATCCCTGTCTCCGTATCTCTGTTCGTCCAAATTTGCGGTGTGGTTTGCCAACGCGCCGATGGTCAGCACATTCAATGCTGGTGCCGGATCAATAATGAAAGACTCCGGGGCTAACAGGTATTCTGGATACTCTGCCCGCCAATCCGACTTGGGTATCGTTTCGGTACCGCGAAAGTTACCAGCCGAAACCACGAACAGAATGTCATATTCCCGCGCAAGTCTGTCTAGCGTATAGGCAATCCCACGAATATGTCGACCATCATAGGGAACGTTCTCGTTTCCAAGGGAAAGATTAAAAATCCTGCATCCTAACTCTCCCGCGAAATACTCGACAGCCTTTTCGATGGTCTGCTCGATGGTTTTCTCATCAAATACCGCCTCGTTTGTGCCGACAGCTTTGGTCATAATCTTACCACTGCACAGTACTAGCTCAGGCTTCCATTGATTTGCGGCAAGGCATTCCTCGATATTTCCGTACAAGGCAATCCCAGCCACGGCAGTACCGTGCCCGACGTCGTCTTCAGCGTCTTGGCCTGCTATGTAACTTTCGGCCTCACCGAATGCTGCTCGCAGCAAAGGGTGATTGCTGTTGATGCCGCTGTCGAGGATACATACTTTTGCTGCACCCGATGGAGGTGCACTGATCCCATCAATATGAGGCGTAACAAGTACATCCATTTGCTGGTAGGTAATTCCCGTGCGTGGCGGCAAGTCCACCAAACGAACATCTCTATGTTCCAAAAGATGCGCGACTTGTTCTTTCGTTACATCAAGCCGATACAATAAAAGGCTATCCCGGTTAATCCGGTCTATCTGATGAATACCATGAGTTTTGATCCATTCTTCAAACCGATGCACGGTTGATGTCCGCTCCGGGCTATGCACACCACCCAACGGCCATAGCTCAACATCTAGCTTGAACGTGGCCGAATCAGGAATGCCAAAATGTTTGATCGCCCAGCTTTCCCTGTCTTCTCGACGCCAATTGCCGATGCCATCAAGAGCGAGCAACAAATTCTGATAGCTTAGATCCTGACCTTCAGGAAGACCCAATCGGGCAAGATGATCGGCAAATTCAGCCAAGCCTTGTTCTGATGTGAAGACAATGCAAACAGTTTTGTCTTCCTGACTGATGAACTCGACACCATGCTTATTGAGCTTGCCGAGATCGAGGCTGCCGGAATAACTCAATTTGAGAACGAGATTTCCGTCTTCTGCTCCTGGCTGCGCTTTGGCAACTTGGGCTGCCTCACTTAATGCTGTACCTAGAAATCGTCCATGGGCTGCCGGATCAGGGCGAGCAATTCCTTTAATACTTCTCTGCTTTGCTGTGCGTCGATCATTGATAAGTGGCTCTTTCTCAATGCGAATATGCTCATAGACACCAGCCATGTACTCTCCCAGATTTGATTAACGAGCAGACCGTATTTCTCTTTCTTTCGCTTGAGACAAATCTTTCACGGTAAGGAATTCTTGATTGCGAAGAATCATGCGTTTTATAGCGCGCCGCACAATCCGCTCGATGTCTGCTGGGCTTAGCCCTTTAAACATCTTGGCCAACTCCGGCACATCAACTTCAAACTTTCGTCTCACGCCTCGAAGTTTCAATTGCAATATCTTGGACAGCAATTCGGCAGAAGGTAAAGGAAATTCCAGTGTATCATCGAATCGCCGCCATACCGCGCTGTCCAATATCTGTTCATGATTGGTGGCAGCGATTAGAAGGCTTTTTCCTCGATAGGCATCCATCATTTGCAACACAGCATTGACTACACGCCGTAATTCGCCATGCTCACTATTGTCGGCACGCTCCTTACCCAAAGCATCAAACTCATCAAACAGGGCGACTACTGCATTCTGCTCGATAAAATCAAAGACCTTGCGCAAATTGGCCGCAGTCTCACCAAGATAGGATGAAACCAATGTGTCGATCCGCACAATAGCAAGGGGCAAGTCCAATTCATATGCGATTACTTCGGCTGCCATGGTCTTGCCACACCCAGGAGGGCCAAAGAAAAGCACCTTGGATGAAGGCTGCAATCCATAAGTCCTAAGAATGTCTGCGCGACGATGCTCTTCTAACACATCTTCTATGGCTGCAAGCGCCACCTTGGAGAGAACAAGCTCTTCCAGCGAACGCTGTGACTGCCGAATATCCAGCAATGGCAGTCCACGTTCCTTGTCTGTTGGCAAGTTCGGCAGCAGGTGCGCGAGTGAGCTTGAAGTAACAGGTTTTGATTCGCCGTATAGAATCTGCTCCAGATCGTTGGCAAGCAAGTGGTGCTGCTTCTGCCGTTCTTCTTCAATAATGGACTTCGATGCGGCCTTGAATGCCGCAATATCCCCGTCACTTCCTGCCCTAATTAGTTGCCGTAGCACTTTAGCGCTCGCCATGATGTTCTCCCTAATTATCGTGATTTTACCCTATTGACAGGCTCATAAGATGAGTCTGCTGGTTTCTCCATGCTATATGACTGTTGTCTTCAAGGGCCAACAAGCTCTAAGTCTCCAATTCCCTGCAAGTTCGCATGCAAGCCAAGCTTAGATTGATGATAGTTGGATCTATCATAGCTATGGCTATGGCTATGAAATAGTCCAGCGTATTAAAAATAATTGATCAGATCGTATACTTTGGTTCATTTTCCCTTCTATCACCGAAATCAATTCTTCACGCTGCTTGTCGATCTGATCCTGTGCATCAAAAAGTGAGCGTCGCTTTAGATTGCGCTGCGCCTCTAACGATTTGATCAGTTTTTGTCCGGAGAGCTTTTCTTCCAGAGTCAGCGCAGTTACAGCAATACGGCGCGCTTCCTTGATTTGGCGGTCAATTTCTTTAATTTCTCTTTCCAGGCCAACCTTCAAGTCATCGGCCCAGCCATCCAGTTTATCAGCCTCAGCCTCGAAGAAACGGGCGTTGCGTTCTGAAATAGCGCGCTGTATTTCTAATTGGCGCTTTTGGTTTTGTGTCTCCAGAGAGAGATTTTCCAAGACAGGCTGAACTGGGTTAACCACATTCCCAGGAAGGGTCATTAAACGTGCAGCAATTTCCTCATCCAATATTTGGCCATCATCGGTCTCCGCTGCAAAAATAAGATGATCTTCCGCTTGATCAAGTGATTCAACGCTAAAAAGCGAGAGGGTTAACCAGCCGGACTTGCCAATGAATTTTTCTAGTAATGTAACCTTGCCATCATACTGCTGATAATCAAAATGAATTTCTGCTGGGGGCAGGTTACGCATTTTGGCTTGCGCAATGAGTGTTTCAGCGAGTGGGTGATTGAGGCGATAAAGATGCGCTTCACCGGATCGCCGTGGCAGTTCATATAATCCAACTGGGATTGTTGCAGCCTGCTCCGGGAATGGCTGTTTCTCCAGGCGGAACGAGGAATCATCCAAAAACTCGGCACGGCCGTTGAGTTCATATTGGGTAAGCTGCATCAGCAAGCGTTCGTAATGATTGAGGTAAGCTTTGGATGCCTCGTCTCGCACTTTGAGTTTTTCACGCACTTCATCATCAAAATTATCCAATAATTGTTGGCGCGTGCGTGTCATGGATTCATTGATTTCCAAGCTCAATTCCAGCTGGAGCTGATCAAAAGCTGTTTGAATTTCTTCCTGCATACGACAGTGTTGGTAGATGGCAGCTATGCGCTTTTCGAAATCAACACCCGATTCAATTGCGCCCAGCACTTCATCGCTGGCACCAAAGACACCTTCAAATAGCTTGAATTTTTCTGCCAATAATTCGAAAACGCGCTTGTCCGCAGCATTCTTGCGATTGAGGAAATTTACAACTACGACATCGTGCTTTTGTCCATAACGGTGACAGCGCCCAATTCGTTGTTCGATTCGTTGCGGATTCCAGGGCAGATCGTAATTAACTACCAGTGAGCAGAATTGAAGGTTGATGCCTTCGGCACCTGCTTCAGTAGCGATCATGATGCGTCCTTCTTCACGAAAATAATCGACCAGTGCCGAGCGCATATCTGCGGTGCGCGACCCTGTTACTCGGTCGGTGCCTTGGTGACGTCCAAGCCACTGATTGTAGATGACTTTGGATTGATCATCGGTATTAGTGCCATTGAAAAGTACTATACCTTCAGCAAAAGGACTGTCTGCCAGCAGGCGCAATAAATAGTTTTGTGTGCGGCGTGATTCTGTGAAGATGATAGCTTTCTCTGCTGCGCCAAGTTCTTTTGCTTTGGCA
Organism: uncultured Nitrosomonas sp.; assembly: GCA_964421895.1. Taxonomy (GTDB): domain Bacteria; phylum Pseudomonadota; class Gammaproteobacteria; order Burkholderiales; family Nitrosomonadaceae; genus Nitrosomonas. The sequence continues at coordinate 10,750 of CAYQZF010000021.1, read as the reverse complement.
AATGCAATACCCAGCGCTTTTAACAGCGCCTTACCCTTAGCATTATGGTCGATTGAGATCGCAAGTGCGGCGAAGGCATCTAGCTCGGCAATTTCCTGTTCAAGAGCCACGCGATCATCCTCGGTGAGCAATTCGGAAGGTTCTTCATCCGTCCATTCCTCGGCGGTTTCATCGAGTGCTTCGTAGTCCTGATCCAGTTCCTCTTCAAGCGATTCTGCGGATTCTTGTTTGTCCAGCTTGCGTTTGAGTCGAGTTGAAATCGAAGTTAGCGCGCCCGCAATGGCAAAGGTGGATGAAGCCAGCAACTTGCGTAACACCAGTGTCATCAGGGAACGCTGGCTTGATGGCAGTGCTTGTAGGTTGTCACGTTGCAGATATTCTGAAACAAGGTGATAAAGACGATCTTCGCTTTCTTCCGGAGTAAATTCCTCCACCAACGGCAGACGCTTGGTGTATGGGATATAGGCAGTAACCTGGCGGCGTAGGGTTCGATGACAAACCGGCTTGAGACGAGCTTTGAGGGTTTGAAATACTTGATCCTGATTCAAATTGGCAAATTGCTCGCGGAAACTTTTTAAGTCACCGAAAGTATGCTCATCAATAAAACTCACCAATCCATAGAGTTCCAACAGTGAATTTTGTAATGGTGTCGCTGTAAGCAGTAACTTATGTTTACCCGCTAATGCCAGTTTCAGCGTATTTGCTATGATGTTAGAAGGTTTATAAACATTGCGCAGTCTGTGTGCCTCATCAATGACAACCAAATCCCAGGGTATTGCATGAACATCTGCGGCCTTACTTTTTGCAAACTGGTATGAGCAGATGATGATTTCAGGTAATTCAAATGGACGAAACTTACCTTGTTTGATTGCAGCGTTATAGGATTTAGCTTCGAGAATACAGCAGGGAAGAAAGAATTTTTCAGTCAACTCCTGATGCCACTGTTTACGCAGGTTTGAAGGTGTGATGATCAAAATACGCCGTTTACGCTCTGCCCATTTTTGGGATAGCACCAATCCGGCTTCAATAGTCTTGCCTAAGCCCACTTCATCAGCCAGTAGCGCACCTTTGGAAAGCGGTGAGTTAAAAGCAAACAAGGCTGCATCGACCTGGTGTGGGTTGATATCCACTTGAGCGCTGGCTACTGCGCCTGCTAATTTCTCAGCGCTATCAGTCGAGAAACGGCGCGTTAATTCGTATGCAAAGTATTTTGCTTGGAAAGCTGTAATCATTAGCCGAAATCCATCACCAAGTATTCCAATTCATATCGACCAGAACGATTAAATAGAAGATTTAGTACAATTTAAAATAGGCAGTAATGTACTGTACATATTCAGAATAATCCAATTAATTCATGGAATTTCTATAGGTATATAGCATTGATTATATATTTTATAAAATCAGCTTTAGAATCATTGATTTTAAATCCGTAAGTGGTTGCTATTCATCGTCAATTACTTACAATCCAACAGGGTTTCACTGATTTCTAAAATGACTCTCCCATGTGTGGCGGCATTCAATATCAAAATCATAAAATCTACTGTCCCCAGCCCGATGGGAGATTGCCAGTAAAGCTGAGACATGGCGGTGTAGCATGGGTCATCTGGGGCAGACGGAAGGAAGAAGCGACTGGTAAATTTCCCAATGGCGGATGGGCACGACTTGATTCCATCAAAGCAGGTAAATGGAAACCTTGGCATCCCAGACCGGTATTAATTCCTGCCGAAAGCTTCATGGAAAAAGACCACGATAAACAATCCCATTGGATATCCCTGGCACACGGCATGGCTATACAGGCGTTACTTGCTGAGCGTGATGGTGAACAAAGGGTCTATGTGGTTACTGAAGAAACACCACATGAATACCACTGGATTCATGATCGTTGGCCAAGATTGCGGAGATTGTCGGATAACCAAATTATAAAAGATCGTTAAAACATGGCCTTGAGAAACAAGCTTGCAAGTTAGACTGACAGTGATTTATAAGCTGAGGTATAAGAAACTTATTCACATTTTCTGTGAGTAAGTTCGGGTATGAATAAGTAAAATTCTAAATAATCCAGCCTTTATACATTTGAACAAAAGGTAGACAGTCCGGCTTAATATTAACAGCACCAATAGCGGAATCGTTTATGTCCACTAAATCGCATGCCCCTCGAATGATCGCAATTAGTCGCAAAAGAAATTTAGTGTAGTAAAAAGTCTAGTAATTTTTATAACTGCAACAAATATTGTTATTAATCAATCAACATACACTGATGCATCATCGGCGTATGCTTACTTTCCATATCTATTAGAATCCTAGTAACTTTTCTTGCGTGTTACTGTATACAGATATTGCAGCGCTATTACAAAAAAACTTGCTTACTTGAGTTCAGAAAAAGCCTCGAACTCCCGCAACAATAGCGCGGCCTGGCAGCGGCGCAATGTCCTTCAAGAAAGAAGTATGCACGCGCATGTCGCTGTCGAGCAGATTCCGGCCTTGCAGAAAGAGCGTGTAGTTGACCGATTTCGTGAGTTTCATGTGATACCCCATTTCGGCATTCATCAAGGTATAACCGGGTGTTTCGGTTTCCAGCACAGCTACGCGATCCTGGCGCACGACTCGCGTCAGGTTGAAATTGCCTGACCAGGCATTTTTCTTCAAATCGAGATCGAAGCCAAAACGTTGCGGCGTCAAGCGCGGGATATTGCCGTTATCTTTCAGACGGCCGTGGACGATATCGGTAAAGAGCCGCACATTCAGCGTGTCCGGTATAAGTGCAGCAACCACCTCGGCTTCCAAGCCGTAAAACTTTGCGTTCGTTTGGGCATAATCCTGCACCAGAAAAGCGCCTTGAGGATCCAAAACACCGGCTGTATCGACGCGATCCGCCAGTCCATCGCCATTACTGTCACGGCTTTTTTGAAATATATAATCGTTGACGTGGTTATAGAACAAATTGACCTTGCCTGTGAGCATCCCGGAAGTTTTCTGTAATGCAATTTCGAAATTATTGGAAGTTTCTTTGCCGAGCATTTGGTTTCCCTGCTCAAAGGTATTGGTAGCCACATGAAAACCGTGGGCGAAGAGTGCAACGGTGTTGGGCGCGCGTTGCCCGCGCGTGGCGGTTAAGTTGAATTGATAACCATCGATAAATTTCCATACGCCGCGAGCGGAAATACTATAAAGATCGAAATTCCGGGTTTGCAACACAGCACTTTGCGGATTATGTATGGCATGCTCAAACCGTCCGCCCATTTCAAACTGCCAGCGTTGCCAGTTGCGCTTTTCCAGCATGAAGATACTGGCCGATTGCGAAATGCTGGATGGCACGAACGCTTCATCGCCTTTGGCGGAAAAATCCCGGTTTTGCAGTTGAATGCCCATCGTGCCCCGCCAGTTCGCTATCGGTGCATGAACCAGTTCCGCACGGCCTTCTTGTTCTCTGTTTTTGAAGCGTGTGCCGACCTCATGCTCGGTCAGCTCATTATGCCGGTAATCGTTATAATTGAAGCGCACTTTCAGTTGTTCAAATCCTTTGAGCGGATTGTCCAGATCACCGGCCAGGCCGTATCGCGTCTGACCCATATCGATTTTTGATCCCTCCGGTCCCGGAATGCCATAGAGGTTATCCAACCGGGATACTGAAACGCCGATAAACCCGCGTTCACCGACATAAGAACCGCCGGCCGATAGATTGCTGGTATCGATGGCGCTATTTCTGATAAAACCGACATCGCTGTTGGGATCGTGCACATTGGCGCGGCCGGGAATATGTACATCATTGGTGAGTCGTTTGTTACCCTCTAGATTCCAAGACATTTTGCCCATGCTGCCGGACGCACTTAATGCACCGCTGCGCTCTTCCAGCGCAGAATTGAAACGCCCTTCGAAATTGCCCTGCGGTGTTTTGAATAAGCGGTCCGGGATGCGCGCATTGATGACATTCACAGCACCTCCGGAAACGCCGCTGCCATACAGCAAGGTTGCCGGGCCTTGCAGTATCTCGATGCGCGAGGCATTGAGGGTTTCCGTTGCCACGGCATGATCCGGACTGATGACAGAGAGATCCCCGGTACCGATGCCGTTTTCCAGCACTTGTACCCGCGGCCCATCTTGTCCCCGGATAATGGGACGGCCAGCACCAGGACCAAAACTGCTGGAAGAAACTCCGAGTTCGTGCGACAGCGTATCGCCAAGATTGGCCGCGCGATTCCGGCGCAGACGATCCCCTTGTACGACGGTATCCGCCTTGAAACCGGCTGATTCAGGAGAACTGGTGGCCGGAGCGGTAATTACGACATCGGGTAGTTCGACATCTTTGCTGGTGGTTTGCGCGTGGCTATCCGGCGCATCCAGCAACAATACCAGCAGCGTCGCAGCGGCCGGTTTAAATTGCCAGCCATCACGTAACCGCCTTGCATCATTCAATTCATGATGAGAATAATTCATTGGGCTTTCCTCATTCGATATGGGTGTCAGTCGTGCAACTGGGGTTGCACCAATGAAGCTGGTCAATCGCAAGCAAACAAAATGGATCGCAACAATCAATCGACTGTTCGATATAAAGTAAAACTTGGATTAACTGCTTGAGGAATCGAGGAAACTACAGTGGTGGCGCGCGCGAGAAATAGGGAAGAGCATTGTCTTCCGCATGATGTTGCAGTACGAATAATGACAAGCGGCGGCGGATTGCCGAATTACATAAATACAATCCCGACGCGATTAAAATAACATTGAGCGCGGTCAGCGCAACACAATCGAAGCAAATCTCATCCAGATCCACGCCAGTATCACTTTCGCTTCCGGCGCTTTCCAGCACATCGGTTTGCGCATAATGCGTGTATGCGTGCGCCATCAAAAATACTGGCACAGCCAATAAAGCGAGTATCAGAAAGAGAAAGAAACTTTTGCGTATCATGGTTAGCAGCAACTGGCGCAGAGACCTTTTACGGTCAGTTCAATTTCCTGGAAGCGGTAACCAGCCGGCAGCTGCCAATTGCGTTCCACCGGCAACGTTTCCAAGCAAATTACTTGCGCGCAACCGGTGCATCTAAAATGCGCGTGCTGATGCGATGATACATCGCGGTTGGCATGATAGCGCCACACCCGGTCGTTACTGCTCACTTTGTGGATCAAATTTTTTCCGACCAGCCATTCCAGCACACGGTACAAAGTCACCCGGTCCAATTGCAAGGTTTGCGGCAGGCGCTGTTCGATTTCCCGGTGCGTGATGGCTTGCTGCTCGGCAAGCAATATAGCCAGGATTCCGACTCTCCTCGCGGTTATCTTTCCGCCGCTGTGCTGGATCAAATCTTCTGCGCTATGATGAAATTGATGGGGCATATTGAGATAAATGCAACAATGTTGCACGCATTGTAGTCGAGTATCTCCCGGGTTGCAATAAACCGTTGCCGGGAAATTGAAAACGGATGCTTGACCTTCCAACGATGGCAAGGTTTAGTATCTGAACTACTTTAACAAATGACTGAGGAGTCTTCTATGACAAGCCATTCGCATCATCAAGATCGATCGCTTAATCACACAGCCGCCATCGCAACCTTGCACTGCTTAGTGGGGTGCGCCATCGGCGAGGTGGCCGGTATGGTCATTGGAACAGCCTTACAATGGAGCGATGCGGAAACAATCGTTCTGGCAACCGGACTCGCCTTTCTGCCTGGGTACGCGCTTACCATGCTACCGCATTCTGCGGATCGGCTATTCGCCCCCGGGTCACCCTGAAGAAAGTATGGAATCGATTTGATCGGTTGATTTGTATCTGGGCGCTCATTATACGCCGCAAGTGAAAATTTCGTGATGCCGTGTGTTTACTTCCGGGGGTGGCTTATTGTTGAGAAGGATTAAATCCTGCTTACTGTCGGTATTGCCGCAGAATGTTGTCAGTCTTGATTCCGGTTCAGTAAGTCGCCCTGCCGGATCGGGTTCTGTAAGTCAAGCCACAGGTGAAATGACTTTGCAATATTCTATTTTTCCGGGATGTTTGTAGGTAAAAATGATCGCAGTTGACAGACAAATGACATCTATTAATGGGAAATAAATTCATTTAAATTAACATTCGGTTATTGGGGGTGAAGTTTTTCATATTCGTTGAAAATTAATTTAAATCAATAACTTGGTTCTGTTAACTCTAACAATAAATTGAAAAGGTAATTTTTGTTATGGCAACAGCAAAAACATTCAGTGATTCTAATACAGCGTATGAAGATAACATCGGTGGCAGTTCAATTGTCAGTGGAAATGTTCTTACAAACGACACCGGCATAACAAATCCGAAAGTTACTTCCGTGAAAATAGGCAACGTAACGACAGCCGTTCCTACTACTGGTAGCGTTAACATAACGGGTGCGTAGGTACGTTAACGATCAGCGCTAACGGTAATTATTCCTATGCACTGAATAATGCAAATTCAACTGTGCAAGCGCTTGCCGCAGGGGGAACAATCAATGAACATCCCATTCAATATACAGTAAATAATAATACTTCCCTGCAGGATAATTTGAAGATTACTATTCAAGGTAGTAATGATGCACCGGTCGTTTCGGCAGTAAATGTCACCGGTTCGATTACCGAAGATGGTACAACATCTGCAAGCGGCTCATTTAATTTCAGCGATGTTGATTTGACCAACACGCATACGTTGTCGACTACGCCGGGAGGTAGCGGTTACCTCGGAACTTTCACGCCCACCATTACAAATACCGCAACAGGTGATGGTGCCGGCACTGTAGGCTGGAGCTTTGCCGTAGACAACTCAGCTCTGCAATTCCTTGCCGCAGGGCAAGCCCTTACTCAGACCTATAGCGTCAATGTCACGGACAATTGCGGTGGTTCGGCGAGTCAGGTTGTTACCATTACGTTGAACGGTGCGAACGACATACCAGTCGCCAGCGCAGCAGTGAATGCGGTGGACGAAGATGCAACCATCACCGGCAACGTGACTGCAACCGATGACGATGCGGGCGAAACGGCGACATTGACTTATGCACTGACCGACGCAGCGCCAACCGGACTGACATTCAACGCGGACGGCAGCTACTCGTTCGATGCATCGAGCTACGACGCGCTGAAAGTTGGAGAAACACAGGTACTGACAATTCCATTCACGGCCACGGATGTGAACGGAGCAACCTCTAACACAGCCAATTTGGCGATCACGATCACCGGTACGAACGACATACCAGTCGCCAGCGCAGCGGTGAATGCGGTGGACGAAGATGCAACCATTACCGGCAACGTGACTGCAACCGATGACGATGCGGGCGAAACGGCGACATTGACTTATGCACTGACCGACGCAGCGCCAACCGGACTGACATTCAACGCGGACGGCAGCTACTCGTTCGATGCATCGAGCTACGACGCGCTGAAAGTTGGAGAAACACAGGTACTGACAATTCCATTCACGGCCACGGATGTGAACGGAGCAGCCTCTAGTGCAGCCAATCTGGCGATCACGATCACCGGCACCAACGACATACCAGTCGCCAGCGCAGCAGTGAATGCGGTGGACGAAGATGCAACCATCACCGGCAACGTGACTGCAACCGATGACGATGCGGGCGAAACGGCGACATTGACTTATGCACTGACCGACGCAGCGCCAACCGGACTGACATTCAACGCGGACGGCAGCTACTCGTTCGATGCATCGAGCTACGACGCGCTGAAAGTTGGAGAAACACAGGTACTGACAATTCCATTCACGGCCACGGATGTGAACGGAGCAACCTCTAGTTCAGCCAATCTGGCGATCACGATCACCGGCACCAACGACGTACCGGTGGTTGGTGGCACCAACACAGGCAGCGTGGCTGAAATAGCCAGTTTGACTACGACGCCGCCTACTCCGGGCTCAACTTTGATAGCGAGCGGAACATTGACGATTAATGACGCTGATGCGGGCGAATCGCAGTTTCAGACCGGTAGAATTACTGCCAGCCCGAGTGCATTGGGCAGTCTGAGTATTGACGCCAATGGTAATTGGAGCTACAGCGTGGCGAACGATGCGGTAATGTATCTGGAGGGAGGCGAAAGCAAGGTGGAAACCTTCACCGTCAAGAGCCTGGATGGAACCACCAGTAAAAACATCAATATTACTATCAATGGTCAGCATAATCTTGATTCCAATGATTTTGATGCAAATGGTCTTGCTGGATCGCAAACTTTAACGGGTGGTTCTGGTAGCAGTAGCGACATACTTTACGGTGGTGCAGGTATTGATACATTAAATGGTAATAATGGCAATGACACGCTGTATGGCGGTTCCGGTAATGACACTTTGAATGGGGGAGGTGATAATGATCTGCTCTATGGTGGCTCCGGAAACGATACTCTGAATGGTGGCGGTGGAACTGACACGTTAAACGGCGGAATTGGCAATGATACGATGACAGGTGGAGGTCAGGCCGATATTTTTGTATTCAATACCGATTTGCGTTTGACTGGTATCGATACCATTACCGATTTTGCCTCCGGTACCGACAAAATCCAGCTTTCCGCAAGCATTTTTTCTGCTTTTACCGCTGGAGGGGGTGTTGGTGCAATTGCTACCAGTCTCGCAAGCAATGGCGGTAACATCGTGTACGAAAGCTCCTCGGGGGCACTGTATTACGATGCGAACGGCGGCACTCATGGCGATGCGCAGCAAATCGCGATTATCGGCACAACCAGCCATCCAACGTTAGTAGCAGGCGATTTTGCCGTAGTAGCATAATTTCCAATGTGCACAGGCTGATCATGAGTGGTTGTGGACTCATGGTCGCCTCACTGTGCCGCAGTGGAATTGAAATCTGATCGGTTTTCATCGTAAATGATGGAAACCGGTTTTTCTTTTTTCAGCGGAAGTGTTCTAGTTGTTACTCACTTCAACCCGGTTACGGCCTTTATGTTTGGCTTGATAAAGCGCGTCGTCGGCGCGTCGCAGCAGTAAATTTTCATCCAGCCCCGTTTCACTGGCGGCGATAGCCACACCCAGACTGATCGTTACCGGGATCGATGTTTGGCTGGCGTTAATTGCGTTACTGGCAATAGCAGTGCGGAATCTTTCCGCGGCTTTGATCGCGCCTTCCTGGTTATACGGCGAGATAATCGCCAGAAACTCTTCGCCGCCGTAACGCCCGATATATTCATGCGAGCGGGCCGATTGCGTCAAGCGGCAGGCGATTTCGCACAGTACGGCGTCGCCGGTGAGGTGACCGTAGGTATCGTTGATGGTTTTAAAGTGATCGATGTCGATCATGATCACGGTAATGCCGAATCCGCCGCGCTTGGCGCGCAAAATCTGTTTGTGCAGGATATCGAAGATGGCGGGGCGGTTGAGCAAGCCGGTCAGTGCATCGTGGGTGACACGTTGTTCCAGCGATTTCTTTTGCGCAAGGAGTTGCTTGTTGAGCTTGATGCCTTTGTAGAGTTGCGTTTTTTCAACGATGACGGCCAATTGGCTGGCGATTTGCAGCGATAAATCCTTGTGCAAGTTTTTGTACGAGTTTTTTTTGCGGCAAGAGAAGAAAATAAAACCGATCGGTTTGCCAGCGGCAATCAAAGGGCAAATCAGGCAGGAGCGGATACCTTCCCGGAAAATCGCTTGTGCCAGCCTGGATTCGGTGTGTTTTTGCAAATGAGTGGTTAAATCATCGATGATCTGCATTTGATTGAGGTCGATGAGTGCATGTAAGCCGCGGTCGGATACTGGAACTGACAGGCCGGTGACTAATTCCAGCTTGTCGTAGTTGGCGCGCGACCAGTGCAATTTGAGCTTGCTGCCTTCATTTTCGAGTAAAGCCAGACTGATCCGGTCGTAAGGTAGATGCTCCTGAAAGGATTCATAAATGTGATTCAGTACATCGATCAATTGCAGATTGAGGTTGCACTCGACCATGATCTGGTACAAAGATTGGTTTCTTTCGACTTGTTTCTGCAGGTAAGAGGACAACGCTTTGAGCGATTTTCCCAGGTGGCCGATGTCGTCATCGCCGACCGGAATATCGGGTGCGAAATCACCGCGCGACATCGCTTCAGCCGCTTTGCGCAAAACCAGGATCCGGTCATTTTTTTTCATTCTTTTATCAATCCAACTCAAATAGTTGAAGCGCTTTAGATCAAACCATTCCGATACCTGTTTTATATCAACCGCCAAATCAGCAGATTTGAGTAATTCACTGTGTAATTAATTCATTGCAATAAATATAACGTATTCAGCAAGCGAATAGTTGGATATTATCAGTAAAAATATTTTTTCGGTAACTGCCGGTAATGCAGGCTATGAGAAGCGCAGTCAATGCTAAAATCCCGGGATAAATATCGATAAAACCCGAATAAAAGTGATCGCAATATGATTGGAATTTTACTTCTCACGCACGAGGACTTGGGCGAGCATCTGATTCGCTGCGCCAGCCATGTCGTCGGCATGAAACCGCCGCAGTTGATGGCATTGGGCGTTTTTATCCAGGACGATCCCGATGCTGTACTGCTCAAGGCGCGTGACATGCTCCAGCAACTGGACAGCGGCGATGGTGTGTTGGTATTGAGCGATATGTTCGGCGCGACGCCGTGTAATATTGCTTGCCGCCTGGCGCAGCCGGGCAAGGTCGAATGTCTGGCGGGCGCCAATCTGCCGATGTTGGTGCGGGTGCTGACCTATCGTAACGAGCCGCTTGCGGCCGTGATCGAAAAAGGATTGAGCGGCGGTCAGCGCGGGGTGGTGCAAATCAATGCGGAATCTTCTCATGCAAATTAAAGAAGTCGAAAT
>CAYQZF010000020.1:0-20631 GCA_964421895.1 uncultured Nitrosomonas sp. | reverse complement strand
ACCATAACGCCACCACCCGCGTCGACGACGCCGTTTTAGAAGCCATGCTGCCGTATTTCCAGCAGCAATTCGGCAACGCGTCGAGCCGTCACGGTTACGGTATAAATGCCCGGCGGGCGATCGATAAAGCGCGCAAGCAGGTGGCGGAAGCGGTCGGGGTGCAACCGGTGCAGGTGATATTCACCAGTGGCGGTTCGGAGGCGAATAATTTGTTTGTCCGTGGTGCGGTGGATAGTTTGAAGCCGGGGAATCTGTTTATCAGCGCGATCGAGCATCCATGTGTATTGAAACCGGCGCAGGTGATCGCGCGTCGTGGTTGCGATCCTTGGGTGTTACATCAGTTAACAGTCAATGCAGAAGGGCAAGTCGATGTCGCTGCCACTGCTGCTGCGATGCAAGCCAATAAACCAGGCGTAGTGTCAGTCATGCTAGCGAATAACGAAACCGGCGTGATTCAGGATGTCGCCGCCGTTGCCGGGCTGGCGCGATCGCACGGTGCTTATGTACATACCGACGCGGTGCAGGGGTTAGGCAAAATTCCGCTGGATTTTTCCGCACTCAACGTGCATGCAATGACATTGTCCGCACACAAGATTTACGGCCCGAAAGGCGCGGCTGCTTTGATTGTCGACAAGCGCTTGCTGTTGAAGCCTTTGATTTACGGCGGCGGGCATGAAAATGGCCTGCGCTCCGGCACCGAAAACGTTCCGGCGATTGTTGGCTTCGGTGTGGCTTGCGAATTGGCAGTAGCGCGCATGGCAGAAACCGCGCAGCATACCGCCCGGTTGCGCGCGCAGCTCGAAGCAGGGTTAACTGGCATGGGTGCGGCGATTTTCGGCAGCGCCGCCGCGCGCATTCCAAATACCTGTTATTTTGCCTTGCCGGATATCGAGGGTGACACACTGGTAGTCAAGCTCGACAAAGCCGGTTTTGCCGTTGCCGCCGGTGCCGCATGCTCCAGCGTCAATCCGGGGCAAAGCCACGTGCTCGCGGCAATGGGGATCGATCCGCTGCTGGCGCGGTGCGCGGTGCGCGTCAGTCTTGGCCGTGATAACACGATGGAACAGGTCGATGGCTTTTTGCGTGCGACGCAACGCATTACCGCAGAATTGCGGCAAACCAGCAGTATTTCATTTTAAAAACACATTGCAGCGCGCAAACTTCGCTACAATGCCGGGCTGACAAAGTCGCTTCGTGAAATCAATCCAGTCATGACAAATCAAACTGCACAACCGATCAAAGCCATTATTCTCAGTGCAGGGCAAGGGCGGCGATTACTGCCGTTGACCGAAAGTACACCGAAATGTCTACTGCAGGTTGCCGGCAAACCGGTACTGGCATGGCAAATCGATGCGCTGCTGGCTGCCGGTGTGACAAATATTACTGTCATCACTGGCTTCCAGGTGGGATTGATCGAAGACTTGCTGCGGCAGCATTATGCGCAGTATCCGGGCATCAAAATCCTGTTCAATCCTTTTTACGAAGTGGCGGATAATCTCGCCAGTTGCTGGATCGCGCGTGGTGAAATGGATGGCGATTTTCTGATTCTGAATGGCGATACCGTGATCGAAGCCGCGCTGCTGAACAAGGTCTTGAATTCGCAGGCTGCGCCCATTACACTCAGCGTAGATTTCAAGGACAGTTACGACGCCGACGATATGAAAGTGCAACTCGACACCGGCGGTTGGGTGCGGCAAGTCAGCAAAATCATACCGCCGCATCAGGTTAATGCGGAATCGATCGGCTTGATTTATTTCCGCGGCGACGGTGTGCAAACATTCCGGCAAGCCGTGGAAGAAGCGTTGCGCCATCCGGCGGAACTGAAATCGTGGTATTTGTCGATCATCGATCGGCTGGCCAAAGAACATCTGGTCGATTCTTGTTCGGTCAAAGGATTGCGATGGTGCGAGATCGATTTCATCGAGGATTTATCGCGTGCGGGCATTATTTTTAGTCAATGATTAAGCATGACACAGCTGTCGATTCCATCGGAATTTAACGCGACGATGCGCAAGTTCGGCGCACCGCAAACGATTATCCGCTCATATCGTTACTGGTCGGTGCTGCTGCGTCCGGCGCAAGTTACGCTCGGTGCGTTGGTGCTGGCTGCACATGAACCGGTCACGGCATTTTCGCAGCTGAGCCCGGCGAGCTTTGCCGAATTGCACGAAGTCACCCGCGATATCGAAACGGTGCTGAGTAAAGCGTTTCATTACGAAAAAATCAATTATCTGATGCTGATGATGGTCGATCCCGATGTGCATTTTCACGTGCTGCCGCGCTACGCGCAGCCGAGATCGTTTGCCGGACTAGAATTTACCGATGCGGGTTGGCCGGTGGTACCGAATTTGGGTCACATCAATGCCACCGATACGGCGATCAATCAGCAAATCATCGATTTCATACAATCTTATTGGCCATGAACGATACCGGACAACCGGCTGCAGCCGAAGAAAAGAAACCGTACGTCAAGGAATTTCCGCTGCGTGAGGCACATCATCTGGTGCGCGATCTGATGATGCCGAATCCGTGGATTTACTGGAGCGATTTTCTGTTTCATATCACGCTCGGCTGGGCGGCGTATTTCACCGCACTGTTTTCCCCGCTGTTTTCATTGTGGCAATTGGGCGGTTTTGTTGTCGCCGTCTTGGCGTTATACCGCTCGGCGATTTTTGTGCACGAGCTGGCGCACTTGAAAAAGGGCACGTTCCAAAACTTCCGCCTGGTATGGAATATCATCTGCGGCGTGCCGTTCATGATTCCGTCGTTTACTTACGACGGCGTTCACAACGACCACCACAAACCGGATGTGTACGGCACCAGCGCAGATGGCGAGTACCTGCCGTTCGCCACACGCAAACCGGCGGAAATGGTGGTTTATGTGTTGCTGTCGTTTCTGATCCCAATTGCACTGGCAGCGCGCTTCGTGCTGCTGACACCGGTTTCGTATCTGATCCCGCCGTTGCGTAAAATTGTCTGGGAGCGCGCATCATCATTGACTATCGATCCTGCATACCGGCGCGCGCCGGACGCCATCCGCAACGATCTCAACTGGCGACAACAAGAACTCGGCGCCTGTTTATTCGGTTTCAGTGTCATCGCACTGGTTTGGTTGGGTGTGTTTCCCGTTTCGGTGCTGGTGCTGTGGTACCTGATCGCAGTCGCCATCTTTATTCTCAATTCGCTGCGCACCTTGGCGGCGCATGCGTACCGCAATCCCGGCGACCGTAAAATGACCTTGCCGGAACAGTATCTGGATTCAGTCAACATTCCCGGTAACATTCTGATCACACCGCTATGGGCGCCGGTCGGGTTGCGTTATCATGCCACGCATCATTTGTTCATGAGCATGCCGTATCACAATCTCGGCAAAGCGCAACGCCGTTTAGTGACTAAGTTGACCGACAACTCGCAGTACATCAAAACCATCCGCAGTGGCCTGTGGCCAGCATTAAAGCAAATCTGGCGGGAATCGTCGGAAGCTGCGGCAAAAGCGCCGCAACAATAGCCCGCTCAGTGCTGAAATCCATTCCAACCACAGAAAATTTACAATCGCCTATGACAAAACTGGTATTGCTGCGGCACGGCCAAAGCATCTGGAACCGGGAAAAACGATTTACCGGTTGGAGCGATATTCCGTTGAGTCCCGAAGGCGAGCGGGAAGCGCAACAAGCCGGGTATTTACTGAAGCAGGCAGGATTCTCATTCGATATGTGCTTCTCCTCGACGCTACAACGCGCCAAGTCCACGGCGCGCATCGTATTGTCGGCGATGGATCTGGAGATACCGGTATACGAAAGCTGGCATTTGAACGAGCGCCATTATGGTGCGCTGGAAGGCATGGAACGCTGGGAAGCGATCAGAAAATTCGGTATCTGGCCTATTCTGGGTTGTCAGATCAAATTTGATGCAACACCGCCGTACCTGAATCCGCAAGACCCCCGTTTTCCTGGCAATCAACCCGGTTACGCCAGTATCGATAAAGCTGAGATCCCACGCGGAGAGAGCTTGCAAAACACACTGGCTCGCATACAACCTTACTGGGAAGAAACAATCCGGCCGGAAATTCAGCGAGGAAAACGGCTGCTCATCGTTTCCCATCGCAATACCTTACGAGTATTCACCCTGTTATTGGATCAGTTATCGTCCGTGAACGTCATGAAAACAAGGCTCGCCACGGCGCGGCCTTTGGTTTACGAACTTGACCGGCACTGCAAGACCGTGCGGCATTATTACGTGGACTAATCGGCTGCAACCGGCCATGCCGACCATTTACAGCTTCCCGCCCATCGCGGGCGATCAGGTGAAAATTCTGATTCTCGGCAGCATGCCGGGGGAAGCATCGTTAGCGGCCAAGCAATACTATGCGCACCGGCGCAACGCTTTTTGGCCGATTATGACGCAGTGGCTGCACATTGATGCGCAAGCTTCGTATGAAGAAAAAGTCACCGTGCTGCGGTCATCGCCCATTGCGCTGTGGGACGTGCTCAAATCCTGTAAACGCGTTGGCAGCCTGGATTCGATGATCGAAAGCGGCACACAGACTGGCAATGACTTCTCATCCTTTTTTTCCACGCACCGGGAAATCACCCACGTGTTTTTTAACGGTGGAGCCGCGGAAGCAAGTTTTAAGCGTTATGCATTACCCGGCAGCAGCCTTGACTTGACATTCGCACGCTTGCCTTCCACCAGTCCCGCCAATGCGCGCTTGTCATTTGACGACAAATGCCGGATCTGGCATGAAATGCTACACTCCGCCGTTAAATCCTGACTACTCAATGCGTGACAAGCCCTTGACGGCAAAGCACGGGATGCGATTTACTTCAGGAAGCTCTGGAAAAGGTAGCGAATGATAATTAGGCAAGGCGAAAAAACGCAGTTTATGAGTAGTCAATGAGGATTTTGAGCCTGATTTCAACATAGCTTGACCGAGTACAGTAGTTTTTTAAAGCTTTCTCAGGCTGATATAGTACAGTCATAATATTTATCGATACTCAACCGAAAGGAATTTTTACGATGAAAAAGATCATTATTATTGTCCTCGTTATATTTGTTGCCGGATACATTAGCCTGATGGTCCAATATTTTTAAAAAAACAGCCCCGCAAATCATTGCGTGCGCTTCGAGGTATACAATGACCAGGAAAAAGCGCATGGCCTTTCCTAAACACGTTGTGGCTTGTCAGCCAGACTGAGCGCACCAAATTGATGTATGCCTTTATTCAAAACACACTGTTTTCTTTTCATCCTGCTGGCTGTTGCCACCTTGGTGTGCTACCACCGGTTTGATCAATATCAGCAGATCGGGCCTGAACTTTTGACTGGAAACTGGGAATTCCAGTCAACGGAAAACAGCTGGGTTGATATTACGGAAGAAGGTCTAAACCTTTTTTCCAGCGATGCAAAAAACGGTGTCAGCGCGCATCAGGATATTGCCATGGTAAAGTCGGGCACTGTTTTATTGGTTTCTGCCGATGTGAAATGCGATAACGTAATAGCGGGTAAGCAATCCTGGAATATGGCGAGAGTTATACTGGCGCAAAATGACGGCAAGCAGGATCGTTGGAATTTGCCGCACACCGCTTTCGCCCTGATAGGCAGCCATGATTGGAAAAATTACCAGAAGGCTTTCACCATTGCACCAGAAACTCAAAGAATCCGGTTATTTGCACAACTTAGTCAATCTACCGGATCGCTGCAAATTCAGAATATCCATGTTTACCCGGTACATGAAAATGAAGCGCATCAATGGGTGAGAAGCTTCATTCTGCCTGCATGGGGCGCTTTTTTCCTGCTGTTTGCCGGCTCATTTCTTTTTATCAACAAAAAAAATTTCTTCATCCGCTTACTGCTGATTTCCGTTTTTATCTTCATCATCGCTGGTATCACTTTGCCAGGCGATATAAAAAATCAGGTATCAAGTGACGTCAGTGTTCAGCTCGATAGCCAAAGCGAATCATTCAAAGCCGTCATTCCGTGGGATTTATCCAAGGTCTGGCATTTTTTCTTTTTCTTCCTGTTTGGTTTGATTCTTTTTGCCATGTTGGATAAAGCATCAATCCTGCAAGGGATAGTCATGATTCTCCTGCTGGCCGGTGGCACTGAGTTGACACAACTGTACATCGAAGGACGAACGCCACTCGTGAGCGATTTTTTTATTGATGCGGCGGGTGGGATTGCTGGGATGATTTTGACCGGATTAGTTTCTATCAAAAAAAATGTTACTCACACCTTCGATAATATGTAATGGTAGTGCCCCAAGCCTCTCCTTTTGACTAAAAAAAGTTTGTGCCTTAACTTGCAATCGGTGGCAAGTGCAATACCTCACGGTGATTTGGTGTAACGCACCGTATTTCCGAAGAAAACATCCGCAATAGTTGAATCCGCCTTATCTAGCGATACCTGGGAAAACCTTGCCAATGCTTTGTTGTTCGCCCTATTTACTTTGATTTCTTCAAAATAAGTGGATCGAATTTCCGGAGCAGATTACACAACGACTTGTTTGTTAGCGCCTACGATAGTCATGACATCGGATGGTTGCATATGTAAAAGCTGGGCTATATTTTCATAGTCGTCCGGCAATGCGGCATCATCCCATCCGTTGGCGGAATGCCGGGCTAAATTAACTGCGAGCACGACATTTCTAACTCTCTGTAAGTTTGAATTATGATCATCCATCAAAGTGATTAACAGTTCTGGTAATTTCCATTTGATTGCAAGCTCCAGTTGGAGCTGATGCAAAGAAAAGCCGAAAATCTTCTCTTGCGCGGCAATGCTGCGAAGCGATTTGTTCTGTTTTTGTAATTGCTTTATTTTTAACATCTCGGCGGGTGAAAAACACCACATGAGCATTTCGGCGATATCGTGCAATAACGCGGCCAAACGGATTTCGGCAAAATGCAAATCATGCAAGCGTACTGCCCAATCAAAAGCATAGGCAGAAGCTAGATTCGCGCGATGAGTGGTTTTTAACAGGTAAACCATCGCATTCATATTGTTGCGCCCCAGTACATCTTCAATCAAAGGTTTGGCGGGTATTTTCGTTAAGGTACTTTCAAGTCCGAGCATCAATACGATTTGTTCGACTTCCATAACATCGTGTTGTTGGGTTTGATGCTTGTGCTGCTGCATATATCGCAGCAGCTTTACTGTCATGAATGGATCATTTTTCACTACATGAGCAAAGCTGCGTGCATTGAGATGCTGCTCATCCTGTTGGAGAAGCGCCAAATTACGCGCGGTTTGCTTGAAGACAGGAATTTCTGCTTTAGTAAGAAAATTAACCCAATCCGATAATTTTCTTTGATTTGGTTGTAGCATTTTGAACTCCTGAATTAGACTCGTCAGGAATTTTTTACGACATTTATCTATAAATCTTGAGGAAACAAAGAGCTATCTTGTTTCTCTATTTATTGCATTTTGCCAAAGCTTTGCATCGATAAGAAGTTGATCAAGAAAATAATCTGGCTAATTCAATGCCAGGATCTTCCGCGCGCATAAACGCTTCTCCGACCAGAAAGGCGTTAACTTGGTGAGACCGCATGAGTGCAACATCCGCCGGAGTGTGGATGCCGCTTTCTGTAACGACAATCCTGCCGGATGGAATCCGGTCCAGCAATTCCAATGTGGTATTGAGGGAAGTCTCAAAAGTCCGCAAGTTGCGGTTATTGATACCGATCAACGGTGTGTCGAGTTGCAATGCCAGCTCCAATTCAACCGCATCGTGAACTTCAACCAGAACAGCCATGCCCAGTGAATGGGACAATTTCTCGAGTGCAGCCATTTGTTGCAAGGGATTATTGGTAGCGCTACCCGATTCGGCGCCGAATTCCATTACGAAAGCGCTGACGATCAATAAAATGCAGTCGGCGCCCATGGCGCGTGCTTCAGCAATTTGATATTCATTCAGAATGAAATCCTTGCGCAAAGCTGGTAACGGACAGGCAGCGCGCGCTGCTTGCAAGTATTCCGGGCTGCCCATAAAAAACTGCTGATCCGTCAAAACCGAAAGGCAAGCGGCGCCGTGCTGCGCATAAGTTTTGGCTATTTCTGCGGGTAGAAACTCAAATGGACTGCCATTCCCGCCGCTGGCGCGTCCGCGCAGTACACCTTTGCTGGGGCTGGCCTGCTTGATTTCGGCGATGACCGCTGATCGGCCGGTGTCAATTTTGGCTGTGATTGCCCTTACAAAGTCGCGTGCGGGTGGTGCGGATTGCGCTTCTTGCAGCAGTTGAGCATAAGGTTTCAATGCCTTGGCGGCGCTGATCTCTTGCTTCTTGACGGTAAGGATTTTTTTTAGAATGTCGGACATTGTGATCTTAAACAGAATTCCTATGGGTGAATTCCACCAGGTCGTGCAGTTTTTTCAGTGCTGCGCCGCTTTCGATGGCGCGCAACGCGGATTGAATACCTTGCGCAAGCGTGTCGGCAATTCCCGCAGCATAAATTGCCGCGCCGGCATTCATCAGAACAATATCGCGCGCCGCTCCGGTAGTGTTTTCCAGTACCGAAAGCAACATTGTTTTGGCGTTTTCGCTATCGGTTACTTGAATAGTCTCGATGGACGATGTTTTCAAACCGAAATCTTCCGGTCTGACGGTATAAACGTTTACTTGACCGTTTCTCAACTCGCCGACGCGCGTTTCACCGGTGATGGTAATTTCATCCAACCCGTCGCTGCCATGCACGCTCAATACGTGCTCGCTGCCCAGCCGTTGCAATACGTGCGCCAAGGTTTCAACCAGATCTTCATTGAACACCCCCAGCACTTGCCGCTTTGCATTGGCGGGATTGGTAAGCGGACCGAGAATGTTGAATAAGGTTTTGATACCGAGTTCGCGCCGGACCGGAGCGGCATGCTTCATGGCTGCATGATAGTTGGGCGCAAACATGAAACCAACGCCGATTTCATTGATGCATTGAGCAACCTGGAGCGGTGTTTGGTTGAGATTGACACCGAGTACTTCCAGAACGTCCGCACTACCAGATTTGCTCGAAACCGACCGTCCGCCATGCTTGGCGACACGCGCGCCCGCAGCTGCGGCGACGAATGCCGATGCCGTGGAAATATTGAAGGTGTGCAAGGAATCTCCGCCCGTGCCGCAGGTATCCACCAAATGCGTGTGATCAGAAACATCGACTTTGCTGGCAAATTCGCGCATTACCTGCGCTGCCGCTGCGATCTCCCCGACCGTTTCCCGTTTGACCCGCAGACCGCTGATTATCGCGGCGATCAGGGCAGGCGAGACATTGCCTTGCATGATCTGGCGCATCAAGGAAACCATGTCGTCGTGCATAATTTCCTGATGCGCAATAATGCGCTGAAGTGCTTCTTGCGGCGTCATTAAAATACCTTTTTACGATGCGGATTATTGCCGGGTAAGAAAGTTTTCGAGCATTTGATGACCATGCTCGCTCAGAATCGATTCGGGATGAAATTGAATACCTTCGATCGCAAGCGTTTTGTGGCGGATACCCATGATTTCACCATCTTCAGTCCAGGCCGTGATTTCAAGGCAATCTGGCAGTGTCGAACGTTCCACGACCAGGGAATGATAACGCGTTGCGGTAAACGGATTCGGTAAGCCGCGAAAAACTCCAGTGTTCTGGTGAAAAATCAACGATGTTTTTCCATGCATCAGTTGTTTGGCATGAATCACCCGCCCGCCGAATGCTTGCCCGATACTTTGATGTCCCAAGCAAACGCCTAGCACTGGAATACTTTGGCTGAATTGGTTGATCACCGCTAACGATACGCCCGCTTCATTAGGCGTGCAGGGACCCGGGGAAATCACGATCCGCTCGGGGTTCAATTGCGCGATTTTATCCAGCGTGATTTCATCGTTACGGAATACCACAACTTTTTCACCCAGCTCGGAGAAATATTGCACCAAGTTATAGGTAAAAGAGTCGTAATTGTCTATCATTAGCAGCATCGGTCTTAACTCTTTGTTTGTACTTGCTATCGGTTTAATTGTCGCTGGGGTGATTATAGCAAATGCTGAATGTCCCCGTGCAGCCCGCAAATTCTACCAGCTCAGTCACGGGGCAAATAACAGAATCGCAATTATTTGTGCAGCAATTGCTATTACCTTAATAATTCAGTAAAATTATTGGCTTTTCAACCTTGTCTCACCACATGAAAATGATGGGAGACTTTACCCAAAAGGAAATTATGCGACATTACGAAATCGTTTTTATTGTTCATCCCGATCAAAGTGAGCAAGTGCCTGCCATGATCGAACGCTATCGCGGCATTGTTACCGCGAAAAACGGCAAGATTCATCGTGTGGAAGACTGGGGACGCCGCCAGCTTGCCTATCTAATCCAGAAAGTTCATAAAGCGCATTATGTGTTGATGAATATCGAGTGCAATCAAGAAGCACTGGACGATCTGAATCATGCATTCAAATTCAGCGATGCAGTGCTGCGGCATCTGACCATTAAGGTCGATGGTCCTATTACGGAGCCATCGGCGATGATGCGCCAAGAAGAAAGGGAAAGAGCAAGTTCTGCGGCAGCGGGGGCTGCGGAAACAGGCGCCGATGAATTGGAATCGGATGATCTGCGCGAAGAATCCGGTGCCTCTGCGTAAAAAAATTGCAATTGGAATGTAACCGCACCGTCATTTGTGGAAAAATTGCCCAGCTGGGCGTTCTGCGCTACACCCCTGCCGGAGTGGCAGTGATTGAATTTACGGTCAATCATGCATCCCGGAAAAAAGAGGCTGATGTAGTCCGGAAAATAATACTGGATGTTCTTGCGGTTGCATTGGGGCCATTGGCTCTGACTATTGCCGGGTTCAAGCTTGACAGCATGGTCAAACTGACCGGATTTCTTAATAGAAGGAGTTACATGAGCGCACAATTGGTTTTACATACCGAATATATCGAGCTTATTTAATCAGACAATAGGAATTAACATGACACGTTTTACCAGACGCAAAGACAGCAAGGATAAAGAAAGAGAAAAGAAAGCCAACCGCCCGTTATTCAAGCGCAAAAAGTTTTGCCGTTTCACCGTGGAGGGCATCAAACAGGTGGACTATAAAGACATTGGCATATTGAAAGATTTTATCAGCGAAAACGGCAAGATCATTCCGGCGCGTATTACCGGCACAACTTCTTTCTATCAGCGCCAGCTCGGCACAGCGATTGAGCGCGCGCGTTTTCTGGCGTTATTGCCTTACACCGATCGTCACTAAGGAGCAAATATAATGCAAATCATTTTGATGGAAAAAGTGACTAATTTAGGGCAGCTAGGCGACATCGTTAAGGTCAAAAG
Organism: uncultured Nitrosomonas sp.; assembly: GCA_964421895.1. Classification (GTDB taxonomy): domain Bacteria; phylum Pseudomonadota; class Gammaproteobacteria; order Burkholderiales; family Nitrosomonadaceae; genus Nitrosomonas. Next base: position 9,349 of record CAYQZF010000020.1, on the reverse strand, counting down.
CGGTTTTGCGCGCAATTATCTGATTCCGCAAGGCAAAGCAAAACGTGCAACCGAGCAGGCTATTGCCGAGTTTCAATCCCGGCGAGCCGAACTGGAGAAAAAACAAGCGGCTGCTTTGGCTGTGGCGCAAGCAGTTGCGGCCAAGCTCGACGGACTACTGGTGCAGATTTCCCAAAAAGTCGGCAGCGATGGCAAATTGTTCGGCTCGGTAACCAATGCCAATATCGCCGAAGCGCTGGCGGGACTTGGCTTTACGGTTGAAAGATCGATGATTCGCATGCCGAATGGACAATTGAAGCAAGTTGGCGATTATCCGCTGACCATTGCGCTGAGCAGCGATGTGACCGCAAATATCACCGTGTCGGTATTGGGCGAGGCTTCGATGTAATCGCATCACTTTCAAACCGTTGTGTTTTTAAAAAAGGACTATCCCGGTAGTCCTTTTTTATTTGCTGTTCGTAAGTGATAAAATCGAGCATCCTTCAATTGTGTTTCCAAATCCTATGGCGCAATCACCGATCAGTCTCCATCAAGAGCAATTTCTCGATCCCTATAAAACACCACCGCATTCGATAGAAAGCGAGCAATCGGTGTTGGGTGGATTGATGCTGGATAACAATGCCTGGGAAAAAGTGGCTGACATTATCACCGACAGCGATTTTTACCGCCACGATCATCGCCTGATCTATCACCACATTTGTAAGCTGATCGAACAGAACAAACCGGCGGATGTGATTACCGTGGCGGAGTCCATGGAGAATTCCGCGGAATTACAAACCGTCGGTGGTCTGGCATATATCGGCAACATCGTGCAGAACACGCCGTCGGCAGCGAACATCAAGCGCTACGCAGAAATCGTCCGGGAGCGCGCCATTATGCGGAATTTGGCGCAAATCGGCGTGCAAATCACGGATTCGGCGTACAACCCGGCCGGACGTTCCGCAGCAGATTTGCTCGACGAAGCCGAAGCTAAGGTGTTTGAAATCGCCGAAGAAGGCGCGCGCGGCAAGCAAGGCTTCATCGATATCCAGCCGCTTCTGAAACAAGTGGTGGAACGGATCGAACTACTCTACAGCCAGGATAATCCCAGCAACATTACCGGCATCGCCTCCGGCTTTCATGATCTCGACCAAAAAACCTCCGGATTTCAGCCGGGCGATCTGATCATCGTGGCGGGCCGGCCTTCAATGGGTAAAACCGCATTCTCGCTAAATATCGCCGAAAATGTCGCGCTGGAATTGAATAAACCGGTGGCAGTGTTCAGTATGGAAATGGGCGGAGCGCAGTTGGCCATGCGGATGCTGGGATCGGTCGGCAAACTTGATCAACACAAAGTACGCACCGGGCGGCTGGATGATGATGATTGGCCAAGACTGACGCATGCGCTGGGAAAACTGAACGAAGCCCCCATTTTTATCGATGAAACCGCCGCATTAAATGCTTTGGAATTGCGCGCGCGCGCCCGGCGGCTGTACCGCCAATACGGCGAACTGGGTTTAATCGTAGTCGATTATTTGCAACTGATGTCTTCCGCTAGCCAAGGGGAAAACCGCGCCACGGAAATTTCGGAAATATCGCGTGCTTTAAAAGGATTGGCAAAAGAACTGAAAGTGCCGGTGATCGCGCTATCGCAGCTTAACCGCAGCCTTGAGCAACGCCCTAACAAACGTCCGGTGATGTCCGATTTGCGCGAATCCGGTGCGATCGAGCAAGACGCTGACGTGATTCTGTTTATCTATCGTGACGAAGTGTACAACCCGGATTCACCGGACAAAGGTGTCGCTGAAATTATCATTGGTAAGCAGCGGAACGGCCCGATCGGTAAAGTCGATCTGGCTTTCCTTGGTCAATACACACGTTTTGAGAGTCTCGCCCGCCCGGACTATTATTAGCTGCGGCTGAAGCGAATTTCAAAAAACTTATCCAGCCATACGCTGCGGCAACAGTTTTTTCCACTCCCTGAAGCGCTCACTAACAATTAATAAGCCTATTTGCCATAATTTATCCCGAAAACCATACTAGAAGAGGCTTCTAAGGATTTCCAGTTGGTTTGAATAAAATGCATTTAAGATGATCAACAAAAAAATTTTTTCATTTGTTTTTCTGAGGTCGGAGATCGATTCATTGCGGTCTTTGCAGGAAAACATCAGTAAAATCGATGTGAAGGTTGTGCTGGTATGCCTGGTCGTTGCTTTTTCTCTCACGTGTACCGAATATCTAGGCGATACCACCTATCTGATCGCCGTTTTGCGCGATTTGAATCTGGCAGAACTGGCCCAGGCAGTAAGTAATCTCCTGCAGCAACATGCCAACGCGCAATTGCACCAGCTGATTTACTGGGCGTCGGTCATTATTTTCTTTTACTTCGTTTTCCCGGCGGGCATCATTCTGTTTGTATTCAGGGAAAGCCTGATGGACTATGGGTTGCAGCTGAAGAATGCCACAAAAGGTTATCCGCTATATCTCGTCATGCTGGCGATCATGTTGCCGCTGGTATTTTATTTTTCCGGTAGCGAGAGCTTTCTCAATCGTTACCCGTTTTACACGGTGGCTAAAAATGAAAGCTTGTTTCCCAATTTCTTCATATGGGAAATTATGTATTTCCTGCAATTTCTCGCGTTGGAATTCTTCTTCCGCGGTTTTATTCTGCATGGCACCAAACAACGTTTCGGGTTTTATGCCATTTTCGTCATGGTGATCCCGTATTGCATGATCCATTTCGGCAAACCGATGCCGGAAACAATCGCCGCGATCATCGCGGGCGTCGTTTTAGGATTCCTGAGCTTAAAGAGCAAAAGTATCTGGCTCGGTGTTATGATTCACTGCAGTGTCGCACTGATCATGGATCTGAGCGCGCTGTACCGGAAAGGATTACTTTAGGATAGTGAGATGATCGGTGGACTATAAAAACGCGCATCTGGATCAGCAAAACCCTTTGTTGCGATTTTGGCCGTTTCTGTTCATGCTGATCGCCCTGAGTGGCTGCCTGTCGCCGATGGCCCTGAACCGCGCCGTGATTGCGTATGATGAAGCCGTCACCAGTGCGGTTTCGCAGCAATTGCTGATCAATATCGTACGCGCCCATCATCGCCAGCCGATTCATTTCACCGGTGTTTCCAATATTGCCGCGACTTTCAGTTTCCAGGCGAATGCAGGCGCCACACCAGCATTGGGCGGATTGGCAGGGGCAACCATGCTCCCGGTTTTCGGTGGTGGCGTGGCGGAAAGCCCCACCATCAGTATCGTGCCGATCGAAGGAGAAGAATTCACCAAGCGGCTGCTGGCTCCGTTCTCACAAAACAAATTGACACTATTGTTGCACCAGCGTTTCGATGTCGATCTGCTGCTGCGCATGATGGCGCAGGAAGTACACCTGTTGGATGCAAAACAACCGGACGGCGCTTATCGCAACAATCCATCCAATAAAACCGGTTATGAAATGTTCCGCCGCGTGGTACTGCACTTGTCGGCGATTCAAGATCATAACCAGTTGTATGCCGAACCTTTGGCGCTGATCAATACCTGGAATATCCCAGCCAGTTCTATCACAGCGGACAGTTTCCAGGCGCTGCAAAAGGAATTTATCGTGCGCTACAATCCTCAGGATAATACCTATATGCTACGCAAACACATTGCCGGGCCGATTCTGATCACCAACTACGACCCCAATACCTTATCCAGCGAGGAGCGCGAAAACTTACGTCAGCAAGTGGAGGACGGCGATAGCAGCGATATCGCGTTTGACATCCGTGCCGGGCACTATGGCGGCGAATGGCCGATGAGTGGCGTGTTCCGTCTGCGAAGCTTTCACTCGATACTCGGTTTCCTGGGCAAGGCGCTCGGCGAGGAAATGGGTTATCACGTCGACAAAGATCCGCGCACACCGCCTATTCTGGCGGATGAAAATCCCGACCTGACTATGGAATTTGCCGTATCCGATTCATCACCGCCGGATGCCGATTTTTCCATTCGCTGGCATAACCGCTACTACGCGGTCAATACCAAAGGCCCCTACGCACGCTGGAACCGCGACGCTTTTCAGTTGTTATTCCTGCTGTTCCAAATGACCGTGACCGACATCCCGCGCGTTGGTGTGCCGAGTATTACCATTGCTAAGTAACTTCTGGTTTTGCCCCGGCGGCACGATTTATGGCTTTTTTAACCGGCGCGGCCGGGCGTCAAGTTTTGTTTATGCATTGGCTTCTGTTTTGTGGCTATTGGAAACTAAAAAGCTGATTCAATAATTTAATTCGAGTCCTTAATGTTTCCTCTCGCATGTCACCCGTATATACCCTTATATTTGTAGGCAAATAACTACAAGAAAAATAAGCACAATGCTTATTCATTAATCGCGTCAATGACTCTACTATGAAAAACGGAGGGTAATCGAAAGATTTCCCGTCGATCAATTCATTTGAAAGGAGTTATAAAATGAGCGTAAAAACACTGACGTTTTTTACCGGCATCATGATCATGATCCTTTTTTCATTGAGTGCGATGGCAGGGGAAAGCCATCTGGTTCACGCCATAAAACATGCTGAAGCCGCGGCGGCAGCGGCTGATGGCAAAGCCGTTGCCGAACACGCCGAGAAAGCGAAAACGCATGCCATTGATGCAGAAAATAATAAAACCTCGAAAAGCGACCCCAAACATATCGATGAAGGCATCAAATGCTTGGATGATGCGATCAAAGAAGGCAAAAGCGGAAATACTGAAGCAGCCAAGAAAGCTGCCACCGATGCGGTAAACCATTTCAAACAAGCCACATCCGCCCCCGCACCCAAGCAATCGTCTTACTAGCTTCAGCACCCTAAAATACGGTGAATTACGGGTTCACCGTATTTTTATCTAGCTATTATTCAGGCTCTTTCTTGCACGGAAAAATCCGAACTCGATCAGCATTCCAGCGGATCACCCGGCGCACGCAACCAGGGTTCGCCGGCGTCGAGTTCGAGCAGATGCTCCAGTGCTATGCCTTCTCCAACGTCGCATTCCAGTTCGCCAACGAGCAGTGAATCGCACGCTGGGTAATCGGCGAGCAGATGCATCAAACCATGCGTGCGGAAATTCAGCGCGGTGATGGGTACCGGACCGCGTCCTGCTTGCTGCAAAGCTTGCACCAGCGCCCGGATATCGGCTGCATATTGCTCGCGCGCAAACACCAGGCGCACAAAACCTTCTTGATCGCCAGTTAATGCTTTGTCCAACGCCGGGCGCAAAACGGCAATATCCAGTTCCTAAACCATGGTGTTGTTATCCGGATGGCTGACTAGCGCTCGTTCTTCAATGTAGACATCCGGGGCATAGCCACAATCAGCAGTCAGCACTTGATACGCGCCGGGGCGGTTGATCGAATCGATCAACGCGAATATATCCCAGACAATGCTACGTTCCACCCAATCATAATTGGGAGGCTGCACGCAAGCGTCGAGCACGGCCTGCGCGGCGGATTCGATGGCTTGACGTTGTGTGTCGGAGGGCTCCGGCCACGGGAAGTTGTTGTAGACAATACTGACGGAATAGCGATAACGGCTTTCCATCCCGCGGCCGCGTTTGAGTTTCCCATGATAACCGCGATGCCGTTTTGCACAAAAATAGCTTTCATCAACTTCCACTTTGCCTAACAGCTTGTCTGTAAGGGCGGTCTGATGGCTATAGATTGCTTACCTGAAAATGCCATACCAGCGATTAATCGTGTTACGATTTTTACCTAACAGCAGAGCTGTTTTGCTGACAGGTATATCAATGCAAAAGCATTCAATTATTTTTCTAATGTAATAATCACTTAATCTACTGTTTCTTAACATCTTGCTAAACTAATAGCTCTTGTCTGCTAGTCTAGAGCCAAAAATTTATTGCTCACACCACTGAATTGCGGAATCATTAACAACTAATCTGGAAACAAAATAACCCGCCAATAAATATCATCGGCACAATCAATGAATAAAGGATTAAAAACTGGATTACTGGCCCTGATCAGCCTCATCGTTCTTGCCGGTGCGGCTCTTTATGTTTTCCGCAATCCGTTGCTGCATGCGCTGATCGGTCAGCAATTGAACAAGCAGGGCTTACCGCTACAATCCCTCACGGAACTGGATGTTTCTTTCAATGCTTTCCGTTTGAACGGCCTAACGGCAGGCAACAACAAAGAGTTGCGTTTGGATCGCCTGCTCGCGACATGGCGCTTGCCGGATGTGCTGATGGGAAAATCACTTGCGATCGAAATCAGCGGATTGCAAGCCGCAGTCGATTTGGACTCGCGACCGCCTTTGAGTCCCTCCCAACCCATGGCAGCCCCATCCGGAACAGGGATCAGCAGTCCTTGGCTGCCCGATTTATCACTGAAAGATTCGACCATTCATCTGCATTCCGCCGCTGGCAATACCGATATTGCGCTATCCGGCGAGATCGTGCAGCACCAGCCTGGGCAAACGATACAACTAAATGTCATTGTTTCCGGTGCGCTTGCGCAAAGCAAAAGCTCGCTGACTGCCACACTAGATAGACAAGGCAACCTGCAAGGCAAGATCAGCGTTTCCGATGGCTTACTGGCATTACCAGCAGCGAAAATTTCCCGCTTTGCCGGTGAAGTGGCATTCTCGTTTGCAGCTTTGCAGTTACAGCATATCCAGACCGAATTCGCATTATCCGGCATTAATGTATCGGGAAAAGCCCTAGCGCAACCGGTGTTTGGGTCAGCCGACAAGAACCCGGCAACACTCCTAACATCGGGCGGCATCGCCGTAGACCAGATCACCCTGAAAGGCGATATCTACGCATCGGTGCAATCGCTGACCGGATCATTAGATTTTGAACTTGCGGGCGGCCGATTGTCTGCGCAACCGCTCAAAGTTCAGCAGCTATCGGTTTCCTTACCTCTGCAAATCGCTTCCGGAGAGAACAGCTGGCGTATCGGATTGCGCAATCCGGGGCAGATTACGGTGGGTAAAATCGACTCCGGCGCTCCTGTTCATTTGCTGAATGCGCTAAAGTTTTCCATTCCACAAGTGAATCTGGATTTGACAAAAAGCGCGCAGGGCTGGTCGCTGGCGCACGATATCGCAGTAACCCCCGGCCACCTGAGCTTGCGGGCTGATCGTGCTGGATCCTCTGCAATCGACGCGCAGATTTATCCCGGAAATATAACGTTGACCGGCAAACTCAGCGCCGACAAGAATTACCAGGGGCGATTCGCCATTGCCGATGCAGGATTCGCATTGCCGCAATCCGATCTGCAAATGAAAGACATCTCCGCCACTGCCTATTTGAATGACACCGAGCTCGGTACCGCTGCAGATTTCGCCATCGGCCGGTTGCAGCATCTGGCATCTGAACCGTTATTTGCCGCGTTGTCGATTTCGGGCAGCATCCGCAATGAAGCTGCCGATGGAGAGTCTGTGGTATATGCCTTGAACATGACAGGCGGCGTGCCGGAGTTGCGTTATTTGAAAGTTAACGGCCAGCACGCGCCCGACAGCGGCGATGGTATGCTCAAAGCGGAGATCGTTCCTTTCAATTTCTCACCAGATGGTTTGCAACCCAGCGTTCTATCCCCCGTTCTTGCACAACTCGAAGGAGTCAACGGCCATGTCAGCGCCAATGTGCAATTCAAATGGTTCAAGGAAGGCGTGCGTAACAGTCAGGCTGCATTTGAACTGCGCAATCTATCGTTTGCGCGCGAGAATACAAAACTCACCGATCTGAATGTGAGCCTCCACTTGTCGGATTTATTGTCTCCCAGCACTCCGCCGGGGCAGACCATTTCCGTTCAACGCATCGATGCCGGAATTCCGCTGGAAAACCTGTTGGTCTCCTATCATATCGAAGGCACCAGCCCGCCGCGCATCGCCATTGAACAAGCGCAATTTTCCATGCTGCAAGGCACGCTATCCGTGGTACCAACCATCATCGATCCGGCTATGGTGCGTTCCGACACGCTGATTCGCGTCAGCAACATCGACCTGGAATCTTTTTTTAACCTGATCAAGGTCGACGGACTGACGGGCAGCGGTCATCTCGATGGTCAGATCCCGCTGACATTAAAAGAGAATCAAGTGACGATCACGCAGGGTCATCTGGCGGCGCGAGCACCGGGCGTGTTGCGCTTCAAATCGGAAAAAGCTTCGCAACTGCTGGCTTCATCCGGCAAAGAGATGAATTTATTGCTGCAAGCTGCGCAAAATTTTCACTATACTGAATTATCGATGGATCTCGACAAAGCCGTCATACACGATCTGGTAGCCAAATTGTCGCTGTTAGGGAATAATCCCGAAGTAAAAGAAGGGCGGGCATTTCGTTTGAATATTAAGCTTGAAACGGATATTGATAAAATTCTGCAAACGATCAATCGAGGTTACAACTTATCTCATGAAATCCTGCGCGGCTCGTTAAAATTCCAGTAGGAAGCTTGAGCCTAGTTAAATATGGCCTATTACCCGGATTTTCAGCCCGAAGCAGCGCGAAAATCTATCAGAAAAGGAATACCATCATGCGCAAAATTGGTCAGCTAACTAATCCGATGCAAGTCAAAGTAATCCTGATTCTTTGCTGCCTGGTAATCGCGGCATGCGCACCGACAGTCAAAGTAGAATCACCGCAGGAGCCGATTACGATTAATCTCAATATCAAGCTGGATGCGGATGTCCGGGTTAAGCTTGAAGATCAAGCCAAAAAAGATATCGCGGCCAACCCCAACATCTTCTGATATTCAATGCGACAAGGAGAATACTATGCAGCGTATTGTAAACATGATCGTTAAAAAATCTTTACCGGGAATCAGCCGCGCCCTTTGGTTCACCCTGATTCTCGCCACGCTCGCCGCAATGCCGGTTTGGGCGGATTCCCTCGAGAGCCTGCGTGCATCCGGTGCCATCGGCGAAAGTTATAATGGCTATGTCGTCGCGCGCGAACCGGGAGCACAGGGAGAAGCCGAGGAGATTAATGCAAAGCGCAGAGCCATTTATCAGCAAAAAGCAACTGCCCAAGGCATCGATATTGACCAAGTGGCGAAAGTCTACGCCGCGGAGATTATCCGCACGGTGCCGCCGGGAACGTGGATCCAGACCAACGGGCAATGGAAAAAGAAATAGCCGGTATGAAAATTTTTATTTGCGCAGCTTCTCATTGATGATCTGCGCGACAATCAGCCCTGCCACTAACGCAATTACAGAATAAATTGTAATTTCTATCCAATCAGTCATCCGGCAAAATTCCTGCATCAATTAATTTAACTCCCAGCATTCTATCTGAGATACCCGGGCACGGAAAACTTTTACTTACCGATTGACACGATCCCAAATTATTCCCAAAATTGCGGCGCGCGTTAACGGCTTGCCGGTCAGCAACATGA
>CAYQZF010000019.1:0-20891 GCA_964421895.1 uncultured Nitrosomonas sp. | reverse complement strand
ACCAGCAACATGGGGCAATTTTGTATCGAGCTTTTTGACACACAAACACCGGTCACAACCGCTAATTTTCTTCAATACATCCATAGCGACGCTTATACCAACGGAATTTTTCACCGCAGCGTTCCCGGTTTTGTCATCCAAGGCGGTGGTTTCAAGATCGTGGATGGCGCCAGCGGAAAATCCCTGGCAGCGGTCAATACCTTCTCTCCGATCATTAATGAATTCAAGATTTCGAATACACGCGGTACCGTAGCAATGGCTAAGCTCGGCGGCAATCCCAACAGCGCAACCAGCCAGTGGTTTGTCAATCTGGCGGATAATTCTGCAAATCTGGACAATCAGAATGGCGGTTTTACGGTATTCGGGCGCGTTATTTTCGATGGCATGAGCGTCTTCGATGCCATTGCAAAACTGAAGATAGCCAATCTAGGCAGCAGTCTTAACGCCACACCCACAATCAACACCAACGGCTCGGTTAACTCAACGAATGATCTTGTGCAAATCACTCATGTTGAGACTGCGGACGTAACGGGTATATTCACTGATGGCATTCTCAGTTTTCCCGTCGATATCGGAACCGGTCAGATGTATACCGTCAATTTGCAGCTGATCAGTAGTAAACCGGATTTTGTATTCCAGCTTGACCCAACCAGTGTCGCGGCACTACCGGTTAATCCAACTAATATCGCAACATTCTCATCCGGAAATGGCCAACTGCACATCCCATCGGCGATGATCGGTCCCTCCACGACTGTAAAGAATGTACTGATGCGATTGACTGATCCAGGATCGTATAAATTTACTCTGGCTGGTTATGAATAAAATGCATTTGCCGGACTGATTTCCCATCCTCTCCGCATAATCGGATAGCCTGCATATCATGAAAAAACCGCTTAGCCGGATTTTGATTATCAACGATGAAAAGCTGGTGCTGAAGGAATTCGCCAAAGGATTAAATACCGCTGCCAAATCGATGGAAAATCCGCTGGGTATGGTTTTCTCCGGCGTCACAACGGCGCAAGAAGCGCTGCAGTCGATCGAGCAGGACGGCGACATCCAAGGATTGATCGTCGACGATAAGCTCTATACTTTAAAAACTCAAGGCAAACATGCGCGCGATTTGCAAATGACCGCCCTTGAACTAGTGCAGAAAATCTCTCATTTCCGTCCGGAATTGAATATCTACATTTTGATCGCGCAAGAGCAGGAAGATGACGTAGTCGATGCCTTGTTTTCGGAAACCGTGGATGGTTATTTTTACCGCGGAGAACGCGATTACCGCGGCATGTATCGCATTCTCAACGCTCAGTTGCAAGAAAAGGCGCGCACGCCTTTCTATGATCAACTCAAGCATTATGTGCTCATGGCCAAGGATGCTTGGCATACGCCGGGACACTCGTCGGGCGATTCGCTGCGCGACAGTCCTTGGGTCAGCGATTTCTATGGGTTCATCGGTGAGCATATATTCCGCGCTGACTTGTCAGTTTCGGTACCGATGCTCGATTCACTGATGGAACCCACCGGGGTAATCGCGGAAGCGCAAAAAATTGCCGCTAAGGCTTTTGGCGCACGGCGTACATTTTTTGCCACCAACGGCACTTCAACCGCCAATAAGATCATATTCCAAACATTACTGGCACCCGGCGATAAGCTACTATTGGACCGTAATTGCCATAAATCCGTGCATCACGGCGTTGTATTGTCTGGTGCACATCCGATTTATCTGGATTCCTCGGTCAATAAAAAATTCAACGTTTACGGACCGGTACCCAAACAAACGCTATTTAAAGCTATCGAAGAGCATCCCGACGCGCAAGCGCTAATCCTGACCAATTGCACCTATGACGGTTTGCGTTATGATCTGCCGCCAATTATTCAGGCAGCACATGCAAAAGGCATCAAAGTCATTATCGATGAGGCCTGGTATGGTTTTGCCCGCTTCCATCCGGCTTTCCGCCCCACCGCGCTCGAAGCCGGTGCGGATTACGCCACCCAAAGCACACACAAAGTACTATCGGCGTTCTCACAATCCAGCATGATTCACGTCAACGATCCCGATTTCAACGAACATCTATTCCGCGAAAATTTCAATATGCATACCTCTACAAGTCCGCAATACAGCATGATTGCAAGCCTCGATGTGGCACGAAAGCAAAGCATGCTGGAAGGATACAAGTTGCTGTCGCGCACATTGGAACTGGCAAAGGAATTACGCGCGCAAATCAACGCCACCGGCGCATTCCAGGTATTGGAACTTGCCGATCTTCTGCCGGATGAAATAAAGCAAGATAATATTCGGCTCGATCCCACCAAAGTCACGGTGGATATTTCGCGCTGCGGATTTACCGTTGAAGAATTAATCCAGGAATTATTTGAGCGTTTCAACATTCAAGTGGAAAAATCCACTTTCAATACACTCACGCTTTTACTTACGATCGGCACCACGCGCAGCAAGGTATCGCGGTTATACGATGCCTTGATGCGCATCGCCCGTGCAAACCGCGCGCCGCAACGGCTTTATCAAACCGCCGAAATTCCGCGATTTACCGAACTGAAGTACCTGCCACGCGATGCCTTCTACTGCGGCGGTGAACTGATGCCATTGTTGGACGAACAAGATAAAGTCAATCCAAACTTAAACGGCCGGATAAGCGCAGATCAAATTACTCCCTATCCGCCGGGAATTCCGGTTCTGGTTCCAGGGCAGGTAATCACTCAAGGTATCGCGCAGTATTTGGTCAGTATGCTGCGCTCACAGAAACGTATCGAGGTGCATGGCATTGTTTATGACGGTTACTTTCCATGTCTTAGATTACTAAAGGTTAGTGAAACAGATGGATTAAAAAATTTGCAATAAAGTTCACCCCCGAAAAATGACTTGCCGAGAATCCTGACCTTGCCCTGTAAAAACGTATTTCTTAACCGAGGTTACACTACAAGTTAAGGAAACGAAGAAATAAAAGCAGAAAGGGTCATGAGCGCATTGTATGCACTGGAATACCAATTGGAAGCAGCACAATTGGTTCAGGGTGATCAACCATGCGCGGTGACAGTGAAAGCTCTTGGGATGCCCAGTCGGGCATTAGGGAATTGGGTTTGGTAAGTGGCAAAAGGCCAATTGACAGGCGCAGGAGCCAAGCCGGTACGTGCGGAACAAATGTGAAGATGGAGCGCGATATTTAAAAAAGGCGACGGCGTACCGTATGCTGAAAGCATATGATTTTATTGACAGCATGAGCCGCTTGGGAAATTGTTGGGATGATGCAGTTGCGGAAAGCTTCTTGGCAGCCTCAAACGGGAACGCCGCCAATGGCGGCATTACCAAACTCGATATGAAACATAGCAAGACATTTTGCAGTATATCGCCGTGTTTTATAACAACCAAAGACTGCATTCATACCTGGATTACAAAAGCCCAAACCAATATAAAATCGATAAAAGTAGCTTAACTAACGTGTCTAGTTTTAATTGACCATGTCAGTTGAGAATGGCGGTTTCGTTCGGAATCCGCTCCAGACCAAGATCAGCAAACTGGTGCAAGATCGTGGTCTCATACAATGCCTCTTCCATCGCCGGATCACTGTAGCCAAACCAGTTCTGCAGCAAGTGACCCGCGCCGCATGGCCATCAAGAGATAGCAGGGACGACCACCCTCTCCTCGCGGGTGGTGCGGTCCAATCGATCCTCCGATCAATCCCTGTCACGGCACAACCTGTTCCATCCCTTTCAAGAACAATTCCTTGCGTATCTACTTGCACTTGTTTGAGTACTCGGCGTCGGCAAAGATTGTCTGTTTCATTGGTAACTTCAGGATATTAGACCTGCAAACTTTGATACCTCAGAAACCTTTAGGAGCTTTTTCAAGGTTCCTTAGTATTGCAACCAGAGACAAAACTTTGACTTGGAATTCACTTGAATATCATGTGCGTTCCTTACTCATTTCATTGCTCTATTTAGCGCAATGTCAGCGCTTAATTTTACTATCAGGCTGTGCAGATCAAAGGAATCACGTCAGTATCTTCTTCTCGTAGTGGTTCTAGTTCTAGTTGGTGTTGTCTGAAGTGATGTAGGTGCATCCGGAGCCACGGAATCGGCCCCAGAACCAGAATTAGAACCAAAACAAGACACGCCATCCCCACATGGGAAACCATCCCAAATTTCCAATCCTGTGGAATGCGACTCTACCGGTGCATAGCCTCCGCTATAGGCGTTATTAACCATAATCCGGGTTATGGGAAGATTGTAATTCCCCATATTCGGACCATAATGGTCAACAATCTGTTGACCATCAACCGCTGCCCAGACACGCCCGTCATTACCGCTTGACCGATTCCAGTAAACTTCAAATTTAAACCACTTGTCCACGGGAACAGGGACCTCATGATTTTCTATAGACCAATATTCAACCGGACTCAAAGGACCATTTGCTATATTATCGCCATTTGTATTCCAAAATAGTTTGCCATCATTTCCTTTGACTACATATATAGCAATCCGATAATCACCTTCAGAGTTATTACCCTTATATCCACCCGTTTTAAATTCAAACTGAATACGCCAGTCTCCCGCGGAAACTGTGCTATCGAGTTCACTTAAAAGATCTGCTGAATACTTAAACCAATAAGTAATGTAAAGCTCTCCTACATCACCTATTGTTGATGGCCTTTTGATCATTAACGGAGCTTGTGACCCCCCCGCTCCCACTGGTGCCTTTATTTTTACATTCTGAAAAAGCTCATTAACGGCTGTGCCTTCAGGCCCAGTAACAGTTCTAATTTGATTCGAAATGTAATTTCTGATGCTCGAAGGCGTAATGGGATCGACCGCAATGAGTTGAACAGCCGATAAATCCGAACCCAGCGCCTCAACAGGCCAGCTATAGCCAGTTTCTTGATCGGTTCCAGTGAGTGGTTGCCAGGCTGCATAAGTTGAAAAAGCTGTGGGTGCATTGAGTACAACACCTGCTCCAAAATTAGATTTGAAGAGCAGGTTAGCAGCATAAGTTGCTGGAGCAATTAGACCGATGGAAAAGAACAGCAATGATGACATAAAAAAAGTCATGTTGATTTTCTCCTTAAAATAATTGCGTTATATTTCTTTATTTGCAATTTGTTTGGAATCAATATTGATGTAACAATTGCAGGCCTCTGTCAATGATGCTTCTTTATATAGGAAGCATAGGAAAGCCTGAAATTATCAAATTAGATCAGCTAAATCTAGCAAACCTGAACATTGCTAAATACATGCAATGATTATTGATTTATTAATACTTTGAATTGAAAACTGATACTATCGCTCGATATTCCGATGCAATACGATCTGATACTATATGGGACTCAAAGTTACTCCACGCAGCAGTTCGATTTCGATCCGCTGTTGCCTTCAGTACAGCGACATCAGACACAAGACTAACGATAGCATCCGCTACTGCTTGAGATGTCACTTTTTTATTTAAAAGGATTCCATTTATTTTGTCAATAAAAATATCTGGTATCCCGCCAACCGCCGTTGTAATGCAAGGCAATCCTGCAGCCATCGCTTCAAGCAACGAAGCCGGACATCCTTCACCGTAAGTAGTTGGGAAAACGAATAAATCACCATCAAGCAATATCTGGGCTTTGGTTGCTGTGCTAACAAATCCAGTGACAGTAACATCAGGAATCGAACGTTCAGCTAACGCCTGCACTATAGCCTCTCGATCCTCTCCGTCACCAACGAACCAGAGGGTCAAATTGGGATATTCAGTTTTAAGGATCGCATACGCATCCAGCAACTCCCACATCCCTTTACCAGCAACCAAACGGGAAACAAAAACCAGGCGGCGGTCGGTATGTTGCTGTCTTACAAGACCATCGAACATAGCGCCATCGAACATTGCCGAATCTACCCGAATTTTATCCGGATTAAAACCCATCGATATCAACTGGTCACGAAAATGGCTAGCAAGCACGATGGTTTTTGCCGGCCAACTATAAATGTACCGGAAAAGATAGCGAAAGAAGCGATTTCCAGCAATCTTTGCCGACAAATCTTCTTCCCAGCCATGCATAAACATCAGTACTTCGCGCTTATTCATCAATCTCAATACCAGCAGGAATAATCCATCACGGAACAGTGACTTGAAGTTTAGTGACGGATTAATGTGCACTACATCCGGTCTCGCAGTGCTTACATGCCAAGCTAGCTTTAATGTATCGAATAATGTGTTTAACAGTATTTTAGTACGACCGACATCTGTGGAACGCCGCCCCACTAGAAAATGCTCTGTCCTGATACTGCTATCAAATGCTCGCCGCATGGCTTCAATGAATATCGCCACGCCACCCAAAATGCGTGTATCTGGATATAAAATCGTAACATTTAGCTCGCGATCAGTAGCTTTCAACAGTTCCGACCTTTGCAGCACAGTGCCTGCATAACGATATGCCCGAAGATAGCGTGAACATCTTCCGATATTTGCATATCGTTCACTGCTGCCCAGACATGATGCTGCGCAATTTCTTTGAGTTTGCCGCCACTATATCCGCACAACCCCAGTGTTACGGCACCATGCGCATTGGCGTACTGAACAGCGCGAATGACATTTTCTGAATTTCCACTACCTGATAGCGCCAGTACAAGATCACCCGGTTCCATAATATTTTTCAATTGCTCGACAAACATATCTTCAAACGAGATATCGTTAGAATAAGACATGATCAAACCGACATTATCGAGCAAGCTTCGCCCTCGAAATGACCGTCCGCTGGAAAGATAGATGCTTTTATTCCAGTCATTGATAAAATGCAAAGCCGTTAGTGAGCTTCCCCCATTCCCGAGCGTAATGATCTGACATCCGTTTTCCCAGGCAGCAGTCACTAAACCGACCGCATGGTCGATTTGATCCCGATCAAGCACAGCCAGTGCCGCCTGAAGCTTATCAAGATATGAAGTTGCGGTAATAGAAAATTTTTCGTTCATGGAACTCTCCTAGAGAGATAATATGTTAATGATAAAAGATAATTCGACTTCCAAGAGGTTCAAATCTCATGGGAATCTTCCGCAAATCAGTCAATGCGTTCACAATCGCAGCATGACAGTGTTGTGGAGCATATAACATCAAGAACCCCCCCGCTCCGGCACCAAGGATTTTTCCACCCAGCGCGCCAGCTGCACGTGCGCGATCATACCAATTATCGATTTCACTATTACTGATACCGGTTGTCATTTCTCGTTTCAACATCCAATTCTCGTGCAGAATCTCGCCAAAGACCTGGGTATTATTGTTCTGCAATTCATTAAACAATGTATAGGTCAGACTCACCATACGCTGCATAATAAGTTGTTTCGTCGTATCCTCAACCATCGCATCGGATTGATTCTTCAATAGTGTTGAAGCGCTTCGCGTGATTCCGGTATAAAAAACAATCGTGTCATTTTGAATAGTATGGATGGTCTCCTTGGCGCAAATTATCGGCGTAACTACCACTGAATCGTCAGGTTGAAATTCAATCAGATTGAAACCGCCATAGGCTGCTGCATATTGATCTTGCTTGCCGATCGGCTCTCCGCATAAATCAATTTCGATGTGACATGCGTCACGCCCCAAGTGCTCTGCGGATATATAGCTGCTATTAAAAGCATTTAGAGCATGCAATAAGCCGACAGTGAACGAACTGGATGAGCCTAAACCGGTTCCACGCGACGGAATATCGGCAATCGTGGTGATTTCGACGCCACCGGAAATATTGAGATATTCCATGGTCGCCTTGACCAAGTGATGTTTAATTTCGGAAACATTATTGACTTCTTCGTTCTTGGAATAAGCAATACGAATACCGTTATCGAACTTTGGATTCACTGTAACGTAAACATACTTATCGATAGCTGAACTAAGTACTGCACCGCCAAAACGCCGGTAAAAAGCAGGCAAATCGCTCCCGCCGCCGGTAAAACTCATTCGCAAGGGGGTACGGCTAATAATCATGTATTAAAGTTGCAGGTTAGTTAATTCAATGTTTAACCGGTTAGCGCCATCTGCGCCAGCAAATATGTACGGCACCTCATCCTGCTGCCTTGAATTGTAGATAAATTCCGCTTCTTCATCATTACAGCCTCGCAAGCGATATTCTTTAAGCACTCGGCGTTTGCGCTCATCTTCTGCTATCTCAATGAAGATTTTGTGTGCATCTGGGAAAAACTGTGTAAGTTCAAGTGCAATCGTCCCATCGACAATGATCACATCTTGAGGATCAATCGTAATAGGTACACCACTTTGCATACGACAGCGCTGCAGTTTATGATAAACCCCTAATTCAAGTTGCTGCATTCCATTGGTCCGTGCTTGGAGTAATTGCGAAATAGCCGGTAAATCATAGCGCCCCCTGACACCGACAGTACGCTGATCATCGTCTATCAGCCAGGCATCCAAGGGCAAACGATGTGCTGTCAAACCACGCAGGCGCAAGCTCTCAGTTATAGCGGAAGAAAAATTGCTCTTGCCGCTTCGGGATAAACCACCAACCAATACCAAGTCACCAGCCTTAACTTCTGCTGTTTGCGTTGCAGCAAATTCGAGCAACTGCCGATGATCGTTCAAAATGAAATCAACCGCTTGCGGCAAATCGGGCAAAGTATAGTCGGGCCAGGCCATTGCGCGATAATCCATTCCTGCATACCCGGTCTCAACCAAAATAGCTCGCAACCCAATAGCGTGAGCCGTAGCGACATCGACCAAAGTATCCCCAATAAACCACGAACCGGAAAGATCAATATTAAATTCGCGGCAAGCGGCTTCTACTAATCCCGTTTTTGGTTTGCGGCAATGACAGTCGATTTTGAGTGCTGCAACTTCACCGGGAAAACCACTATCCGGGTGATGCGGACAAAAATAAATACGATCGAGATAAGCACCTTCATGCCCTAGCAATGTTTCCATACGCGCATGGATTCGCCGCAACTCGGCCATCGTACAGTCGCCTCGCGCCAGAACCGGCTGATTCGTGACGATAATGCTTCTGTAATCGGATTGATTAAGCCGCCGGAGCGCTTGCGATACTCCTGGCAACAATTCCAGTGCATCGGCATTGGCAAGGTGACCCACTTCCCGGTTGACCGTACCGTCACGATCGAGAAAAACAGCAGTTTGCCGCTGATCAAGATTGGAGCGGGCAATACGTCCAGACATAAAATCATTGCACACTTTGTCGAGTCTATTCGGTGTACCGCTATCTTTAATATACTCAGGACTGATATAACCAGAAAGCTCTCGTCCGGCAGCTAACATTTCCGGAAATAAGTGTTTGGCAAAATCTATTTGCCCTTCTTTGCCTCGGAAAGGCAGAAGTGCGGACTTACGTACCCAATAAAGCGCTGCATTGACCAAATTGGGATAGTAACAAGACGGATCGTGCGGATAAGGATGGAAAGCGACAATTTCACCATTATCATTTACTTCGACCAGATCCGAATCGTGCGGATGATCATTGGGGTGCAAGAATAGCGTAGCAGCTGCGCGCGGACGCTCCATGTGTGCCTGCTGAAACCTGTTCAGATCAACCTCCAGCATGGTATCACCGTACATCACCAAAAATTCTTCAGCAAGATGATCCAACGCAGCGAGCGTCGCTCCGGCTGTTCCTCTCGGCACACCATCGTCCAAGCACGTTAAGCGTAATCCCCAGTTACTCCGTGCTGCGCAGAAATCGATGATGAATTGTGCCGCGTGATTCACCAACACCAATACATCGGTGAAGCCGTATCGTTTAGCCAGCAATATTTGCCGCTCCAGTAAAGGTATGCCACAAATATCGATCAATGGTTTAGGCAGCCCATTAAGCCGCTCGGCCAATCGAGTCCCCTTACCGCCAGCCAAAATAACAACCTGTTTCACTGGCGCATTTCCTGGTCGATAATTTCACCGATGGCTAACCTGATCGCATCAGCCGACCCCATCTTGGGTTGCCATCCTAATGCGCGCAGTTTTTCAATCGAATAAACAAAACGAGGAACATCGCCAACCCAACCTTTATTACCTTCACCAAAACTGATCTTGGTATCCGGCGCCACCGCCGCAACCACTTGCTCCGCCATAAAACGAACGGTCACACCATCATCGTCGGAACCAATGTTGTAGTATGCCAACCGTTCTTTTGCAGACTCACGGATAAATAACATTGCATCAATTAATTCCGATACATGCAGATAACCTTTTTGCTGAGTGCCATTGCCAAGCACATTGAGATTGTCAGGCGTTCGCCGCAATTTGCGGACGAAATCAAGCAAGGCACCATGCGTGGCAGGCACACCGATCACATTCGGAAATCTGAAAACCCAAGCTCGTTCGAGCCAAGCTTCCACCGCTGCACTGATCAGAGCTTCCGATGCCAGTTTCATGGCACCATAATTGGAAATCGGCAATAAGGGACCAATATCCTCATGTAGCCTTATATTTTCATGATCACCATAAACCGCCGAAGTCGAGGCGAATGCAAGCTGTTTGATCTCTAAACGCTTCATCACCTCGAGTGTATTAAACGTAGTCATGAAGGTATCACGCAAATCCACGCCAGCATCGTTTATACCTGCCGGTATGTCAGAATTTGCCGCCAAATGCCACACTTCATTGATCGGATCTGCTTTGTGAAACGGTTGTGCGATCGACATATACGCAGATAAATCCGATAGATCAGCCTCTACAAATACAAATCTCGCATCTTGCAAACTGTGCGCAATATTTTTCCTGGAGCCATTACTTAAATTGTCTATCCCAAGGATTCGATGATTACTAGCAAGCAAACGCTGCACAATATTACAGCCAATAAAGCCGGCCGCGCCCGTAACTAGAATTGCCAAAATGAAATCCCCATAACTTGTAAGATGAGGCGGAACTTATGAATAATGCCGTTCTGGTTGCTGCTCATTTCCCTTGTCTATTCCCGCTAATGTAAACAAAACGAAAAAGCGGCATGGCACTCGAAGTGTTTGCCGTTGCAGCAAGCTTATTTAGCAAAAATCGCATCATAGGCCGCTAATAATTTAGGCGCTTCGTAACACCACTCGAGTTCATTTCTTACCCGGTTGCGCCCAAATTCTCCCATGCGCTGCCGCAGTTCCGGATCATCCAGCAACTGCACTATTTTCAAAGCCATATCGACCGGATCATTTTTTATTGCGTATAAAGATGCATCCTGCGCGGAAACCTTACCTTCAGTAAGATCGAATTGCACGATGGGTTTACCTAATGCCATATACTCCATGATCTTATTCATCGTGGACTTGTCATTCATTTCATTGGCCACGTCCGGGTTTACGCATATATCAGCAGTATTGAGCATCGCTAATAACTCCTGATCCGGCACTCGACCGGTAAAAGTCACAAAATCACCGATTCCAAGATTAATAGCCAATTGCTTCATCTCTTCAAGCGAAGTGCCGCTGCCTACCAAACCGAAATGCACATCCGTTCGCCCCAGATCCTTGATCAAGTAATGAGCGGACTGCAACAACAGATCAATTCCTTCCTGTGCCCCCATCACACCGACATAGCCGACTAAATACCGCCGTCCGTGCTTAAGCTCCTCTTTGGGTGGCAAGATACGCATGCGATCCAGCTTAGGTCCACTGCGCACCACGAAAACTTTGCCCGGATCCATCCCGCCGCGTTCTATCGCGATCTTTTTATAAGATTCATTGGTAGCGATCGAAACATCGGCGGCCCTGAATGTCCAGCGTTCGAACAACACCATTAATAGATAAAAGAAATCACGTCGTCCGAATTTTGCCTCATACAACTCTGGGTTGATATCATGATGATCGAACAAGAACTTTTTGCGCAAAAACAGTTTAAAGAAACCACCGATCAGAAATAGCAAATCAGGCGGATTGCATGCATGAACGACATCGAACCCCTGAGAAAATTGCACTTTCCAGGCAAGCCGGAAGGTATGAAACAAAGCAACGGAATATTCAATCAAGTAGCCTTTTGCATCCTCGGCTTCGAATGGCAAACGATAGCGATAAATATGAATTCCGTCAATAACTTCATATTCTTTCTCATACCCTTTGCCCGTCGGGCAGATGATGGAAACGGCATAGCCGTTGTCACGCAACGTTGTCGCTTCCTGCCATACCCGGCGATCGAAAGGTGAAGGAAGATTCTCGACCAAGATGAGTACCCGGCGTTTAGAAATAAGTGACATTTAATTAGTCTCGGCAATAAGCAAGAGTGATTTGGTCATACCTAATGCACGCTCTCTGAGGATACTGGCATCGGGAAGTAGTTTTCCATGCGTTTATCGTCAGCAAATAAATCAGGGCTGTTTTTTTATCCAAAACTGATTAAAAAGCCGTATCAACGGCACCTGAAGCCGATGCGGCAGGAAGCAAGGAATTTTCAATAGGGAATTAGCGATAAGGTTCTTTCACAATCCCCTCTCCTCAAACGGCAAGTCTCTTTCGCAAACTCATACTGGTGACTCTAAACTGCCCCCTTCGGTACAGTAACATGCTCAATCACCAAGGAACAACATACAATGCCAAAGAATTTGCCCGTAAATAGCAGCTGACCTGCTTCAGGTATAACGACCGGAGTGAATCTATAGCGTGCATATAACTGTCATTCCATTCCCGCAAATTCAATATCCGCATTTCCGTAGAGAGATCAAAATTCTCACGGAAGATTCTGATCTCCGCTGGTGAAGGCGAATGTTCAACAGTGCTAACGCACTTTCCGGTTCCTCGATGAGGAACGATATTTTGCGATTCATTATTTTTATCTCCTGAATCTCTTAAAGGATCGCTTTAAAACCCTAAAAACAAGCTATCGATATCACCTGATGATTATATTTTATACTTATAAACTCAGCGCCGCCCTATAAAGTAGATACTAGGAAACAACCAGGATGCTGCCCCGATCCGAACTATAGTCTCAATCAAGCTGCGTTTGCCGGAATAAACATTTCGATAGTAATCGAGTGTAATGTCCGTAACTTGACTGAAAACTCCCACCAATTCGCAGCGCAATTCTTCTTTAGCATATCCTGCATGAGCACCAAGTTCATTGCGGAAGCGCCCGTGCAACTTGGCATTCCAGTCAATCAGATTCCACTGTAATTTCTCTACTGTGGAAGCGTCTTTGCTGCCAAGATATCCAATAATCCGCTGACTATTGGGTGTACCGATCATCCATCCGCCATCACGGCGAAGCACGCGCCGCATTTCGCGTAAAGCTGCACGAAAATCAGGAATATGCTCAAGGGCATGGTAAGAGTAGACAAAATCAAAACTTTCGTCAGAAAATTCCATCTGCGTCGCATCCCCGCAGCGTAAGTCCGCAAACATGCAAGCGCGTGCATCGAAATCGGCAACAATATCGATACCGGTGACTGAAGCTCCCAAGTACTGCGCAAGGACAGCCGCTTCTATCCCTTTACCGCATCCTACTACGAGTATTCTTGACGGAGTCGAGTCCTCTTGTTGACACATTATATCTGCCAGAATCACCGTCTTCGGATCAGCAAAATCCACGTTCTGATGGTTACCAGCAAATTCCGTCATAGCAATCTCCACTTGAATTGGGTACTATCCGAACTAAATCCACCACCACTTGCCCAGATTTTATTTCATTTGGTACATTACGAAACTCGGCCGCACCATTTCCAATGACAATTGTTTGCGCAAAATTAAGCACTTCACCCACCGAGGAAGCCATCAACTTTGAAATGTGCGGAATATGATTCAGAATATAGTCTTGATTAGCCCCCGTCAATGCTGCCAGATTTACATTCTTATCATATAGCTTGAGTTCATATCCTTTTCCGATAAGATATTCGATCACTTCGACGAGAGGCGATTCACGCAGATCATCTGTACCAGCTTTGAATGAAAAACCCAGTATACCGATTTTTCGATGACCTTTATTGACAATCATTTTGATCCCTTTTTCGATCTGCCGCTGATTTGAAAGAAGAATGGCATTAATAAGTGGCAAATCCATATCCAGACTTTTTCCTTTATACATCAAAGCGCGCACATCCTTGGGCAAGCACGAACCGCCGAAGGCAAATCCTGGTTTCATATAATAGGATGAAAGATTTAATTTAGTATCCTGGCAAAAAATCTCCATCACTTTATGGCCATCGATACCCTCTGCTTTACTGAGATTGCCAATTTCATTGGCGAATGCCACTTTAACCGCATGCCAAGTATTATCAGCATATTTGACCATTTCAGCTATTTCCACTTCGGTACGGATAAGCGGCGCGGTCATTTTTGCATACAGTTGCATCAAAAGCTCACCTGCTTTAACGTCAGTTTCACCGATCACAGTCTTAGGTGGATTGTAATAATCAAATACAGCCGTCCCTTCGCGCAGGAATTCCGGATTGTTGCACACACCGAAATCAACTCCTGCTTTCTTGCCGGAATAAGATTCCAGCGCGGGAATCACAACGGTTCGCATGGAACCCGGCAACATCGTACTACGCGCAACTATCACATGAAAAGCGCTTTTCTCCTTCAGCGTCGCGCCAATTTGTTCACAAACTTTGCGTACATGACTTAAATCCAGATTGCCATTCAGTTGCGAAGGTGTTCCCACGCAAACCAGTGAAATGTCGGAATTCATTACCGCATCCTGAACATCCAGAGTTGCTCGCAATAATTTATTTTTAACCGCTGCAGCAATCATTTCTCCAATGTCTTTTTCGACAATTGGCGATACGCCTTGATTGATCAGATCAACTTTTGTTTTATTAGGATCGACTCCGATCACGAAATGCCCATCTGTTGCCAGGCATCCGGCGGAAACAGTACCTACATACCCTAAACCGAATATGCTTATCTTCATGCAACTCCTTTAATTAATTGATCAGAATACATCTTTATCAATCCCCTACAAATAATTCAGTTATTATTATAACCTGCTGTAATCCGTAAAATTGTTACCTTTTTTGTCGCACCAGTGATTTTTTCTCGCCACGTAATCGTCGGCGCCGGCACTTTTTCATCAAAGCGGTGAGACACCCAACCGGATGGCGGCTCATCTCTGCCACGCGCCAATTCCGGTTTGCAATCGCTGTCCGGCATCGTCATTTGCATACTGACATCGGCTACTGCCGCTTGCACTTGGTCCGATTCAATCCACACTTCGCATATTTCGGCAAAATGCCAATTAAGCTCAATCGTATGTTCACGATTACAGTCAAAAAAGTCCTCTACCCGAATGATTCCCTCATTTTTCAGGAATTCTATTGTTCTACGATGAACAACCGGATCCGACAGACGTGTGTAACCGTCATGACTTCCTATCAGACAATCTCTCTCTTGATCGCTTTTCCAGCTCTCACAGCGGACATTCGCATGGCGCAGCCACATAAAATTGCCGCCCGGCTCAGATTGATCGACACCATCCACTCTCACGGTATTATGAGCTGAGGTGCCGCGGAAATAATAACGCCATTTTTTCTGCGTATGAAATGCATAAGTGCCGGGATCAATCAACAGCGCGTGACCTGCCACCGACAAAGTAAACGACAATGCATCGGCATGGCCATGCGCGGCAATAGACAGGTATCCGAGTGGCCCAACATCGGCCACGATACGAACTTCATCGGCAGTGTCGAGTTTACTACCGAGAATAAAATAACCGCCATCGCGAAATTTTCGCCGGGCTGTTGATGGATTTTCACCGGGCAGCAAAGAATCGAAAGCGTGTTGGGCATCGTCGCCCAACAACCATCGGCTCTTATCATCGAAGCACCTTGCTTTGATCTTGAAATCATGCCGCTGAAACAACACTGCACCCGTAGCTAGTAGCGAACGGTAAACATGCCAATCAGATTCTTTGCTCCAATGCACCATCAAGGCGCCATCGGCATCGCCGATCATCGGGACAGTACCCGCCACATCCATGATGGCGGCAATAAACTCCAGCATACGCTCCAGCCGGTTCGTAAATTCCTGGGAAAACTGGAAACCGTTGGCACGGCCAATCAACCAGCAGATTAGCATCATGTCAGCCACTTCATGTTGATAATAAACTGCTTGCTCACGATTCACCCCGTCAGGCGCATTCTGCTTAAGCGCTTCTAACTCGAGTTCAGTGTAAGCCTGCTGCTGCCAGCGACTTCCTTCCGGCCAGCAAGGCCAGGTAATTGCCGCCACAAATAGCCCCATCAGTTCGCCGAACAAATGGTTGTTGGCTGACGAATGCCGCGACAAATAACCAGCGATAAAATAACTATGCTGATAAATACTATCCAACCAGCGGCGCTTAAAATGCTGACCGCTCAGGGAAATAAACAGAGGATTACTCTCGCCACCCAGCAAATGCCAGATAAACGACCAATTGACAAGCCGTATGGCTAATTCCAGCGAGCCGGTCCAATTCACCCCAAACGGATACGGACACTGATCAAACCACGACTCAAGCAGCAACTGCACACCTTCCGCATAACGCATGTCGCCGCTCAAATAGTAAGCTTGCGCGAGTGTCGTCAGATGCAGGTGGCGATTGGGTTCCCAAAGATACTTAATATTACCGACCAAGCATTCATCGCGATAATCTAAAGTTTTTCCAAAAACTAACGGCGCTTCAATACCTGTTTTGGGATCGCGATTCCACTGTGGCGGAAAACCTAACTGCACATTATGCAGAGCAAAAACATCGTAATATCCGGCAAGCACCCGATCCGCTGCGACACGATAGAGCGCGGAATCCATACCGTGCGGCAGTGGATTCAACCATGCTTTACCAAAGCGCGAACAATCCGGTGCAGGAGGCTGCCGCATCCATTTGACAGTCAGTAATTCCGCTTTGGTCTGAGCAACTTGGCGAATGCGATAACCGATTTCCGGCAATCCCATAGTCCGCAATCGATTAAATTTCCAGGTAAGATTACTACTCATGGTTGATAACCATAACCACCACAGCTACTTCGCGAGTGAGATTGGGTAAAAGTGCTCAAGTGAGATTTTGCCTATCAACCAGCATCAGCATGCAAACGCCTTCTCAAACCAGCCATTGGTCGTTCAACGGTATAGAACAGCAATGCCGAGAACGCAAATGAGAAAATAAAAGCAACCAGCGCACGGACAAAATTGCTCGCATCGATCAACCGGTGCACCATGAATATCCAAAACAGGTGGCTAAGATAAAAAGTGTAAGAAATTACACCGAAAAAACGTACCGGATGCCAGTTAAGCCATCGAAACACCAACCAACCGGGATGCCGGATCGCCAGCCAGAAAACCGGAAATAAGCCCATCCCTTGCAGCGTATAGCGAAAGGTTTCGCGGAAAGTATCGTTACGCCAAACAAGGCAAAACAAGAGCACCAGCAATGCGATGCAAAGCACGATGTGACCGGAGCGTTGATCCAGCTTCCATGCTTCATCAGCAACCGGATTTCTCCATACCCCCATGATGCAGCCAAATAAAAGCGAATCAAACCGCGTGTCTGTCGCATAGTAAGTATAGTCGTGCGACATGCCGGCTTCCAGAATAAGCCAATAACGCCAACTCAGCACCAGTAAACAAAACATGAAGAAAAATAACGCAGCATTTGCGTAAGAGAACCGGCGGATCGCAAGCAAAAATACAAACGGAAAAATAAAATAAAAATGCTCCTCGATCGCCAGAGACCAGTAAACGGAAGTGCTCGGTACAAGATATTCCTTGCCGTAAAAAATAATATAGTAATTTGTCCAGTAAAAAATCTGCGAAACGACCCCCCACAAATGCATCTGATGTTCAATCAATCCTGTCAGGGCAAATAGCGCTATTAAAAACAGCACAATATATAGCGGCGGGAATATGCGGTAAGCACGCCGCAAATAAAAATTCTTAAAATTAATGGACCCCGTATTTTCGTACTCTCTTCGCAACAGCGTCGTTATTAAATAGCCGCTGAGAAAGAAAAAAATCGTGACGCCAAATCCGCCGGGAATAATGTGAGACCAACCGGCGTGCGCCACAAAAACCAGTATCGTGGCAACAGCACGCATTCCATCCAGCGATGGGATATAAAAAACATCGGTTACCTCTTTCATAGTGTCCAGTTATTTTTTAGTAGCAATACAACATTATTTCAAATATTGACGATGCCAGATTTCGAGATTAAGCATGCTCCACAATAGCTTTTCGTGATTTTGCCGGCCTGCCATATGATCGGCCAGTATTTTATCGAGCATTTCCGGCCGGTAATATTTTCCTGTGAGCGATGCAGTGCCCTTTAAATGCTCGTAAAGATATTCCCGCATGGAACCCCGGAACCACTCGTTGACTGGCACACGGAAGCCTACTTTCGGGCGCTGTAAAATAGCTGACGGAAGTAGTCGCTTCATCGCTTCACGCAGTATCCACTTCGTGGTATGGCCGCGCACCCGATACTTGTCCGGCAGACTGGATACAAATGCGGCCAGTTCATGATCCATAAAAGGCATACGCGCTTCCAAGGAAGCAGCCATCGTCATCCGGTCCCCACGCTCCAGCAAATTGTCGGGTAACCAGCTGGTCTGATCAAAATGTAAAATGCGGCGCAAAGAGCTGTTTGCAGAAGGTGAGTCAAATTGCACACCGTTCGTGCGATTAACTGGTGGGAGCATTGCCATTAATTGCATCCGCTCCGTATCCGACAAAGCGCCAAACCAACGCGGCATGCGCTCTTCGAATCGCTCCAACCCCAAGTTAATGATCGCTGTTTTGGCGCGCCGGAAACGATACGGCAGTGCCTGCACCAGGGGTTCTAACAAACCGTGACGGATAAAATACGGTAACACCTGATACCACCTGACGTAGCGTTCGTAGACATGCTTCGGATACCCCCCCAGGAACTCATCCGATCCTTCACCCGTCAGTACCATTTTCACCGTTTTGCGTGCTTCTTTCGCCAGCAGATAAATCGGAATATCCGATGGTTCGGCCACGGGGGCATCACGGAAACGTACCAATTCCGCTAAATACTGCATGAGATGCTCCTGTGAAACCACCAGTTCGTGATGGTCCGTTTTGAATTGTTCCGCTATGATCTTTGCATAAGCCAGCTCGCTGTAGCGAGCCTCCGCAAAACCTACGGAGAAAGTTTTTACCGGTTGCTCCGAATAACGGGACATTAGACCGACTACTGCAGATGAATCAATACCACCGGATAGAAATGCTCCGAAAGGCACATCCGCAATCATGCGGATATTGACCGCCTCGTCCAACTTATCAAGAAACCCCCCCACGGGATCAGCCGGCAGCGGCGCACCGGCAAATACGTCTCGATCGGGAGGGCGGTAATAATTTTTTTCACTTAATACCCCTTTTTCCCAAATCGCATAACAACCCGGCATGAGTTTGCGAATGCCGCGAAACAATGTAGCGGGGCCAGGAACATAGCGGTAGGCTAAATAATTCCATACCGCCGCTGTATCCACCTCGGCTTTGATTCCAGGAAAAGCAAGAATAGATTTTATTTCAGAAGCGAATAACAAAACACCGCGGACCTCACATAGAAACATCGGCTTCTTACCAAAGCGGTCGCGCGCCAGAAACAAACGTTCTTTTTGACTATCCCAGATGGCAAAGGCAAACATGCCACGAAAATATTCAACACAGCGATCTCCCCACTGTTCATAGGCATGGACAATGGTTTCAGTGTCGGAGTTAGTCGCAAAATAATGACCCAGCGCAATTAACTCGTTGCGCAATGAATGGAAATTATAAATCTCACCATTGAATATCACTTGAATGGTGCCATCCTCATTACCTATAGGTTGATGACCAGTAGAAAGATCAATGATCGAAAGGCGACGATGTGCCAGACCCACTTGGTAGCGGCTATCGCGTGTAGTAACCTCAAGGAATCCATCATCATCGGGACCACGATGAGTAATAGCTGCCGACATACCATGCAACACATTGCTTGAGCTAATATTTGCTAGTAATCCGATAAAACCAGCGATACCACACACTATACCCCCCCATACCCATTCTTTTCATTAAGAATTGCGCCGACATATTGGTTAGTGAAGATCCAATTAACATTACTGCAATCACTATCTAGTGAATCGCCCCAGTTTTTCCGGAGATTCTTTGCTTTGAGACAAACCGCATCTGCTGACTCCTTTCTAGTCGGCGACAATATGCCATTTCAAATTCCGCCGGTGTAATATTTCCAATCGGCTCCGATAACCGGCGATTATTAAACCAATCTACCCACTCCAAGGTCACAAACTCCACGTCATCGATACGCACCAAGGGTCGCGATGCCGAATAACCTCGATTTTGTATAATCTGTTAATTTTTTCGGCCAGCGAATCGACAAATATTGGCAACCATAGTCATGGTCGCTCTGATGAATTATCCCTCAATTTCCCGCTACGCCGACAGCACCTGTTCCAATACATCGAGCACCAGATCCGTGTAATGACCGGCTGAACCACCAACCAACAATATACCAGGCAAAAACATTGATGATAAAAGCCGCATAAACACAAACCCCGTCCACGCTGCAACAAATGTGATACCTTCCACCCACAATTGATTTGGCCGGATTGCCGTAAATTGCCGGTTGACCGATAGAGTGAATCATTCGCAACTGCCGTCTAATACTTCCTGACGCGCTGAATACCCTTGCGGCACACTGACACCTCCCAGCCGTTACCTTTTTTGCGATACGACGCCATTTCCGTAAAACTATCCGTAAAATTTACGTAAATTGTAACGGAAAAACGGTAGGAAACGGGAGGAAAAATTGACAAACAAGCCGACTGAAAGTTATCAAAAGCGCGGAGCCTCATTCATATTGGCGTTATAACATAATGTAAATAAAATTATTTATTTTTATTCAATGAATGACCCCGCCCCAAGGGGTGAGGTATCAGAGCTGTGATATGTGGGAAGTTAGAAAAGTGCAAGTTGCCTATCTT
>CAYQZF010000018.1:0-21004 GCA_964421895.1 uncultured Nitrosomonas sp. | reverse complement strand
CAAAGCACCTTCAGTAATTTCCAGCACCAGCTTATCGGGCGGAAAACCGGTTTCATCCAGAATGCCTAGCACATTATTAACAAAGCTCGGGTTTTTGATTTGCAACGGAGAGAGATTGACGGCAACTTGCAAGGGTTGTCCGTTTTGATGCCATCTTGCGGCTTCCACGCAGGCCGTTCGCAGTACCCATTCCCCAATAGGAATGATTAAACCGTTTTCTTCCGCCAGGGGGATAAAATCGGCAGGTGCGATCAATCCTTGTTTGGGGTGCTGCCAGCGGATAAGCGCTTCAGCCGATAGAAAGCTTTCTTTGGCAACATTCAGTTGCGGCTGATAGACGAGGTAAAATTCATTTTGCTGCAATGCGTTGCGCAAATCATTTTCCAGGTGCATGCGCTTCTCGGCTTGAAATGTCAGATCTATGTTATAGAACTGGCAATTATCCCGACCTTCATTTTTAGCGTGATACATGGCCGTATCCGCATGCTTGAGCAGGGTTTCTGCATCTGTGCCATCATCGGGATAGAGGGCGATACCAATGCTTGCGGTCAGAACTACATCACGGCTTTCGAGGTGAAAAGGCCGGCGCATGGCTTCGCGGATCCGATGCGCCAGAATCAGTGCATCTTCCGCACGGGAAAGATTAGGAATGACGACGGTAAATTCGTCACCGCCGAGACGGGCCAGCTTAACCTCCGACTGATTCACATTGCTCCGGGATACGAAATCGGAAGGACGGGTGCTGCTTTGCAACCGTTCAGCTGCCCATTGCAGGACAATATCTCCGGTATTATGTCCCATGGTATCGTTAATGCTTTTGAATCCATCAAGATCCAGAAAAAGTACCGCCAATTTATTGCCGGTATATTGGGCGCGCTTGATTTCGCCTTCTAAACGCTCCATAAAGGATTGCCGATTAGGCAATCCAGTCAGATTGTCAAAATAAGCGAGGTGAAATATCTCACTTTCGGAATCTTTGCGTTCTGTGATATCGCGAACCAGGCACAAGGTTTCATACGGATCGATAACTACGATACGGTTTTCGTAGTATCTGGTTTTTTCGCCAGATAATATGAGCGGATATTCGAAAAGTTCCACCGTACCGTGATTGCGCGCCCGGTCGGCAGCTTCCTGATAAAGATTGGCGATTTCTTCCGGCAAGCTCTGGCTTAATGTGTTTCCCGCGCCGGTGATCAGCCAGGGGGTATTATCCGGATGACTGCAAATATCGATGATCATGCCTTTGTCATTCAGAATGAACATTGTATCCGGGATGGCGCTAAAAATTGCTTTGCTACGTGCGTTGGCAACTTTAAGCGCAAGCATGTTCAAATAACCGCGCCGCAAATACAATATGCGATAAGCGATCAGATTCCAGTTGATCGGTTTTGCGATAAAATCGGTTGCACCGACTTGGAAAGAGTGGTTGATCGACTGCATATCATCCATGCCGGTCACCATCATGATAGGCAATTCGTCGCCGATTTTTTCCCGCAAGTACGAACAAACTTGATAGCCATCCATACCCGGCATTTCAACATCCAGCATGACCATATCCACTGGAATCTTTTCAAATAGACGGATAGCTTCCGTGCCATTGCATGCTACTGTTACGTCAAAACCCGCTTTTTCCAAGGCGGCTTGCATGAGCAGCCTGACCGTTGCATCATCATCGGCCAGTAAAATTCTGAAAGACTCTGTTGTTTTCACGATACGTTGAGTATTTTTTTGATCTCGGCGATTACACTTTGGTATTGTTGCTGCATGTCTGCTTGCAGTGCTTTTGCATGCGTGATATCTCCCGATCGTCCATCCGCCTCTAGTTGTTTGAAAATAGTGGAAAGGTTTTCAGCTCCGATATTTCCAGAACTGGATTTTAACGCGTGAGCAGATTGACGCAGACCATCGGCGTCGCTGTTCAAGATAGCTTGCTCGAATTGAAGTACATTAGCTTCGGCTGAATCGAGAAAGGCTTGCAGGATCTTGTGTAACAAATCGTCACCACCGGATGAATCGAGCTCGCGAATCTGGTTAAGGCGTATCGGATTTAGTGTAGGCATGGTGTTGGCTTCGTGTTTTATTTCAATGGGTTTTGATTTTACAGTATTCGATAGATCACTTTTTTCTTTTGATAACCAATTCGAGATTTTTTGTTGCAATTGATCAATTGAATACGGTTTGGACAGAAAATCATTCATTCCGGCATTCAAGCAGTGGTTACGATCATCTTCAGTTGCATTCGCAGTCAGTGCAATGATCGGGATATCGCTAAACTGCTTGCGGATTTGCGATGTTGCCTCGAAACCATCCATCACGGGCATTTGACAGTCCATCAAAACGATATCGAAAGGATTATTGTAAATGAGTTCTACCGCACGCTTGCCATCGCTTGCAATGGTCGTTTCCATTCCGAGCCTGGTGAGCATTGCTTTGGCTACTTCCTGATTGACCGGATTGTCTTCGGCTACCAAAACTCTGCCATTTATTTTTGATATGAGCTGAGAAGCTGGCGCCTGCTCAGTCGCTGGTTCTGCGGTGAGGCTTGCGAGATCGCGTCTCATCACATCACGAATAATCTCGAATAATTCTTTCTGACGTATCGGTTTATTGACGGAACGCAGGATCCCGATACTTTGTCTTTCAAGCTGACTTGCATCGTTGTGGGTTGAAGTCAGCATCATCATGCGGGTTTTGCGCATGCCTGGATGCGCATAGATTTTGCTTGCTAGATCCAGTCCATTCATTTTTGGCATGTGCATGTCAAGAATGGCCAAGTGAAAAGGCCGATTGTCATTTAACGCCTGCGACATGAACATGAGCGCTTGTTCGGCCCCGTTGGCACATACAACATTAATTCGTTGGTTCTCCAGTTGAATCTTAAGAATTTCCCGGTTTGTTTGATTGTCATCGACAACTAATACCCTGATGCCAGCCAAATCGGCCAAATCGGGAAAATGACTGTATTCTAGTTTCGATTTTTCCAATTTTAAGTGAATCCAAAATTTAGAACCTTGCTCTGGCAAACTCTCGACGTGAATGCTGCCTCCCATCAATTCCAGCAGCCGTTTGCAGATCGTAAGTCCTAATCCTGTTCCACCGTATTGGCGGGTTGTGGAGCCATCCGCTTGAGAAAAATGCTGAAAAATCTTTTCGTGAAATTCCTCCGGAATACCAATGCCGGTATCTTCCACACAGATGCTGATATCAGCCATGGTTTCGGAAACATCGACCAGTTGTGTCCGGACTACTACTTCACCTTCCGCAGTGAACTTAATGGCATTATTGACCAGATTCGCAATGACCTGACGTAGCCGGAAAGAATCACCGCGCACCATGAATGCGATATTGGGTGGAGTAAATTGTGCCGCCAGTTCCAAATTTTTTTTATCGGCGGGCTGCGCAAACATGGTCAGTGTATCTTCGATCATCTTGATCAGATCGAAGTCGATAATTTCCAGCTCCATGTGATCGGATTCGATCTTGGAGAAATCAAGAATGTCATTGATGATACCTAGAAGGTGCTGGCCGGAGCTTTGGACCGTCTCCGCAAAACGGTGTTGATCCTTATCCAAATGCGTATCCAACAGTAATTCTGTCATGCCCAGGATACCATTCATCGGTGTGCGGATTTCGTGGCTCATCGTGGCCAGAAATTCACTTTTGGCTTTGCTTGCGGCTTCAGCAGATTCTTTGGCGAGTACCAGTTCCGCTGTTCTTTTGGTGACTTCGTCTTCGAGATGATCGAGATGGTTGGCAAGCTTCACATCGCGTTCTTGAATCATCTCCAGCATGCTGTTGAACCCCATCGAAAGGGTATTCAACTCAGCAATCGCACCCCGCTTCAGCCGGGTCGTATAATCTGCCTTACTCGTAACATGCTCCATGACAGTGGAGAGGTCGTTGAGCGGATCAAGCACGGAGCGGTTCAGCCGTTGCAGCATCAGATTGGCGATAAATAAGGCGATAACGGCGGCGGCGAAGGTGATGACGATGTACCAAAATATCTGCCAGTAAAGCGGCGATAAAGTTATTTCCAGATAGAGGCTGCCCAGCAATTGATCATTGAAGTAAATGGGCTGATTAATCGTCAGCGAATCGATATTCGTCGTATAGCTTTCGCTCAGGGATGGCACAGTTTCGGGGAGTGATTTACCTTCTACCGAATATTGCACGAATTGTTTTTTTTCTTCCGTGTAAATAGCCGCAGCTTGAACTTCTCGGGTATTGTTGAGCGAATGTAATAACGTTTTAGCCGTGTTCGTGTCTTGAAACATCAGCGTCGCCACTGCATTCTCCGCCAGCAGTTTTGCCGTTGACTGACTGGTTTGTAATAAAGAAAAAAAACTGATGAAGAAGCTGCTTAAAATGACCAATACAGCAACCAGCAACATTGCCGTGCCCTGCGTGGCAAAGCTGATTTGCTGCAATTTGGCGCGCAATGTCATGGCGGCCGACGATGAATTCTTCATTATTGAAATACCTCACTGGCGAAACGTAGTAATTGAGAGCTGAGTTTTAAGCCATTTCTTTTTGCGCTGGCAATATTGGCTTCAAAGGCTACCTTACCCTCTTTGATAGACATATTGATTACGACTCCTTGCAGACTGGCATTCGGGCTATCACTGACGGTTAGTATCGGCTTATCGTTCAGTTGATTGAGGATGGTATTCAAGTCGTGAATCACGGAGCGGGAAATGAAAACAACTTGGCAAGACGCGAGATCTTCGATATTTTTCGTATGCCGGATCACGATTTCCTGCTCGTTGGTTTTTTTGCCGCGTAAATGTTGCAAATGTTCACCAAATGGATCATCGCCATAAATGCAAAAATTCAGATTAACGCTTTGCTGTCCCGGCCACTCCGTATAAGCAATGAAATTATAAAGGAACGCAACCTTTAAACGGTATTCCGACGGTTGTTCTGCCTGTGCCCAGGGGGAATGAGTCAATAATAAGCAGCTTAACGCAAGAATTAAAGAATAACGAAAACGGGATTTACTCCTGTTGAGATCGTTTCCAAAGGTTATGGCAGCCTGCTTAGCCGATATACACAGCAGCCTGATCCAGGTTCTGGCTGTGTGCTGGATTCGCTGATGGAATTTTCGGAATTGGAGAGTCATATCGGCGCGCACTTCTTAGTAGTGATAATCCAATCTAAAGCGAACCGTCCGGCCAGGCTGCAAGAAAGTATTTTGCCAATTGGAAGCCGCTGCCGGATGCAGATAGCTTTCATTAAACAAGTTATAAATACTAAGTGAAGCTTCCAGTCCCTTTAGCTGCGGAACTGGGGCTAACAGATTGAGATTGGAAAGAACGTAGCCGCCGGTATTGGCGCCGTCGAGTGTTTTACGCTTGCCGTAGTACTGCAATTCATAGCCGGCTTGCAGGCCCGTGATCAGCGGTATCGGGATGGAAATGTTAACTTTCCCTAAATGATACGGTGAATTGACCAAATGAGAATGGTGTTGTTCGGCATCCTGGAGGCCATAACTTGCACGCAGCCGGGCCCCAGAATCCCAGGTTTTGTCGAGAGATAGCTCAGTGCCTCTGGCTAAAGCTCTTTTCCCAGTTTGTTGATATTGTGGAAGCCCGCTGACCCGATCAATACCGGATGCGATGATA
The DNA here is from genome assembly GCA_964421895.1 of uncultured Nitrosomonas sp. GTDB lineage: Bacteria > Pseudomonadota > Gammaproteobacteria > Burkholderiales > Nitrosomonadaceae > Nitrosomonas. The sequence continues at coordinate 15,383 of CAYQZF010000018.1, read as the reverse complement.
TTGTGCATATCCCATTGATAAACAGTTGCACGCAAATTCATGCTGGGAAGTGGCAGATAATTCGCCACAATCTCAGCGGTATCGGCCATTTCACTCTGCAATCCTGGATTAGCAATTTGGTAGATGCCATCGCTGTAGTTACGCTCATACGAATTGGGTGCGCGATGCGAGCGGCCGTACAATGCCTTGAATGCGACTTTGGGAGTTGCTTGCCAGATCAATGCGCCACGCGGACTGAACACGCTATCTACCCACTTGTTATGGTCATAACGCAGCCCTGCGGTTACGGACAGAGTATCGCTGATGCGCCACTCATCTTGAATATAGGCGCCTATCCGCAAAACGGAATTATGAAGTGCGATATTTTGATCGGGATTGCCGAAATTTTGGAAAGTTTGTTTGATATCGGTGTTGTTTTGATATTCGATACCAAACATTAACTTATGATCGGTAATTACTGTTGAAAGCAAGCGTAATTCGGCGCCATGCCAATCGCTTGGGCCGGTCGATAAAGTTCTTTCGCCGCCGTAAACCATCGGATTGTTGTAACGATATTGACCGATAAAAAGCCGGCCCAATACGTTTAAAGTATCGTTGGCGAAATGATCGTTATATTGAATTTGCGCATTGAGGCGGCGATCGCGTTGAAATTGACCCGCTACCAGCGGATCGGATAAATAAGCACCCGTTGGATCTTCTTTTTTCCGGTTGCCGTAAATGAAATCAAATGAAAGCGGGCCATAGGAGCCGCGAGCAAACATTTGCTTGACGTTTTCTCCATCCATGTGTCGTGCTACACCGGAAATGCCGGAATCGCCGAATTCAAAGAAACGATTTGCGCCGCGTGCTTGTAAACCGGAAAAGGAAATGAGCGCATCCGCCCCATTCTCGAATTGCTTGCCCAGGGTGACGCGTTCTTGCGGCATGATTTCCGCTGTCTGATACGATGCCGACAATTCAGCGCCTTTCACATCCGCGCCCTTGCGCGTAATGATATTAACCACACCGAGCATGGCATTTAAACCGTAGATCGTGCTGCCGGACCAGGGAATAAACTCAATCCGCTCAATCAAGTCGATGTCGAGCGGAAAATCCCGTCCTGTTGGACCTTGATCGTAGGTTGCATCATTGATGCGATTGCCATTAATTGTAATCAGCACACGCGTATTAAAGTCCCCCGGTTGACTAAAACCTCGTGTACCTAAGTATTCATATTGATAATCATACGTGGTATGAATTCCAGGCAGGCTGGCCAATGCCTGATTCAGTGTGCGCCAGCCGTAAGTGCGGATATCCTGGCGTGTGATAATACTGACGGCGGCCGCGGCTTGCTGCTGTTTCTGTTCATATTTTGAAGCGCCCACGACACGGATATTCATTAATTCTTCCAAGCTCATTTGTTCCAAATTCTGGGCGGCAAAAACAGGTATCGCTTGCATGAAAAACAAGCAAAGCAGCGATGTGTTGTAGCAATCGCAGTGACAACTGATTACTGCTTGTATTTTTTGCTTGCACTGCTGTAGGAATGTCATGCCGGTGTGCGTTTAAAAACGATAATCCAGCCTGAAGCGAACCGTCCGACCGGGTTGCGTGAGCGTATTTTGCCAATTGGTACCCGCAGCTGGATGCAGATAGTGTTCATTAAACAGGTTATAAATACTGAGCGAAGCTTCCAATCCTTTCACTTGCGGAATATTGGTGACCAAGTTGAGATTGGAAATGACGGAATCATCGGTGTTGGAACCATCCAGCGTTTTGCGCTTACCGTAGTATTGCAACTCATAGCCGGCGCGCAATCCGGTAATCAGCGGGATGGGTAGGGAAAAATTGAGCTTGCCGAGGTAATAAGGAGAGTTGGGCAGATGAGAATTTTGCTGCTCGGTGTTCTGAAGACCGAAACTGCCGCGTACGCGGCCACCCCAATCCCAGGTTTTATCGAGTGATAACTCCGCGCCCCGGGCTAGCACTTTGTCGGAATTTTGCTGATACTGGGACAGTCCGCTGAGTGGGTCGATATTGAGCGCAATCAGGTGATACAGATTCCAAGCGTAGACGTTTGCACGTAAGTTCAGGGTAGGCTGAGCCAGATAATCCGCGACCAATTCGGCGGTATCGATGAACTCACTGCGCAACCCAGGGTTGGCGACTTGCGAAATACCATCGCCGTAATCACGTTCGTACGAATTCGGTGAGCGGTGTGCGCGGCCGTAAAGCGCCTTGAATGTGGCCTTGGGTGTGGCTTGCCAGATCAAAGCGCCGCGCGGACTCAGGCGGCTGCCGATCCAGTGGTTGTGGTCGTATCGCAGGCCGACGGTGGCGGATAGTGTGTCGGTGATGCGCCATTCGTCTTGCAGGTAAATACCTAGGCGCATCACGGAGCTTTTAATACGAAGATTCTCATCCGGATTGTCGAAGTTTTGGAACGTTTGTGTGATGTTGGTGTTGTTCTGGTATTCGAAACCCGCCATCAGTTTATGATCGGCAAAAGCCGTGGAGAGCAAGCGTAACTCCACGCCATGCCAATCACTCGGGCCAGTACTCACCGTTTTCTCACCGCTGTAAAAGCCTGGTTGTTCAAAACTGTACCGGCCGAGAAATGCACGGCCTAACACATTGAGTTTGTCATTGAGGAAATTGTCGTTGTACTGAATTTGTGCGTTGAGGCGGCGATCAATGACTGAAGCACCTTTGGCCAGCGGATCGGTAAAGAACATACCGGTTGGATCGCCTTTGTGCCGGTTACCGTAGATGAAATCGAACGACAGCGGGCCATGTGAGGCGCGTACGAACATTTGTTTAACATCTTCGCCATCCAAGCGGTGCGCGATACCTGAAATGCCGGAATCGCCGAATTCAAAGAAACGATTCGCGCCACGCGACTGCAAACCGGAGAAAGAAATGAGCGCATCGGTACCATTATCGAATTGTTTACCTAATGTAACGCGCTCTTGCGGCATGACTTCGGCGGTTTGGTACGAAGCTGACAATTCGGCGCCTTTGATGTCGCCGCCTTTGCGGGTAACGATATTGACTACGCCGAGCATGGCATTTTGACCGTACACGGCACTGCCGGGGCCAGGGATGAATTCGATGCGCTCGATCAGATCAATATCGAGGGGAAAATCACGTCCTGTCGGCCCTTGGTCATAAGTGGCGTCATTGATGCGGTTGCCGTTGATGGTGATCAGCACGCGCGTATTGAAATCTCCCGGCAATCCAAAACCGCGCGTGCCCAGGTATTCATATTGATAGTCATAGGTGGTATGAATGCCAGGCAAACTCGCCAAAGCTTGATTTAGCGTGCGCCAGCCATAAGTGCGGATATCCTTGCGCGTGATGACGCTAACGGCTGCCGCCGCTTGTTGTTGCTTCTGCTCGTATTTGGCGGCGCCGACAACGCTGATGTTCATCAATTGCTCCAGACTCATCTGCTCCAGATCCGATGAGGCGGAGACTGGGAATATTTGTGCAAGAACCAAAGTTAACAGTAAGTATTTTCTTACTACCGGGCTTTTGGCGGTCAGAAAGGATTTTTGCGGAGCGAACACAATCAGCAGATCGAATTTTAAAATCCTAGAATTTAAACATGGCGAACGGATTGTTAAAATTAGGATAAGTAAGGTTATTCTTATCTTAATTCAAATATTCAATACGAATTCCAATGAGGGGAAATCCGCGCGGATAATCTTGGCCCACCGATGGGTCCTGTAGTCAATAGATTATGCTGCTATTTACTGATAAACCTCGGTGGCGAGCCGCAATAACTGAGAACTTAAACCCGCTTTCTTCGCTTGATTTAAGTTGGTCTCAAAGGTGATTTTGTCGTCTTTGACATTCATATCTACACCTTGCTGACCGGCGCCAGGACTATCAGCTACGGTTAAAACCGGTTTGCCTTTCAAGCTATCGGTAATGCGGGCCAAATGGCCGATCGCTGCGCGGGAAATGAAAACCAGCTGGCATTGGTTGAGCTGATCGATGGTATTTATCCTGTGGGTAAGCACTTTGCGTTCATTGACACTTTTTTAGACATGAGTAAATCGAGATCGCGCCCCAGACGATGTCCTGTTGAATGGGAATAAAAGGAATCTGCAAAGGAAAACGCTGTTGAAAATCCACATCGATGGTCTGACGAGTTTCCCGGAAAGACAGTTCGTCGCGGTGTGTGCGGCCATATAAATTTGCAGCGCGGTGTTGGAACGTTCGCCGCTGGTGCGCTGCCAGCGCGCTAAGGCATGCCCTCCGGCCAGATTAGCATCTTCCGGGCGCATGATGGATAAATCGGGCATGGTCGGATTGATGAAGGTAGTATTCTGACTGACCTTACCACTGTAATACTGGCCTTGAAAAGTGGCGGCATTGTTTTCGTTGATGCCCCAATCGGCGCGGAAGCCGATGGTTCCCATGCGCCAGCTATCGTTGATTCCATTCGGATTGAAACTGTTATCGCGCGTGAATCCTTTGGTGAAAAGGCGATAGTAGAAATTCTCCGCCGATTTTTCCGCTATGCCGCAACGCGGCAAACCCGCGTTCTTCGCTGCCGCCGCCCGGGGTAATTAAATTGCCTTGCGTCGTTCTGGCGTGCTTGGTGATGATGTGGATGGCGCCGTTGGCGGCATTGGCGCCCCATATCGTGCCGCTGGGGCCGCGTATCACTTTTGTAGTACTTCCCATTCTCCTGATAATCTGGAATGAGTGGGGAAATTAGGCGTTACTTTGGCACTATGACAGCGGTGGTGCTGGTGTTCAATTTACTGATTGTCCAGCAATCCCAGGAATCCACCCGATTGATGGTTCCACAGTTGCGCATAGAGCTGATTGTTGGCGATGAGTTTTGCATGGCTGCCTTGCTCGACGATCTTGCCCTTGTCGAAAACGATAAGCCGGTCCATCGCCGCGATGGTGGATAAACGATGCGCGATGGCGATGACGGTTTTGCCTTCCATCAATTGATACAAGCTTTGCTGGATACCGGCTTCGACTTCGGAGTCCAGTGCCGCAGTGGCTTCATCTAATACTAGAATAGGAGCATTCTTGAGCAGCACACGTGCAATTGCGATGCGTTGCCGCTGGCCGCCGGAGAGCGTGACGCCGCGTTCGCCGACATGTGCGTCGTAGCCGGTACGGCCTTTGATGTCACGCAACGTCAGGATGAATTCATGGGCATGCGCTTGCTTGGCGGCCGCAATCATTTGCGCATCGGTGGCATCGGGGCGACCGAACAGAATGTTGTCGCGCACCGAGCGGTGCAGCAGTGAAGTGTCCTGCGTCACCATGGCGATATTGGCGCGCAGACTGTCTTGCGTGACCTTATGGATATCTTGACTGTCGATGGTGATGCTGCCGTGCTGAACGTCGTAAAAGCGCAACAGCAGGTTGACGAAAGTCGATTTGCCTGCGCCCGAACGGCCGACGATACCGACTTTTTCACCGGCGGCGATGTGCAGATTGAGACCGGAAAAGATGCGCAGCGACTCCTGCTGTTCCGGGTGATAGGAAAAAACGACGTGATTGAAATCGATCGTGCCCTGTTGCACGATCAATTCCTTGGCATCGGGAACATCCGTGACGAGTTGCGGGCTGGAGATGGTGTTGATGCCGTCCTGCACGGTACCCATATTTTCAAATAATGTGTTGACTTCCCACATGATCCAATGCGACATGCCGGTCATACGGATCGCCAGGCTCATGACGATAGCGATCGCACCCGGTCCAATATTGCCATCCAGCCATAGGGCAAGTCCCAATGCGCCGGTTGCGAACACCATTAGCATATTGATCGTCCAGACGCTAAAATTCAAACCGGTCGCCAAGCGCATCTGCGGATAGACAGTGGCCATGAATTCTTCCATACCGGCTTGGGCGTAGGCCGATTCCCGCTGGCTGCGGGAAAACAATTTCAGCGTCAGGATATTGGTGTAACTGTCGACGATGCGGCCGGTCATCAAGGCGCGCGCATCGGCTTGCAAAGTAGAAACGCGTTTTAAGCGCGGCACGAAATACCACAGGATGCCGATGTACAAAATCAGCCACGCCAGTAAAGGCAAGCAGAGATACGGGTCGGCGTTGAGTACCAGCAACAGGGTCGTGGTCAGATAGATGATGACGAACAAAATGACGTCGAGTAGTTTCAGTACCGTTTCGCGCACTGCTAGCGCGGTTTGCATGACTTTGGTGGCGATCCGCCCGCTGAATTCGTGCTGAAAAAAAGCATAGCTTTGGTTGAGCAGATAACGGTGTGACAGCCAGCGCACCCGCATCGGGAAGTTACCCATCAGCATCTGGTTGATGACCAAGGCGTGTGCCAGCACCAGCATGGGAATCCATAGCAAAATGAAAATCGACATGCCCAGTAGCGTCGGCCATTCGCTCTCAAAAAAATGACCGGTTTTCTGCTCCGCCAACCAATCGACCATTTGCCCGACCAAACTGTAGAGCATCGCTTCGCTGATGGCCAAAAGCGTGGTTAGCAACGCCAGTATGGCAAGATAACGTTCGATGCCGCGAATGTAATGGCGGCAGAATAGATATAACCCCTTGGGCGGTTCAACCGGGTGTTCCGGCGGATACGGGTCGATCAGGCGCTCAAAGAAACCGAACATATTTCAGGATGCTCTCTGTTCCAGGTTTAACTGCTGCTAAGTTGCTCAAAAATGCGGAATCCGGCGACATAAGTGCCGATGGCAGCGCCGAGCGACGATAAAATGAAAATCAATAAGACGCGCGTGACTTGATTATTCCACCAGCCTTTTAAGCTGGTCGTGTCGGTTCTGAGGCGGTTGAAATCGCTGACCTTGGGTTTGCGCAAATAAGCTTCAACCGCGGCCACGACCATTCCGGCGCCGATGGCGGGATGCAGCGTCGTGATGGGCGCCGCCAGAAAAGCGCTCAGAATGGACAGCGGGTGTGCGAAAGCGATGGCTGTCCCCATTGCGGACAGTCCGCCAGTTATTAGCACCCAGTCCATGACCATGCTGATGCCGATATCCGGGCTTTGCATGAAACCGATAACGAAACCGGCCAAAATGAACACCACGATTAGCCAGGGAATGAGCTTGAGCCACGGTGACGGTGGTGGAATGGTATCCAATTGCGCAATGCGCTCGTCCGGATTGTTGATGGCGTGTTCTTCAAACTGACGCGCCATGCCGTTCAAATGACCGGCGCCGACCACCGCCAAAACATGCCGGTAGTTGCTCTCCCGGCATTCTTTGATGAGCCGTGCGGTCATGTATTCATCCCGTTCACTGATGAGCGGATGGAATAAATCTTTTTCATCTTCCGCGAATTGCGAGAAAGAACTTTCCAATACATCCCCTTCCTTCAATCTTTCGATTTCTGCTGCACTGAATTTTTCCTGACTGATGACGCTGGCGATCAGCCCCGCAAAAATGTTGACGCGCTTCCACCAAGGCACGCTGTGATAAATCCGTTTCATGGTCGTGCCAATTTCGCGGTCGATCAACAGCACCGGTAATTGCGCTGCTTGCGCATCCTTAATGGCAACGCGCATTTCCGTGCCCGGTTCGATACCAAATTGCTCCGCCATGCGCTGCTGAAAAGCCCCCAGCGCAAGGCTGGCGGCAACCATGCTGGCTTGACCGTTTTTGATCACCTGGAATAAATCCATTTTGGCCATAGCATCGGGATTCACGATCGCTCTATGCCGGCTTGGACATAACTCAACCGCCACAGCGTCGTATTGTCCGGTAGCGATGAGCTCTTGAACCTTATCCGCGCTGGCTTTCGAGACATGCGCGGTGCCCAGTAGGGTAATGCTGCTGCCATTCAATTCGATAGTTCTAAGCGGCTCAGTTTGTTTGTCATTTTCCTGGGTTAAGGCAGTTGTTTGTTCTTCTGTATTGATCATATATGTGACGGTTAAGAATCATCAGAAATGGATGGCTTGTAAGAAGATTCAATGTTGTTTACAGAGAGGTTGACTGAAATAAGCGAGGAGTATTTCATAATGAGAGACGTTATTCAAACTCTTATGAGGTTTTGTAGTGTTGTAGGAATTGATGAAGCGAGAGAGCTGAGTGTGCCGATCTGCGCTGTCTTTGAAGTGAGTCTGGCCGTGTTGCATATGCCATTAATGGAGTACATTTGTATGTATTTATCTATATGGTATTCTCCTGAAATACTGTATAAACATATGCTTAAATTTATACATTACCGGATTTTTTTGGGGAGATCTTGATCTAAACTGATATCATATCTATTGTCCTGGGACAAATTTAGTTTATCAGTTCTAGATTAATAGTCGAATTATGCTATATGTAAATGTAAATAGTTGAGGTACAATTTTTACGTAACTTTAAAGTTGTGCAGGTCTTTCAGTGTCAGTGGTAAATTGAAGTATATCTAAAGGAGAAAATGTCATGGAATATGGTTTTAAAAACAGTGTATTGGGTGCTGCGTTATTTGCTGGAATTGCTTTTGGTGTAAATGCTAATGCGGGGCAGATATGGAATAATTTTAACTTAAACGCAAGCGGTGACTGGGTAGCTAATTTTGGAGCTAATGATTTGCCTAAGTCGAGTACTTTTGCACATGATTTTTCGTTTCAGTTGCCTGCGCCAGTAGCTGTAAATGGTGGTTCTTCAATAATTGCCGATTTTGGTTTTCCTAGCGGTTTTAATGTGACCTTTAATGATTTTTCGTTATGGAATGCTACTACCAATACACTAATAAGCAGTGGTTCGACAGGAGGATCCTTCAGTACCTTTAATTTTGGTTCTATAGGTCCGTCGAATGACTTTTTTAAAATCCATGTTGAGGGCACTACCCTAGCTACGGGTGCCGGTTATGCCGGTAATTTGACGATTTCTCCTGTTCCAGAACCAGAAACCTACGCTATGTTACTAGCTGGTTTAGGCTTAATTGGTTTCTCAGTACGCCGCCGTGTCGCAGCAGTGTAATTAAAAGTAAACATTAGGTTAAAAACCACGAAGATGCGGTTTTCTTAGTGGTTTTTTTGCATTTAAAATCCGGTAATGTTCATTACCGGCAGTGGTAGTGAAAAAACTCTAGTGAACAGTTGCAATGAGCTCTATCGGTAGTCTATGTTTGTCGAATTGTTACTCTCTCGATGTTGCCGGGCGTCAATAATCTATTTGAGCGGGAAATTTACTTTTCAATTTGATCGGTTGTTGGGCTTTGTACGCAGAACCGATCAAACAGAGACTGCTTCAGTCAATTTCATAATGCAAACTTGAGCCAGCGGATAACGGTGTACAATTCACCAAAATGAACCTGTAAGAAGTATCTGCCCGTGAAATAACTAAAGAGGGAAGGGGTTGTTATGAAAAGACTCATTGCTGCTATTTTTTTTGTTGTCGCTATTTCGCTATCCGGTTGCGTAGCATCTTCGGGAAATCATCAAGCGCCTTATATCTCACCAGCGCAATTCCAAACGTATAGTTGCGATGAATTATTGGCGGAGATTGTGCGGATTCAAACCAGAGTCGGTCAATTGACGGGTAAACCGGACGATAAAACACAAACTAAGGATAAATGGGTTCTGGGCACGGATTTGTCCCTTTCGTGGGCGACTTTGTTCGCATTGGGGGGAACCAAAGAGCAAGAAGCCGAGTATGCGCAACTCAAAAATGAATATGATGCAATCCAGCACTGGGCAGCCATCAAGCAATGTCCTGGCGTGATTCCGCCGGCTGAAAAACCACCGGAATTTGATCCCAACCTGGTGGATACTTACAAGCTGAATAAGCTATCAAGCTAGCGGTGTTGGTTTTTGTTGATGATGGGATTTTACGTTTAAGAGAATTCTGAAAAAATACTTTTGATTGGTTAGGTACAGTTCTAATTGCTCTTCGCAGAAGATGTTATTCACTATCTTCTCATAGTTCACTTAAAGACGGCGATGCTGTGCCAGATAACGGGGGGTCCAGCCGTGCGGTATTCTATGCACGAAATGATAACGTGCCACATGGTAGCTGGGATCGAAGCCGTAGAAATTGAGTTGCATGCGGCGGAGTTCTTCGTCTCGATAGCTTTGTAAAGGTTTTTTTTGCTCATCGCATAAGCGTTGCTGCTGCTTTCGCTGTAGCAGTGGAATAAAAATAGGATCCGCAACCAGAGCTTCAGCGATGTTTGTTATTTTCCCCTTGAATTCTTCCGGATTTAATGCAAAACAATCATCGATCAATCCGATCTCCCGGGCTTTCTGCGCGCTGACCGGCAAGCGGTTCTGCATCAATGAATTTGCCTGCGGCGCGTTGACCCGACGGGGGAGCAGATACGTCCAATATTCCGAGCCGTAGAGATTTCCCATACTTTTATAATGCGGATTTAGAATCACGCTGCTACGTGCAAAGATATAATCGGCCGCCAGCGATAGGAATACGCCGCCTGCACCGGCATTGCCTTGCAGCGCGGCGATCGTGAGTTGGCGATCGGCGGTGATGACAGCATGCACCAGATCGTTCATGGCGTTGATGTTGCGCCACGATTCGTCGGCAGGGCTGGCGGCGTGTTCGATGCGATTTAAATGAATGCCGTTGCTCCAAAAATCCGGACCTCCCATGAGCACGATAACGCGAACATCCAGATTGGCTGCTTTAAGATAAGCGTCACGCAAACGTTCGCACTGTGCAGTATCCATCGCACCGTTATAGAAATCGAAATGCAGATAGCCGACGTCATTTTTTTGCTCGAACCAAATATCCCGGTAAGTTTTAGTGCCTGTTTGCGCGAAGGGATCGTCCGGTATTTCCGGCACATCGGTTAAATGTTTTTGTAGAGCGGTTGTGGCTGCCAGCTTGAGGGCAGGCTCGGCATCTTGTTGGCGTTTCAAGTGACCAATCCAAATTGTGCTATCGGTTGTAGCGCGGCATACGGCATTGTGGCGCTTGGCTATGATAGTTCCGGGTTTACCTCTCAAGCTTTCATCATGGCAAGCGTCGAACAGATAATAGGGTTCGCCAAATAATGTATCGAGAACGCCGGGAAATCCATCGGCGGCGTAAATTTTTTTTAGAATCGTACGCGCATTGTCATGTTGCCAATCGATGCTGCGGTCGCTTTGCCGGATGGGGACGTGCAAACGTCCTTGAACATCAATGCGTGAATAATCCAGTGGCATCGGTTGATAGTTACCGGATTCAAAATGCATGACTGCCGCCAAAACAGCGCGGGTTGCCGCTTCAACGACTTCGTAACGGTACAAGCTGCTTTTTTTTGCGAATCGCATCGGGAAAACTTCCGTCGCCCAGATGTCGCCGGCATCCATTTCTGCGTTGGCCTGCAATACGGTTACCCCCCATTCCGGTAGATTGTTCATTATCGCCCAATCCAACGCGGAAGGGCCACGGTCGCCAGCGATTCCGGGGTGCACGATCAAGCAGGTATGCTGGCGCCAGACCTTTTCCGGAATGGCGCGTTTTAGAAACGGCGCGATAATAAGATCCGGCTGGAACAATCCGACGGCTTCACAAGTGACGGCGTCGTTGATATCAAATTCGATGGATAATTCATGTCCGCACTGTGTTAATTCAACAAACAGCCGTTGCGTCAGGCAGTTGAAACTGTGCGTGAGAAACAGAATTTTCAATTCGTGGAGCCTAACAAATGCGCGGCAGTTGTTCGCCGCTGAGCCAGTCGACAACGCGCGCGCCGCCGAAACAAGTTTGCATTTGCACAAAGCGATGTGAATCCTCGATGATTTCACCGATGATTGCGGCATTTTTGCCAAGCGGGTGGGTGCGCATCGCGCGCAGTAAGTTTTCGGCATCTTGCTCAGGGCAGATTGCGATGAGTTTGCCTTCGTTGGCGATATATAAAGGATCTAAACCGAGAAACTCACACGCTGCTTGAACTTGTTCTTGAATCGGCAAGTTGCTTTCGTAAATCATCATGCCGACTGACGATTGCTGGGCAATCTCATTCAGGGCGGCGGCAATCCCGCCGCGTGTGGGGTCGCGCAGTACGCGAATGTTGGGGGTGGCGGCGATCATTTGAGCTACCAGTTCGTGCAAGGCGGCGGTATCCGACTCGATGCTGGTCTCAAACGACAAGTTCTCGCGCTGTGCCATGACGGCAACGCCATGATCTCCCAGTGTGCCGGATACCAGGATCTTGTCGCCCGGGCGTGCATTTTTTGCGGAAATGTGGATGCCTTCTGGCACCATGCCGACTCCGGTCGTGGTGATAAACACGCCGTCGCCACTGCCTTTTTCGACAACTTTGGTGTCGCCGGTGATGATCGGCACCTGTGCGGTTCGCGCCGCTTGCGCCATGGAGTCGACGATGTGTTTGAGGTCTGCTAGCAGGAGACCTTCTTCCAGGATGAAACTAGCCGCAAGATAACAGGGTTTTGCGCCGGCCATGGCGATGTCGTTGATGGTGCCGTGTACCGCCAAACTCCCGATATCTCCACCGGGGAAAAATAGGGGGGTGACGACGTGGCTGTCGGTGGACATTACCATGCGGCCTCTGAAGCTTGGAAAGCATGCTTGATCATTCATTTGACGTAAAAATTCATTATCAAATGCGGTTACAAACAGTTGCTGAATCAATTGCGCCATTGCGCGTCCGCCGCTGCCGTGCGCCATTTCGATGCAGCCGTTTTTCAGATCGAGCGGGCGGGAGTATCCAGGTTTCACAATACCTTTTTGCGACATTAATTTTCCTTGATCACGACATCATTTTTTTCACGGAACCGGCCGTAGCGGTAATGAGCGGCACAAGCACCTTCCGAAGAAACCATGCAGGAGCCGACCGGATTTTCGGGTGTGCAGACGGTACCAAAAATTTTGCAATCTTGTGGTCGCTTAACGCCGCGTAAAATGGCACTGCATTCGCACGCTTTGTTGTCGGCAATGGAAAGCGCCGGGATTGAGAAGCGCTGTTCGGCATCGAAGTCGGCATAATGTGATTTGATTTTCAACGCGCTATAAGGCACCCACCCCAAGCCGCGCCACTCAAACGTGCGGCGCAATTCAAAGACTTCGGCTACCAGTGCTTGTGCTTTGATATTGCCTGTCGGTAAAACCGCGCGGGTAAATTCGTTTTCTACTTCAGCGCGGCCTGTGTTGATTTGGCGTATCAGCATTAAAATCGCTTGCATGACGTCGAGCGGTTCAAAGCCAGCGATTACCACCGGTTTCTGAAATTCTTCGGCAAAGTATTCGTAAGGTTGGCTGCCGATCACAACGGAAACATGCGCCGGACCAATGAATCCATCCAGCGGAACCAAGCCAAATGTGCGTACTTCAGGCGATTGCAGGATATGAGAGATTGCGGAGGGTGTCAGGACGTGGTTGCAGAACACCGAGAAATTTTTCAGCCCTAGCGTTTGCGCTTGTTGGATTGCGACGGCGGTGGGCGGTGTCGTGGTTTCAAATCCAATGGCAAAGAAAACCACCTGGCGTTGCGGATTTTCTTGCGCGATTTTCAGGGCATCCGCGCTGCTGTATACCATGCGAATGTCCGCGCCATGCGCTTTTGCTTTCAGCAAACTCATGCCATTACTGGCCGGAATGCGCAACATATCGCCGTAACTGCAAAGTATTAACCCTGGTATTTGCGCCAATTGGATCGCATTTTGCACGCGGCCGATAGGCAGAACGCACACCGGACAACCAGGGCCGTGAATCATGTGCACATTGGCGGGAAGCAGGTCGACGATGCCGAATCTCGAGATGGCGTGAGTATGTCCGCCGCAAAATTCCATGAAATGGTAATGACGCTGCGGAGTTGCTTCGCATGCGATTTTGGCGGCGATTTGCTGTGCTAGGTTACCTGCGCGAAATTCATCGATGTACTTCATGACGACGTGCTCATAACACCATCAAGATAGATCTTGATGGTGTGAGGAAATTTCGGCAAATATCGCCAGTGTGTGTTCCGCTTCCAGCGGATCCAGCTTCTGTAGCGCAAATCCAACATGTACGATGACGTAATCCCCTGGAGCAATATCTTCAACCAGAGCCAATGAAATTTCTTTGCGGATGCCGCTTAGATTGACGATGGCATGATTTTCGGCGGTCAATTGCTCTACAAAGGCAGGAATAGCAAGGCACATAGCCACTTAATAGGGGTTTTCAGATAAGGAAATTATGACATAATTAATTGTCCTTATTATCAATAGCCTGAAAAGTGATTAAGCAAAGCTCATTTATTCATAACTTAGCAATTTTTTTGATGGGGTTGGTTGGCTTGTTGGTTATGCACCGCTCTGTACAGGCCTATGAGGACGGTGTGTGGATTGATGTGGATACGTCGGAGCACATGCTGTTGGTGATGCGGGGAGATGCTGTTCAAGCGGTGTTTAAAAATGTGGCGATTGGGCGATATGGCACTACTTGGTCGAAAGTGACTAAAGATGACAAAACCCCACTGGGTAGTTTCAGGATTGGTTGGATTAATGAAAAAAGCCGCTACTATCGTTTTTATGGTCTGAATTATCCAAATTTGGATACAGCTAAACGTGCGCTTGAGGAAAATAGAATTAACGAAGAAACCTGGATTTCAATACTCAGAGCAAAAAGTATGGGGAAGCCCCCTCCACAGAATACTCCGCTGGGCGGTCATATCGGTATACATGGGATCGGCAGCGGCGATCGAGAGATTCATCATAAATATAACTGGACAAATGGTTGTATTGCGCTAACAAACGAGCAAATTGATCAACTTGGTAAATGGATTAAACCTGGTGTATTGGTAAATATTCGCTAGTGACAATGGCGTAATATCAGCATGAGGTGTTTGTTGCTTGTTGTTAATTGCTTGAATTGTGATTTTTTGAATGAAAAGGCTTTTTTATTAGGTGTTTAATATATGTTGAATGGTTTTTTGCACTAAGAGTTTTATAAATTTGTCCTAGAAGCCATTTATTTTGCGGGAAAAATCGGATAAGATTCCGTCGTGCTGCTGATATTTAGGTATCGGGAGCTATTGATAGTGGTGGATCTTTGTGTGTATTGAATAAAATAAACAACTGAGGAGATCGGAATGAAAGAGAAAATCCAGCATCCAGTTCGTATGTTAACGCTGGCAGCAATTGCAGGTGCTTTTATTGGGCTGACGGGATGTGCGACCACAGGGCAATTAGAAGAATTGCAAAATAAAGTAAATGCTGATATAGCTGCAGCTAAAGCTGATGCAGCTGCGGCTAAATCAGAGGCAGCAGCCGCTAATGCTAAAGCAGGTGATGCATTGCGCATTGCGGATGAAGCAAACAGACGCTCAATGGATACAGAATCTAAAATTGATCGTATGTTCAAAAAAGCAATGCATAAGTAATTCCAAGAAAAAGAGTTAAAGGATCCATAAAAAAACCCCTCTCAGAGGGGTTTTTTTATGGATCCTTTAATCTCTACCGGGTTTAATTCCTCGCCCCTTGGGGCGTAAAATATTCGCGT
>CAYQZF010000017.1:0-21049 GCA_964421895.1 uncultured Nitrosomonas sp. | reverse complement strand
TCCCACATATCACAGCTCTGATACCTCGCCCCTTGGGGCGGGGTCATTCATTCAAATAATATTGATTTGATTAAAATATCATTCTGTATTTTATTAATAAACCATAAAAAACCGGTTAATCGATAATTTGCCAAGAAAAAAGATTGCTATTCTGAATCAGCCGTGGCAAATACGATGTGGTTTTTATGCTCCTGATTCTTAATGTATAAACATGTTTGTATTCAATGATTTAGGTGGATTTCATGGCCGGTATTAGAACTTGATATGGGAAAGTTAATTTTTTACGTACTGGTAGTGCTACTGATTTATTGGGTGATAAAGATTCGCGTGCCTAAGCAAAGAAATGATGCATCCCCGCTGGAATCCTTTGAGGACATGGTGAGTTGCGCGCACTGTGGTGTTTATCTGCCGAAAAGTGAGGCTATCAGCAGACAGCAAAAGTATTTTTGCAGTCATGAGCATTGTAATTTGTATATAAGATCTTCTTGAGCTGATTTTTGTGCCAACCCAAACATACTCATCACAAAACAAATATTTGCCATCCTGGCCGCTGGAGCGCGCAGCAACGGCAACCGATCACAGCAATCAACATTGGTGCTCGCTTTATTATTTTAATTGCTTTCGTCTAATCATCGGCAGCAGCTTGCTCTTTGTTTTCTGGAAATCTGAATATACCAATCTCGGGTCGCATCATTACTCGCTATTTTTATACGCAGGTGTAGGGCATATGTTTTCTAGCTTGCTAACGATGGTGCTTATCCGGTTGCGCTTTCCCAGCTTTGATCAGCAATTGGTAATTCAGGTAATCAGCGATATCGTTTTTTTCTTAGTGATGATGTACGCCAGTGGCGGTTTGCCCAGTGGTCTGGGGGTTTTGTTGCTGGTATCGCTGGCAGGTGCAGGATTGATCAGCCGTGGCCGTCTAGTGTTATTTTTTGCTTCTGCCGCAACGATCAGTCTATTGCTGCAAGAAACTTATTCCTTATGGACAGTCAATTTTTACTCTGCGCAATATTCCCAAGCGGGCTTATTGAGCATGGCGTATTTTGCCGTTGCCTGGCTGGCGCACCAGCTGGCCCGATATACATTGGCCAGCGAGCGGCTAGCCGAAGAACGCGGTATTGATCTGGCCAATATGGCACAGGTCAATCAACTGGTCATCCAGGATTTACAAGAAGGTGTTCTGGTGGTGGATAAATATGGCTATATCCGGCAGCGCAATAGCTATGCAGAGCGATTACTCGATTTAAATCCATTTATGGAAAAAACGCCACTGCTCAAGCTATCAGCCTGCATGCCAGAATTGGCTGCCCGGCTTACTTCGTGGCAGGGCAATAGCAGCATTAATTTCGATTTGCTGCGTCTGACGCATTGTAATGCTCTGGTTCGAACACGCTTTCTTCCGATAGAGGAAAATTCTCGTAATGGTGTGGTGATTTTTCTCGAGGATATGGGGCGTATACAAGCGCAATTGCAACAATTAAAGCTTGCAGCCCTAGGGCGGTTAACCGCCAATATCGCACATGAAATCCGTAATCCGTTGTCTGCGATCAATCACGCAGCTGAACTGTTGGAAGAGGAGCAAATTGAAAATCACACGGATACGCGATTGGTACGCATCATTTGTGACAATACGCGGCGCTTAAACAAGATCGTTCAGGATGTTCTGCAACTCAACCGGCGCAATATTTCGAAACCGGACCTGTTCGATATTCATGAATTCATACAAAAATTTCTTGAGGAATTCTGTCATACGGAGAAAATTAATGGGGGTACATTTGTGCTAAAAAGCACCAACAATCATTTGATTAGTTTTGATCGCGATCATTTGCACCAGATACTCTGGAATTTATGCCGCAATGCATGGCGGCATTGCCGTCAGAAAAACGGCAGCATACATATCGAACTATCTGGGTCGGCTAGTGAAAATAATGTCTATTTGGATATCGTGGATGATGGAGAGGGTGTTGATCCGCAACAGGTAAAGCAGATTTTTGAACCATTCTTTACTAAGGCCACCGGTGGTACCGGCTTAGGTTTATACATTGCACGGGAGTTGTGTGAAACCAACCAAGCTTCACTGGATTATATCGAAAATACTGGTAGTGGGCATTTCCAGATCGTTTGCAAAAGTGTTCAGCCATGTCTATAGATAGCGAGCAGATTGCCAATCCCGATCGAAAAATTGCTTCTCCACATATTCTGATTGTGGATGACGAGCCCGATATTATTGAACTGCTTGAATTAACGATCGCCCGGATGGGGATGGATGTTTCCAGCGCAAAGCGTGTTCGTGACGCCAAACAGCTATTGCAATCCCGGCAGTTTCAATTATGTCTTACCGATATGCGGTTGCCGGATGGGGAAGGGCTTGATCTGGTTAAATATATCGCGCACCACTGCGCTGATTTGCCAGTAGCTGTCATTACGGCGCATGGTACGGCAGAAAATGCCGTGGCTGCGCTCAAAGCCGGGGCTTTTGATTACTTGCCCAAGCCGGTTTCGTTAAAACAATTGCGGTATCTGGTTAAATCTGCTTTAAGCTTACCGCCGATACCTTCCGAATCAGCATCGCAAGTGCAGCAACAACGTGTGCTATTGGGTGAATCTGAGCCGATGCGACAATTGCGCGCAACCATCGATAAACTTTCGCGCAGTCAGGCGCCGGTTTATATTAGCGGTGAATCCGGCAGTGGTAAGGAGCTTGCGGCGAGAATGATTCATGAGAGAAGTGCGCGCCACAAGCAACCTTTTGTTGCCGTAAACTGCGGCGCTATTCCCGAGAATTTGATGGAAAGCGAGTTTTTCGGTTATAAAAAAGGCGCTTTCACCGGCGCTGATAAAGATCATGATGGCTTTTTTCTGACTGCCCATGGAGGAACATTGTTTCTGGATGAGGTTGCTGATTTGCCGCTGACGATGCAAGTAAAATTGTTGCGAGTGATTCAGGAAAAACAAGTCAGAAGAATCGGTGAAACTCAAGAGAAAAATATCGATGTGCGTATTATCAGTGCAACGCATAAAAAGCTTAGCCAGTGCGTTGAAGCTGGACAATTCAGGCAGGATTTGTATTACCGCCTCAATGTAATCGAACTCAATATGCCGTCATTGCGTGAAATGCGCGAAGATATTCCGTTAATTGCCCAAGCCGTTCTTGCGAAACTATGCCATGAAGCAAGGCGGCCTGCGTGCAGTCTGAAAAATGACGCGTTGGCAATGCTGATGGACTATGATTATCCCGGGAACGTGCGCGAGCTCGAGAACATACTGGAACGCACATTGGCGCTTTGTTTTGACAGCGAGATCGGCAAAGACGAATTGCAGCTAACCCATAAGGCGAGAGTGATTCAGGAAACATCGTTTACCATGTCTCCTATCGACTTGGAGTCGAGTCTACCGTTGCAGGACTATCTCGATCAGCTGGAAAAGGATTCCATCGTCAAGGCGTTGAATGAAAGCCGGTACAATCGCACCAAAGCGGCAAAAACATTGGGGATTACCGTACGTTCATTGCGTTACCGGATGGAGCGATTAGGGCTAAATGAGAAGGTGTAGTTAGCTCTGATAATATTATTGGATCAGGATCATCAAAATTTATTTAATTGCTGTGCCTGCTGTGCCGATGCTCCGATGAGTCTTTTCTAGTTTCAGTAAACTGAGAGCTGTTTATTTCTTCTTCAGCTATTTCTTTTTCTCGAGACTTTTCGATCGTGTTAGTAGCTTTGAATAGTTTTATCTCGGCCATATCACCGTGCATTAGTTGCATCAGCGGATGACAAATATGTGCCAATTTTCATTGCGATTGAATCACTCTGAAAAAAATTGATAGTGTATTAATTATCACACTGAACTATTCCTGAGTAAAAAAGTCGGATTTATTATTGGAATTAAATTTTGTTTGTGGTAGACTGAAGTCTGGTTGAGAAAAGTCTTATATTTCTTAACCTTAAGTGAGAAAGGGTTAATAATTTCATTAAATGTAGATGATGATTTTTATTAACAAATAACAATGTTTATCTTTATAAACGCTTAATCTGGTAATAGGAGAAATTAATATGAATGTAATCGCGAAGTTTTTTTCGCTCAATATGCGAGCGAGGAGAGGGGGTAAGATGAAATCAATTGAAATGATTTTCCCGACTTATACGAAGGCTTTCCCAACCTATACTGAACGCATTTTGGAGGAATGAAAATGACTACATTTATTTATGACTGGAGAGTACCGATCAAAAAAGTGCTCAAATTATCTTCCTTACTATTAGCCATCACTGTGTTAGCATCTTGCGCACAAATGGGTTCATCAGTGGCTAAACCCACTGGAATTTCAAGTAACGATCATAGCGCTTTAGTGAAATACTACGAAGGCGTTGCCAAAGATGCAAAATTAAGGTTGCAAGAGAATAAAAAAATACTTCAGGAATATGAAGCACATCCTTATTACTTTGGCAGACAAGGTCTGGACGCTCAATCGCATGCTGCAGCAAATGTTCGAGCATACGAGAAAGCTGTACGAGAAAGCCTGATATTTGCCGACTTCCATAGAAAAATGGCGATGGAGCAGATAGGGCAAAAAGGTAATCAAACTAAGAAAGTAGAAACAAATCAAGATCGTGACTTTACATCGGAGATCTCGGGATACTCAGAGTATTCTGGCAATAAAGGTCTTTGATAAAGTAACGAACAACCACCGATATCATTCGGTGGTTGGTCTTTAACCCCTCCTAACAAATCCCAAATCTCTTGTAGTAAGTCTTAATCTTAAAAAGGCAGCATAAAATCCAGCGAAAATAAAATCTGGTCTTTATTGCCCGCAAACGGTCTGTAAGCAGCTGCACGATAAGCATCCACTCGGTCATAACGAATATTAGGACGGATATTCAGCTTTTTTATGGAATCCCAGTGAACATTTAAGGTTTTGGCTACCTTCCAGTTGATACCGAATGTTGCGGAATAGTAATCCGCTGGTGTGATGGTCACGCTGTTGACGTCGCCGGCGTAGCTAACCAGAGCGCCATTCACCAGATTGGTGGCCGCAGCAATGCGGAAAGGCGATGGATTACGGAAACCATCTCTGTCGCGAAACCATTCTCCACGCGCACCAATTGATATATTTTCGGTTAAATCATAATACAAATGGGTAACAACACCCATCCACTGAACATCCTTTACTTCATTGGTGTACTTTAAATTATTCAGTAGAATGCCATTCGCAAACCCGTGAACATGGTGTAGAACCAACAATGTCTTGGGATTAATTTTGTGCTGTAATACAGTATTGTACATTGCCCAAGACGTGCTGCTGTGCGAGGACGTTTCTCCATAGGTTCCGGTAAGATTGAGTGAGGTTGCCTCATTGTCGCTCGTCCATGTGATACCGGCAATGCCGCTCCAATTGCCTAACTGTTTGTTCCATCCGCCATCCCATCCGCCGGTGGCGCTTCCGGTGACGGCACTCCCAGTAATAGTCCAATTATTATTAATGATATAAGTGGTTTGTATGCCCGTATGCGTAAAGGGCTCGCCTGCATTGAAAGAATATGCGCGTGTATAGAAAAAATTATCCGGTGCGGGAACTGTTTCAAAGCCAGTGGGTGAGTAAAAATGTCCAATTTTTAAATTAAGGCCGTTTTGGCCAATAGGCACATGCATTTCGAGAAAAGCTTGCGGCAGGGCAATTCCATAAGTTTTGGTGGAAGCGCAGCACAAATGCAAATCCCAAGTGTTTCTTTGTAATGGTTCACCAGTATTGACATCAAAAGTTGGCACGCCGAAGGCTTGGGTATAAACGGCATCTGTTCCAAACATAAAATCAACTCGTCCGCCAATATCCCATCGATTGGTTTCAGAGATCACCGGGCGTTTTATGAATAAATTAAATTGATTCAATTGGAAGCGATTGGCCTGGTCGGCAAAAGCGACCGGACCGTTGAAGCCACCGTTTTGACTCGGATTGAAAGTTGCTCCGCCATGAATCCAGCCGCCCAATTCTATTCGTTTGTCTCTAAAAAAATTTCTTAAATCTGTTGGCTTAAAAGTATTAGCAGTATCCAAGTTACTGGCTTGAGGCGTGCTGGAATGAATGATAGTAAAAAGAAGTATGCAGCTTGTTATAGAGAATGATAGCTTTGTTGAATATGTCATCTGCGAATGAAGATATAAATCGTTTATCAAGTTTGAAAAATTCACGTTAAGCCATAAAACAGACTCTAAGCCGTTAAGCGATAAAAGTAATATGGAGCGCTAAACATTTTTTAGTTTTCAAAAAACGCGATTATCTCACAAGATAATACCGGTATTTCTCGATTGAATCGAAATATGATTCAAATTAACACCCGAGAGACGGGCATTTTCAGATCACCGGCCTATTGAGCGCACTCAGTCAAACTGAATCGTATAAAACAGATCGACTGCGCTATCCTCTCCGGCTTGAGTAACGACAGTAATTTTAGGTGTTAGATTGTAGGTCAGCTTGGTAATACCCATGGTCGTGGCGGTCAGGCTGCGTTCGTAGCTCAAGTAGGCGCGCGACGAAATGCGCTTGCCGATCACGCCGATTTGCCCGCTCAATGAACTGCCAACACCGGCTTGCTTGAACGTGATTTCGTCGACACCGAGCGCTTGCGTGATTCGCTCGGTAATGCCGCTGCCGGATTGACCGCCGAGTATCGATCCGGCGGCTGACAGTAACACCGAGGTATCCAACCCGCTGGTGTCGGGCTTTCTGCCCAGTACGATCCAAGATAATTTTTCCGTGTCGGGAACATCCGGCGTCGATACCAGCTTCACGCGTGGGTGGCGTACCGACCCGGCAATCTCGACGCCGGCCTCGACTGCTAGGCCTTCCCGCACAGCCAGCACATTCAGGTTGGGATCGTCGAGCGGGCCTTGAAAACTGACGATGCCGCGCTTGACCGTCAAGTTCTGCCCATACGCTTTGAATGCAGCATCTTGCGCGGCAATGGCGCCGGTCAGTTTGAGTTGCTGATTATTGTCGTTGTGCATTTGCAGTTGCCCGGTCAGACGGCCTTCCAGGCCGGACGCGCGAATATAGAATTTCTCGCCCAGATCAAGCGCCATATCCAGATGCAACGGTTGCTTCCGCGAACGTTGTGATGCCGGGTCGTTCACTAGAACGACATCGTCCGGCAACCCTGGACGGCCTTCCGGCGGTTGCATGATCAATCCGGCATCGGTGCGTAAATCACCGGTGATGCTGAGACGGTCTTTCTGCCAGCGGGTTGTGCCGGTTCCGGAAGCGACGATCCAGTAATCGGTCTTGTGCGCGAGCGGCAATTGGTCGATGGTGAAATCAAGCTGACTCGGGTTACCGGTCAATCCAGCCTTGCCGGTGATGGTCAGCGAACCGGCTTCGCCTTTCAATGCAAGATCGCGGAACAAGCGCTTATCCGGCGGCGGTGCATGCGGGCTGGTGAAATGCAGCCGGTCGATATGCAAATCCGCTTGCTGAAAATGCGCATCCAGCGTGCCTTGCTGCAAGTGTATTCCTTGCTCTAGCAGAACCAGGCTCAAGCCGCTGCCGGACACCTTGCCGCTGATATCGGGTTGCTGCAGTGTGCCATGAATACCAGCTTCAATCTGCAGCTCGCCGTCGCTGTGCACATTGTTGCCAAGCAGGGGGTTGAGTGGCTTCAGACTGGTGAGGGCGGCGCGAATACTGCCACGCAGCGGAGATTCGCGCGCGATGGACCAGTGCGATTGCGTTTGCTGCAACGGCAGCGTTACAGCTGCCGTTGCTGTGCCGAACATTTGGCTGACAAACTCGAGTTGTCCGGACAATTTTCCTTGTGCGGCGGTTGCTTGCAGCTGTAGTTGTTGCAATCCCAGCGGTTGCGGCAGGTCACCGGGTAAATACCAGTCGCCGCGTTCGCGATGGATGCGCAATTCACCGGTCAGGTGCGCGGCGGAATCGAAATGCCAGCGCCCGCCCAATTGCAACGGAATACCTTGCGCGCGCTCCAGTGTGCCGGGCAGCAGCGTGATGCCGGAGAAGTCACCGCGAGTTTTCCAACTCTGCGGCGCCCAGTGTAATTGCTCAATGCGAACCGATCCGCTGGAAATCGACAATCCGGTGCGTTCCAATGACACCGAAGCGGCGCTGACGGCTAACGGCGCTGGCGCCAGCAGGCGTACCGGCATGCCGCCGGTGGTGGACAATTCGGTCAACTGTCCCTGCCAGCGCAGTGGTTGCCCTGATTTTACGCGGCTCAATCCACCGTTAGCTGTCAGCCGGAAGGCGATATCCCGGTTGAAGTCGGCTTTAATCGTCAGGTGATGATGGTCAGTTTTGCCGTCTAGGATGGCGGTGAATTGTTTGATCGTTGCTTGTTCATGCGCTTGAAAAGTATCGGCCGCGATATTCAACGCAATAGCATCTTTGTGCCATTGCGCGCTGGCCGATAAGCCGGAGAGCTGTTGTTTGTCCGGCAAATTCAGTTGCCGACTGGTGAGTTTCCAATCCAGGTGCGGTGCATCGGCGTTGCCGCGAAACGTAATCTGGGTGTGCAGATCACCTGATAACCCTAGTCCCAATTGCGCCAGCGCCGGTGCATTTACGGTCAGTTGCACATCGTGTTGCGAGCCATCCATACGGCCATGCGCGAGTAACCGGTTCGACCCTGCCAGCAATTCGGCTTTGCCGCTGATATGTGTGAAACCGGTAATAGCGATTTCGCCCGAACCGCTGACTGGAGATTTCGCCAATCGGCTTTTCTGGATCGCATACTTTAAAGTACCGGTTATTTCTGGTGTCAGATGACCGGACAATTGTAGCGTGGCGTTCAGATCGGAATCGACGGTTTGAATGAAATCCGCACTATTGAAGCGGATCAATTGTCCCGACAACTCAAACGATTGCTCTTCAATCAGCCGCAACCGGCCTTGCCCGGTCAGTCGCGATTGGTTGCGCTGCAAATTGAATCGCTCAAGCGCGAGTTGATCGCCGTTACGCGCAATATCAGCGGTCAATCGCAACGACCGGTCGCGCAGATCGATGCGCGCGGACTGCGTTTCCGCATTGCCGGAAAGTTCGATGTTCCCAGAGATCGCCGCGGTTTGCAGGCGACTGTCGATTTGCCGCGGATCCAGCCGGTCGGCTGCCAGGCTCGCGGTGAGGACGTGCTGATTCCTATCCCAAACCAATTTGCCGCGCACGACGCCATTTTTACCCAATTGCACATGAAGATCCGGCAGCGACAGCAATTCCGCCGTGATTAAAGCATCTGTGTGAATAGTGGAAGCCGGAATACCGTTTTGATCGAGCGGCGCGGCGGTGTGATTTTCGATGTTGATGCTGCCCGCCAACTGCCCGGCCTCGTTTTGTGCCAGCTGCGCCGACAACGACAGCTTGGCCTGCGGCGCGTTGGCCGCAAAATCGGCCGGATTCCACTGCGCTACGGTAGTGTTTAAAAGAATGACCGGATTGGCGGCAAACGGCTGCAACTGCGCTTGCAATGCCATGTTAGCCGCAGGCGGTTTGCTGGCGGCTTGAATCGTGAGTTGCTGCAGATCACCGGTAGCCGATGCTTCGATGTCTCCCCAGGAACCGGCAGCCGCTATGCTGACCTGAGCGGATAATGCAAACGGTGCGTCACCGGCGAGCTCCGCTTGCGACCGGATAGTCGCCCAAGGTGTCGTAAAATCCAGCCGCGTCAGCCGGTGATGTCGGCCATCGCTATCCAATGCCA
Organism: uncultured Nitrosomonas sp.; assembly: GCA_964421895.1. Classification (GTDB taxonomy): domain Bacteria; phylum Pseudomonadota; class Gammaproteobacteria; order Burkholderiales; family Nitrosomonadaceae; genus Nitrosomonas. The sequence continues at coordinate 11,345 of CAYQZF010000017.1, read as the reverse complement.
ACGTCAGGCCGGATATCGGCGGCGCGGCATTTTCTTGCGATGCTGAATTGGAGTGGATCGAATCGATGGTTAGGGCTGTAACCGTCAATCCGAAGGGCAATTGCAAACTTTCCGGCGGCGCGCGCGGCGGGGATTCGGTCTCAGCCGCCTGCTGCTCGATATGGATTGCCGCCAGCGCCAGCCGGTTGATGCTGATCCGCCGCTGCAACAATTGCGCGGGATTCCAATCGAGATGGAGATCGCGCAGCGTGAGCTCCAGCTCATCATTCTTGAACCGGATGTTTTCAATATGCAGATCTTGCAGCGTGCCATGCACGCCGGTCAGTTGAATCGTATCGCCGTCCCAGCGATTCACGGCGGCGGCAATCCAGTGCAAACCGGATTGGCTATGCAGCAGCCAATAACCGGCAATTACTGCAAATATCAATGAAAGCAACAAACTGCCGCTCAGCGTGCGGTATTGCCGTGTGTGTTTGCTGGCTGGCGGATTTTCGGTCTGCTGATCGTTCATGAGCGGTTATTATCGTATCAAAAGGCCACAGCCATGGAAAAATGCACACGCAGCGTACCGGTTTCGTGGGCGCGCGCCAGATCGAGCGCCAGCGGGCCTGCCGGGCTGCGCCAGCGTATTCCCGCGCCATAACCGAGAAACATGCGCATGTCTTGCCAGCGATCGGCCGCGCTGCCGATATCGGCAAACGCCGCCGCCCCCCATTGTTGCGTCAGCCAATGCGTATACTCGGCGGTGCCGGTCGCCATTACCCGGCCGCCGACCACGGCGCTGCCTTCGTGCACGCCGATGCTTTTAAAATTATAACCGCGCAGCGACTGAATACCACCAGCGCGGAACAGATATTCTTGCGGAATGCCGAAGCGCGATGAAGCCAATGTGTAACCGGCCTCAGCCCGCAGGAAAAATGTATCGCGCGTTCCCACCGGCCACCAGCTCTGATGGCTGACATATGTGCGGATAAAATCCTGATCCGATAGCAATTGCTTGATGCCGCCGCCGATGCGCACTTCAGTGATATCGCCGCGCCGGACATTGACGGGATCGTCCACGACCAGCCGCCGCCAGCGCCAATCCAATACCAGTGCCTGATTGATTTGATCGTTCGCGCCATCGGGTTTTTTATGCTCGCGCTGCCAATTCAAACCGAGCTGCATGAACGTCGCCGGCGTGCGGTAATTGCGCGTTATACCGGCTTTTTGCACATCGGTTTTCAGACCTGCGATATCCGTCATCTGCAGGCTGGCGCTGAGCGAATGGTTGATATTGTTCTGATCGGGCAGGGTGTCGATCCCGGCCAGAAACGTTTGCCGCTTTTGCTCCAGCCGCAGCAAACTGGTCAGATTCCAGGCGCGGTCGAGAAAATTATGATTGCGGTAATTGATTTCACCGCGCGGGCCATTGTTGGAACTGTAACCGGCGCCGAAGGCAAAACGCTGCGCCTGCGCTTCCGTTAGTGCAACCTGAACCGGTGCTGCAAGGTGCTGCGCGGTATCCTGTGCGATGCTGACCGTCACTGTGCCGAATTGCGGCGCTTTTTGCAGCGCAATTTGATATTGATGCAGCAAATCGCGACGGTACACATCGCCCGTTTTGAACGGCGCGAGCCGTGTCACCAGCGGGGTTTCGTAGCGTTGCAGACCGCTGATACGGATGTCGCCGAAATAAAACACCGGTCCGGAATCGACGGTAACCACCAGATCTGCGCGCGCCTTGTCCGGATCGACGCTGGCTTGACTGTTGGTGATTGCGGCAGCGGCGAATGCTTCTCCTGTGAGATTGTCTATCAGCGCCGATTTTGCTTGCTCCCAATCGGCGGATCGGAATGGCTGTCCGGCCGTTAACGGCCATGCTGCCCGCAACTGCTCGATGCGCTCGCGGTGTTTTTCATCGCCATTGGCGATGCCGCCGGTAAACTCAATCGTTACCGAACCGGCGCGTGTCAACTCACCGGGTTGAATTTTGATTTCAATAATTCTGTCCGGGGTTTGCGGTTGCCGCGCAACGGTAATGACGGGGCTGAAGTAGCCCTCGGTTGCCAAGATATCGTGAATTTCCTTTTGCACACGATGCAGAAAAAACAGCTCATCGTAGTCGCTGGCAAAAGGCTCCGTTGGTAACTGGATATATTTCTCCAGCATTTCTTTGACCGGTTCTGGTGCTGACAACGTGATGACCGGTTGCTTACCGGACGGACCCGATAATTCCAGCGCCGCCGCAGTGGGTGGAAAGATACCGGCTAATACCAGCAGCACGATCATACAAACCCGGATATTGCGAAAAATTGTGAGCAATTGAGAGTTAAGGCAGATTGCTTTCCGCCGCTGCAGAAAGCCTGTTGCCGCTGTTCATCTTAAATGTATTGAGACTAGGAGCCGGGGAAGGGTTCCATTCACTGGGCAAATGTTTACTTGGAACAAGTGCGGAATCCGTTGGCGTATTTGCACCAACACCGCCGCATTGGCGTGTGCGCCCTGAGGAAATGCACCGAATTCCGCATCGGATTCCTTCAATTTCTGCCAGTTGCACTGATTTTCTTATTAGGATTGCGCTTCATTTTCTGCGCGGCTTCACGTTCCACGTGAGATGCCCGAATACGCTCGAGCAATACGCTGGCGGGTTCGTCGTTGGGGTCTTGCGGCACCCGCTTGCCGCGGAAGGCTTTGGCGAGAATCGCGAGCGTCAGCTTGTCGACACGGGCGCGGGCGGCGTGGTAGCGGGTTTCGATGTGGTCGGCGTAGATGAACGGTTCCTCGACGCGACGGACGATTGCGGTTTGTTCTGAGAGCGGCGGTACCGAACGAAATCTCGGCGAAGGTCGCGCAAATGAATATGCTGGAGTCCGGTTCCAAACCCCTACCATTTGCTTTTGAAGTACAGGGGATTCCATCGCAAAACGTATATAACTGTATATCCTCTTATCATGTAATTTGATTAACGCAATTAAGACAAAAATACTAAAAATACGATCAGTCTCAATTAAACGTACGATACCCAAGGCGCCGGCTTTGGATATCAGAATATCGCCGCGTTCCGGGGGCGTTCTCTTGCAGAATTCTTTATGTGTAAGAGCTCTCAGTGCTATTTTCAGAGAGGTTAATCGAAATAAGCGTTGAGTATTTCATAAAGAGTGGCATTGTTCAAACTCTCATGGGGGTTTGGAGTTGAAGTTGCCCTCTTTGAATGGACAGATTATGTTCAGTTTGAAGGAGAAGAAATATGACACAAAACTATAAGCCTGCTTATCCACCTGAGTTTCGCCAACAGATGAAGGAATTGGTAGCATTCGGCAAATGCCCCAAACAATTATCCAAGGAATTTGGTTGCCACAACACGTCGATACAAACCTGGTGCCGAGCAGCAGGCGTACCACTTTTGGACTAAACGCACGCCCAGCCAGCGGGTTATTGCCAACTGTGCCGGTTGATCGAACCGATCATGATTATTTACCGTACAAGCGATTGTACGTATGGCCGTCCCCGCATTATCGTTGAATTAGTCGATCGTGGAGTCCGGGTCAATCACAAGCGCGCAGGCAGGTTGATGCGTGAAGCTGGAATTAAAGGGGTGAGCCACAGGCGAGGCTTTGTGATCACGATTCATCGGAATAAACGTGACCGCCGCCCTGCACCGGATTTGGTGAAACCATTACAGCAAGCCCGGTGATCAATGCGTTAAACATGGCGTTAATCACCCGTAGACCGGGCGAAGTGATTCATCGCAGCGATCAAGGTAGTCAAGGTGATCTGCGATCTGAATGTATAATCAATTCTCCTTGTAGCCGGCGCAGCCAGATAGCCATTCTCAATGCATTGACCAGGTCAGTTACGCTCAACTGGTGAATCTAGCCAGTTTCTAATCCCAACTAATCAACCACATTCGGCGAAAACCGGATCGACACAATCCGCAGCAAGGTCAGCATCGTGATGGCGGCGATGTGCAGGCCGACTTCGGCCGCCGTATAGTCTTTGTACCACAGACCGATCAGTTCGCCGATCAGCACCACCAGCGCCACATCCAGAATGAACGTGACCTTGACGCGCCCGACCGATAGGTAGGATTGCAAGATGCGGATCAGTTCGAGGATCGCCAGGATCAGCACGATGTCGACGATGATGTGCTCGGCGATTTGCGCCCAGCCGTTCTTGAGAATCTCCGGCAGATTGAACAGTAAGCTCAGTACGCCCGCGGCAATCCACACATACAGCGCCAGCATCAATACACCTACGATAAACTGAATCATGCGTGCATGCCAATTGCTATCGGTCAATAAGAATACGTTTTTATCTTTAGTAGTTGTTTGATCGATCATCAGGTTCCTCCTTGGTTATATTGTTGAGATCGCCATCCTAGCGGTGCAATATAAAAGTTTCATGACAGAACGGATATTCCGCTACGTTTGGAATATCCATTCTATAAATCATAATCCTCAGCGTTCTTAGGCATATATTTTCAGCCTGTCACGAATCCATTCCACCCTTGCAAGCGCTTCATGAAATGACATCGAATTGTCATGAGAGTGAAATATTCGGCTTGTAATATGCACGGCATCTTTAATGAGGGATGTATGCGTATTCAGTTATCAAAACAAATCATGGCGCTGAGCGGTTCGTTGCTGTTGGTGACAGCGTTACCGGTGACGGCGAGCAGTGTTGAAAATCTGGCCAAATCGCTGGCTAAGATCCGCGGTGAGGTCGAGACTTTGCAGTCGCAGTTGGATATCGAAAAGGAAAAGCACGGCAGCAAAATGGCGGCGCTCAATTCGCAACTGGCGGATTTGAGCGTCGAAGAACGCCGCCAGAAACTTAGCATCGAGAAATTGCAGCATTCCATTGAGAAATCGGGTATTACCGCTAAGCAGGCCGAGCAATCCGGCGAGCATTTAAAACCGGTGTTGCAGAAGGCTTTGGTCGAGTACAAACGGCATATTCAAAGCGGTTTTCCTTTTAAAGTCGACGATCGCGTCAAAGCGACCAGCGATTTGGAAAACAATCTGATGCATCAGCAAATCGATCCTAGCAAAGCCGTCAATCAAGCTTGGTCGCTGATCGAGGATGAAGTTCGGTTAAGTAAGGAAAATGGGATTTACCAGCAAACGATCCCGCTGAACGGCGAGAAAGTACTAGCCGACATCGCCAAGCTCGGCACGGTCTTCATGTTCTTCCAAACCAAGAATAACCAGAGCGGTATGGCAAGACGATCCGCCGACGGTGGCTGGGTTTTTGAAGCGGTGAGCGACAGCACCGGCCGGGAACGCATCCATATGCTGTTCGACTCGCTGAAAAAACAAATCCGTCAAGGCTATTTTGAGTTACCCAATCCGTTAAGAAAATGAAAACATTGCGATTTGCTTTGCCATTGCTGTTGATGACCTGGGTCAATCCGAGTTACGCGCAGAAGCCCCAAGACACGGCTGCGGGCGAAAACGTTACGGTATCTGCACCGGAAGGAAAGTCCGGATCCGCAACCGGCAAGAAACAACCCACGGCGAAACAGGAGGCCGTCAACCTCGAAACCGCTTACAAGCGTGAATACGCTTTCTTGGAAGCGCAAAAGCGCGAATTGAGCGAACGCTTGAAAAATTACCAGGCGAGCGCGCAGCGGGAAGAGCAGTCATTGAGCGCCAAGATCAACGCATTGGAGCGCAGCACGATCGAACGTTCGGCCAAAATCGATCAGCTCAATGCGCAACTCGCCGAATCGGAACGTAAGGAAGCATCGGTTTCCGAACGGCACGATGCGCTGGAAACGATGTACCTGCAAGCGGAAATGATGCTGAAGAATCACGGCATCGAAATGCCGGCGGCGATAAAAGACGCCAAAGGCAACGATCCGGAGAAGGTCGGGTTTTTGTTCACGCAAGCGCTGTCACTGCTGCAAAAACTCGGCGGCATTCAAACCAAGCCGGGGTATTTCTTCCTCGCGAACGGTAAGCAAGCGGAAGGATCGCTGATTCATCTGGGTAATATCGCAGCGTTCGGTGTCAGCACGGAGGGTGGCGGCAGCCTGGTACCCGCAGGCGGCGGCGATTTCAAAGTGTGGAAAAACGCCGGTGCGGAAAATGCCATGGCGCTGAGCAAAAATGAGCAACCGGACATGCTGCAATTGTATTTATTCGAATCGCGCTCTGCCGCCATCGACGAAGCGCCGGAAAAAACCGTGCTCGGCATTATCGATTCGGGTGGACCGATCGGCTGGGTGATCGTGATACTGGGTGGTTTTGCCGCTGTGCTGGTGCTGATCCGCGCCTATCTGTTGCGTGCCAATAGCTCCGGCACCGGGTATTTAACCGGTCAGATCATTCAACAATTGGCTGCCAGCGATCTTGAAGTCGCCAAGAAAAGTTGCGAAGACCATACCACCGCAATCGGGCGGGTGTTGCACTACACCTTGCGCCATTTAAAAGACGATCGCGATCACATGGAAGGCATCGTGTATGAAGCGATTTTGCAGGAATCGGGACCGCTCGACCGGTTTGGTCCGGCGATTCTGGTGATCGCTTCGGTAGCGCCGCTGCTCGGACTGCTGGGTACGGTGACGGGGATGATCGAAACTTTCGATATGATCACCGAATTCGGTACTGGCGATCCCAAGCTGCTGTCGGAAGGGATCTCGATTGCGCTGGTGACGACCGAATTGGGATTGATCGTTGCCATTCCGGCGCTGCTACTGGGTTCGCTGCTGTCGGCCTGGGCCCGGGATATCAAACGCGACATGGAGTATGCCGCGTTGCGGATTGTCAACGTCTTTTTGGGCGGTGGCGTCGATGCCGGCGGACTAAGCGCGGCCGATACCGGTGAACCGACACTGGCCTTGGGTAATGCCTGAGATGAACACCACCGAACTCTGGATCATCATTAAAGAGATGTTCGCCGCGGGCGGCATCGTCATGCCACCGCTGGTGCTATGTACGTTATTGCTGTGGTATGGCCTCGGTTACCGTTTCTGGGTGATGAAGGAACCGAAGCGCATGGGCGTGCGCGATTTGTTGAAGTATTACCAGCAGGACAACGACCGTCCCGCAGCGAACATCGTGGCTCGCGCGATTCAACAAGGCGTGCAGTTGCAGAGAAAAGGTGTCAAGAATCTGCGCCGTCATCTCGATGCGATTTTTTATCAATACGAACGGGAAATTACCAAGTTTGCCGTGCTGGTGCGCGTCGTTATTCTCATCGCACCGCTACTCGGCTTGCTGGGTACGGTGATCGGCATGATCGAAACTTTCGATTCGCTGGCGACCATGACCTTGCACTCGCAATCCGGCGGTATCGCTGGTGGTATCTCACAAGCCCTGTTCACCACGCAAATGGGATTGACCGTGGCGATTCCGGGATTGCTGGCGCACAGTATCCTCAAACGCAAACAACAACAGATCGAACTCGATCTGGCGCAGGTCAAGGATTTACTGTGCCATCAGAGTCATCCGCAAACTTCTATTCAGAGCTAATCATGATGAGAAATAACGAACCGGCCGAAGCCGAAACCGCCATCGACATGGCGCCATTGATCGACATCGTGTTTATCCTGCTGATCTTTTTCATGGTGACCACGACCTTTGTCAAGGACATGAAACTGGATCTGGAGCGGCCCAAGGCGAATAGCGCGGTAGCGGCATCGAGCAAGGCGATCCGGCTATTCATCGACCGCAGCGGCGATACCTATCTCGACGGCGAACCGGTGCGATTGTGGTTGATTCAGAGCAAGTTACGGGATTTATTGAGCGCGGCTTCCAACAAGATCGTGCTGGTTGTGACCGATGAAGGCGTCGCGGCAGGGCGTCTGGTGGAAGTCGTGGATCAGGCGCGCTTGGCGGGAGCCGAGAGCGTGGGTGTAGCAACGAAAAAAGAAGCGGGGTAATGACTATGAGTACGACGACAATGAACCGGCATGTGGCCGGTGCGGTATCGATGCTATTCGGTGTGATGATGGTGTTCGCGTTGATTGTGATCATGAATCACTACATGGGAAAAATCGAGCGCACGCCGCCGCAGGAAGTGACCGAAATCGCCATGACGCGCGAAATTAAGCAGGAACCGAAAAAAGAAATTAAGAAAGTGGAACCAAAAAAGCAGGTTTCGCGGCCGCAGGCACCAGCGCCTTTTAAAGGGCTCGATACGGCATTGTCCGGCATCGACTTGGGATCACTCGGGTTGGATGGCGGTTCGCGGGAAATCGGCGACGGTTTGCTCGGCAAAACCGATCATGCGGTGATGACCGCCGACCTGGTCGATGTGCCGCCGAAACCGGTTGCACGCGGATCGTTTAAGTATCCGCCAGCAGCGAAAAAGAACGGTATCAAAGGCTATGTGTTGCTGTCGGTGCTGGTGGAAACCGACGGCTCGGTCAATCAGGTGCAAGTGCTGGAATCCAGCCCTTCTGGCATATTCGATGCGGCGGCTTTGCAGGGCATCCGCGCCTGGCATTTCGAGCCAGCCAAATATAAAGGCGACAATGTGCGCGTGTGGGCCAAACAGAAAATCCGTTTCGATTTGTCTTGATGTCCGATATGAACAATCGATCGAACTGGGCATTTCATTTTCTTGTTTATGCGGCCATCGCACTGAGTTGCTACGTACACGCCGTTCAGGCAGCCGAAAATAAGGCACAGCCCACCGATTTTATCGAACTGGCGGCGGTGATGCTGAAGGATGGTCATCACGACCGTGCGTTGCTGGCTTTGCAAAGTGTCGATCTCGGTCACAAAAAAACCGATTTGGCGCGGTTTTATACCTTGCAGGGGTTGGCTCATCTGGGTTTGAACGATCTCGAAGCCGCCCGGGATAGCTTGCAGCAAGCCATCAAGAACGGTCAGCGAGACAAGTCGATTTTCATTTATTTGGCGCAAGCGTATTTCGGGTTGAAGGATTACCGCAATACCGTCAATGCCATCGGCAAGGCCGGTGATCTGATCAATAGGGATGCAAGTCTGATCAGCTTGAAAGCAGAATCCTACTGGCATCTGAAAGATCCGGAAGCGGCTATCCAGGCTTTAAATGACGGTCAGCGAGTCTTTCCAGACGATCTGCTTTTTCTCAAGCGTAAAGTTTTTTACTTCGTTGAACTGGGGCTTTATCAGGAAGCCGTTAGATTGGGCCGGGATTATCTGCGCCGATCCAACGCCAGCGCTGCCGATTATGTGGCGTTTGGCAATGCACTGCGCTTAAGCCGTGAATATCAGGAAGCGATCAACATTCTGGAAATCGCACGTTTGCAATTTCCGCAGGATGAAATGGTATCCAAATTGCTGGCGCATACCTATCTGGATCAGGGCAAGCTGAATGCCGCGGCGTTCATCCTGGAGCAAGCGGCGCTACTGAATCCCAATCTGCAAGCGGAAGCGGCGGAAATCTACCGCCGTGCGGGGCGGTTTCACAAGGCCTTGACGCTGAACGAGAGCATTAGCGATCAGAAAGTCAAACTGAAACAGCGGTTATCCATACTTCTGGCGTTAAAGCAGTTTGAGCGCGCAGCCAATATGGAATCCAGCCTGTACCGCACCGGTTTGCTGGAAGATCAGGACGTACGCTACGCACTGGCCTATGCATTGTTTTCCAGCCGCCGTTTTGCCGATGCCAGTAAGCATCTGGATCATCTGAAAAATGCCGAACTGTTCAGAAAAGGCACCGAATTGCGCCGTCTGATGGAAGTGTGCAAAACCGAGCCATGGCAATGCACGTAATGCAATCGCAAGCGGCGCCGGAGCCGTTTCCCGCTGCCGTCTTGTCCATGCCGCCTTAACACCCGCCGCGACATTTTCCTTTTTGATTAACTAAGAATTGATCTTCACGTGCATTGGTTTGGGCGTGGAGTAGGGGCCTGTTACGCCAAATGAATATAAAACAAAAAAAAATTATCCGGATTTGCTGCTTGCTCGTGATTACCTTGATCAATGCCTGCGCCTGGGGAAGCGAAGAGAAAGCCGAATTCTCGATTCATTTGTTTCAGAACGGTTTGCCAGTCGCGGATGCCGAAGTATCTATCAGCAGCGAATCGTACGATAAATCCAGTGCAGCCCTGATTTTTGAGGCGACACCGACAACTTATACCTGGCGGCCGGGCAGTGATGCGCCGCTGAAAACCAATGCCAATGGAACCTTGGCCGGAAAACTGCCACCTGGTGTTTATCAGCTCACTGTTAAAACGAAAGATCAGGAATTTACCTTCGATCTGCCGTTGCGTGCTGCGGAGAATGCGCAAGTTCTGGTCACGTTTTACCCCGGTAGAAAGAAACCGCTGCTGAACATTGAAAGCTCGGTGACGGGCACGATGGCAGGGTCCGTTGCCGGTGAGCCAAAGCGCGATCAAGGCGAGGGAACGATTACGGTGCAAGTGCTATCGGCGGAAACACAAAAACCGGTCAAAGACGTGCAAATATTTTTGAGCGGACTGAAAGAAAGATTCCGCACCGATGAGCAAGGCCGGATCAGTGTCACGATTCCTGCTGGCAGTTACAGTGTTTCGCTGCTGCACAATGCGTACAGCAGTCAAACACTGGATGACGTGAAAATTGCAAAGGACCAGGATACGCCGGTCAGTTTTAAATTAACGCCCGCGGGCGTCGAGCTGGCCGAATATGTGGTGCTGGAACCTCATCTTGCGGGAACTGTTGCATCGGTGATCGAAGAACAAAGAACGGCCACATCGGTTGCGACGGTCTTGGGTGCGGAGCAATTCAGCCGGGCAGGGGATAGTGATGCCGCCAGCGCTTTGCGGCGCGCCTCCGGGTTAACGCTGGTGGGAGGGCAATTCGTATTCATCCGCGGACTGGGCGAGCGTTTTTCCTCGACCTTGATTAACGGCGCGGCGATTCCCAGCCCGGACGCGACCCGGCGCGTGGTGCCGCTGGATTTGTTTCCGACCAATATTCTGGAAAGTGTCATGGTGCAGAAAACCTATTCGCCCGACCGTCCGGCGGAATTTGCCGGCGGTACGATAGAATTGCGTACCCGAGGCATTCCCGATGCTTTTTTCTTCAATCTGAATCTGCAAACCGGCGTGAATGACAATACGACATTTCAGGATGGTTTGACGTACAAAGGCGGCGGAGCTGACTTTACCGGTTACGACGATGGCGCGCGCACTTTGCCGGATTCAATTGCCGCTGCGACCAAAGATGGCGGTACGATAAAGCCGGCATCTGTTTTTAATCCCAACGGATTTACACCGGGGCAGATTGAAAAATTCGGTGAGGATTTGTCCGGGGTGTGGAGTGTGGACAGGAAAAAGCGCGCACCCGATACCGGCATCCAGGCATCCGTGGGCGACAGCTTTACCTTCGGCGATTTCCGCCTGGGCTATATCGGCGCGGCCGGTTGGAAGCGCGAATTCAGAAAGC
>CAYQZF010000016.1:0-21799 GCA_964421895.1 uncultured Nitrosomonas sp. | reverse complement strand
TCATGATATTAGTGATTTTACTAAAAACCAGTAAGGGAGGTTCTTCGAGGTACCCTTTAATTATTCAAGGTTATCGATTATGTCGTGTCAGGCGCGATTCAAAAGATTATAGGAACTTAGGATTGTAAAAATGAAAAATACCAGAGCACTCTTGATGATTTTGGTTTCACTGTTGCTGGGATCGGCGGCCGTGGTGGTTGCGGCTAAATGGATCAATGAGCAAACGCGCGTTGATGCCTCGACAGTATACGTTGCGGTGCGCGACATCGATGCCGGTACCCGATTGACTTCTGAGATGCTGAAGAAAACAGACTGGCCGCGCGGCAGTGTTCCCGTTGGCTCGTTTCAGGATGTCGAGCTGCTGAAAAACCGCGTACTTAAAACGCATCTGGTGACCGGAGAACCCGTGCTGGAGTCCAAACTGGCGCCGATCGGCACCTCGGGCGGTTTGTCGGGTGTGATTGCCGAAGGCAAGCGGGCCATAACGGTTCGAGTCAACGATGTCATCGGTGTCGCCGGTTTTGCATTGCCGGGTAATCTTGTCGATATTCTGGTCAGCGCCAAGGATGAAAACCAAAAACCCTTTTCGAAACTGGTGCTGGAACAGATTCTAGTACTTGCCATCGCACAAGATGTCGGGCGTGACGATACCAAGCCTAAAGTAGTCACAGCCGTGACTTTGGAAGTATCTCCTGAACAAGCCGAAATCCTCGACCTTGCACGAAACATCGGCACACTTTCCCTGGCGTTGCGCAATCAAGTGGATGGCCAGCATATCGATACGCATGGACGGCGTATTCACGATCTGCTCAAGCAACCTGTGCCAGTCCCGGCGGCATCCACTGAACAAAAAACCGTTTATCGCTCCAGAGAACCGCGCTACGAAGCGATTGCAGTGATCCGTGGAACCAGTAAAACCGAAACCCAATTGTCAGAAGGACGAGGCAAATGAAACAACTGTTCACCAGCAACTTTCCAAAAATACGCATTAAAAGTCATTTCTCTTCCCTTTTATCCATTGGTTTTGCCGCACTCATGGCATGGCTGCAACCGTATGCAGTAGCTCAGACTGGAGCGTCGGTCAAAACCGTTGCAATGCAAACAGAACAAAGGGCACTGTCCGAGCCGTTCTTGTCGCAAACGGGCGCAGCCAAACTGGATGTGACATTGGGCAAATCGACGTTGCTGAAATTACCCAACGCCATTAAACGCATTTCCGTTGGCAGTCCCAGTGTCGCCGATGTCATGATAATCAATCCACAGGAAGTTTATGTTTTAGGCAAGATTGTGGGTATGACCAATATCACGCTGTGGACCAAGGATGGTAAATCCACCGTGATCGATGTCGCTGTCCTGATGGATGTCACTTCATTGAGGCAGCAAGTGCAAGCGATTATGCCGGATGAAAAGGATGTGCAAATTACCGCGGCGGGCGACTCGCTGATCGTGTCGGGCATGATTTCGAACACCTTGAAGGCCGACCGGGTGATTGCTCTAGCTGAAGCTTTTGTGCGCACATCGGTCCTCAATATGATGATGAATCTCCAAGGCGGAAACCAAGGCGATCAGTCCGGCGCCGGAGCGCAGGCTGGCGGTGGAATGGGTGGAATGCAGGCCATGCAGACATTGCGGCAAGGCTCGCAACACGACGAAAATTCCAAAGGCGCAGGCTCGGGTCTGGGCAATTACAAAGTCATCAACTTGCTGGGAGTCCGGGACAATCAGCAAGTGATGCTGGAAGTGAAAGTGGCCGAAGTGAACCGCACCGAAGCCGAGAAACTGGGATTTGATTTTCAGGGTGCTTTGAGAAAATCAGGAAGCGCTTGGGCGCAGATCCTGGGCGGCGTGATCGGCGGTAGTCCGGCAGCCTTGCTGCTCGGAAAAAATCCGGTGGCCACGGGCCTGCCGTTCGCGTCCAGCGAAGGCGGTTCTTTCCTGATCGATGCCGAGAAAAAGGATAATGTCATCAAAATTCTCGCCGAACCCAATATCGTTGCGATCAGCGGGCAGGAAGCCAGCTTTCTGGTGGGGGGCGAAATCATGATTCCCGTTTCTTCCGGTGTGGGCAGCACGGTCAGATTGCAATCCAAACAGTTTGGTGTCGGCTTGATTTTCCTGCCTACTGTACTGGAAGAAGGCCGCATCAATCTGCGCGTCAACCCCGAAGTTTCCGAACTGGTGTCATTCCAGCAAGTTGCTTCAACGGGTCTTGGCGCCATTGTCGCGGTGCCGACTTTCAAGACGCGCCGCATTTCAACCACCGTTCAATTGCGCGATGGCCAATCGCTGGCCATCGGCGGATTGTTGCAAGACAACTTCAAGGAACAGATCAAACGCTTCCCGATGCTCGGCGAAGTGCCCGTGCTGGGTGCTCTGTTCAGCAGCAGCGATTTCCAGATGGATAAAACCGAGTTGATGATTATCGTCACACCGCGTCTGGTACAACCTTTGCAGCCCGATCATGGTGTCCCAACGGATGCATTCATACGCCCGGGGCGCGGAGAATTCCTGCTGCAAGGCCGATTGGAGCGCAGGGATGATCCATCGGACAACAAAGATGCTCCCCAACGGATGATCGAAAAACCGGCAGACCCGGCGAGCAGCGATGAGCCTGCCGGATTCCAAATGAAATAAGGACCCATAAACATGAATAAATTGTATTTCAGAACAACCATATTCTTGCCAGCCATGCTGGTGGCTTTGTCAGCTTGCGTCACACATCCGCCCAAGCGGATGGACTCCAGATTCGGCAATGCGGTTGACATGGCGAAGGCGCAGCAAACCGTCAATCCGGATGCTTCATTGAATACCACGCCTGTTAGAGGCGTGGACGGTCAGGCTGGCGATGCCATATTCGACAATTACCGAGATTCCTATATCACGCGTCCAGCTGCGGCCCAAGGTGCACTGAACGTGGGCACCTCCGGGGGCACATCGAGCGGAAGCGGCGGCGCACAACAGTAAGCTGCCCATCATTATCCGGTCATGTTGAAATTAGCGATCGTCTTTTGAAGGATTGTTCATGCGCAACTTAGATATTCCCGATTTAGGAAAAAGGCGGAAAGGCAACCTGAATATTGGAAGAGAACGTGGCGCCGTCGCTGTCCTGGTGGCGGCCTCGATGGCGGTGTTGATTGGTTTTGTCGGTCTGGCACTGGATCTGGGCAAGCTCTATGTCGCCAAGACCGAGCTGCAAAACAGCGCCGATGCCTGTGCGCTGGCGGCCGCTCGCGAACTGGCCGGCGCCAACACCGATCAGCTCATACTGGCCGAAGCAGCGGGCATTGCCACCGGCGAGCTGCACGATGTGTTATTCCAAGGTGAACAAGTCGTCATCAGCAGCGTGACTTTCAGTTCATCGCTGACAGGAGGCTATCAACCTGCTTTCACTGGATCGGGAGCGACCAATCTACGGTTTGCCCGCTGCGAGGCTAGACGTGCGGGTATCGCCAATTGGCTCATCCAAGTGCTCAATATCCTGCCCGGCATTAGCATCGGCGATCAAACCGTTTCCGCCAGCGCGGTGGCCACGCTTTCGCCATCGCAGATCACATCTTGCGCCATTCCGGTGGGAGTTTGCAGCAGCGATGTCCCACCCGGCACACCCGTGGGCACATGGTTGAGCAGTGTGCTCGGCCCGGGCAAAGGTGGCAAAAATGGCGATACAGCCGATCTGACCGGTAATTATATGTGGATTGATTACACGCCCCCTGCCGGTGGTGCGTCCGAATTGGCCGGACAGCTCACCGGGCCCGGTGTCTGCAATCTTCCCGCTTTGGGCACCCAGGTGGGAGAAGCGGGTGTCAAGTCTTCACTGGCCAATGACTGGAATAGCCGTTTTGGCATTTACCAAGGCAGTGTCAAGGCAGGTGATGCGATACCCGACTATAGCGGTTATGCTTACACTGAAAAAAACTGGCCTTCTAAATCCGGTGCATTTACCGATTTCCAGAGCAAGCGGGGAAGTAATGCGGCTTATCAGGGCGATGCAGCCACCGGATTGAAAACCAAGGGAACAGTGGAAAATTCCGCTTACCTCAAGGCTAATGGTGCGGATCGCAGATTGGCGACGGCTGCTGTCGTTGATTGCGATGGTTTGAAAAAAGGTACGACATCCGCTGTATCGGCATGGGCATGCGTATTGATGTTGCATCCCATCAATAATTCGCAGGGAGGCACCGGTACCGGCGCAGACCGGATGTATCTGGAATACCTGGGGCGATCCAATCAACCCAATAGCCCATGCGCCACCAATGGTGTGCCCGCCGGTTCTACCGGAGCAGGCCCGATGGTTCCGGCGCTGGTGAGGTAAATACGACATGAATCAGACCAAATTTCCACTTGGAAATCCAAGAAGTGGCATGCCGAAAACGATGCGAGGCGCGGTTGCCGTGGAATTTGCCTTGCTGTTGATTCCGCTGTTGTTGCTTGTGCTGGGAGTAGGCGAATTCGGCCGGGCGCTGTATCAATACAACACGCTCGTTAAAGCGACACGCGATTCAGTGCGGCATCTCTCGCACTTGAACCCTGCCAGCAGTGGTTATACGAATGCAAAAAACGAAGCAAAGTGCCTTGCGGTATATGGCAATACCGGTTGCAGCGGAGCAACGTTACTGCCCGGGTTGACCACCGGCATGATCAGCATCAATCCCATCAATACCACGACTTCGGCAGGTACATCCATTACATTGGTTGAAGTCAGAATTTCAGGGTATACGTTCAATTTCATACTGGATCCCCGTGCACTTACGGGCGGTGGCAGTCAATCGATCACTTTTGGCGATATTCACGCCACGATGAGGCAATCATGAAATCTCGCTTGCGATTCCAGCGAAAATTTATCCCGGTTAATCATTTCAATCAGCGTGGTGTCGCCGCCGTTGAATTTGCCTTGATTGCCGCAGTGTTGTTCACACTCCTGATCGGCATCATGGAATTCAGCCGTGTGTTGTATTACTGGAATACGGCCACGGAAGCAACCCGGCTGGGTGCACGCCTGGCGGTGGTATGCGATCTGAATGCTACCGCCGTTAAAACCAAAATGCAGACCATGCTAGGGATTTTGAATAGTAGCAATATTTCTGTTCAATATATCGATAAAGATGGCAATAGCTGCGATCCGGATTCCTGCTGGTCGGTAACGGTGAACATTACAGGATTGACCGTATCGACTTTGGTTCCGCTGATACCGCTGAATATCACGATGCCACCGTTTAGCACGACATTGCCGCGCGAAAGCTTGGATAGTGCCAATCCGGATTGCACCTAAACTGTAACAGAGAGGCCGGAATTGGAAATCATGGCTACTTTATCCGGCTTGCACCCGCATCCTGCCGATGCTGTATGGATTCGTGTAGCGCCATTTTTCGTTGCATAGTGGTTAACAATTTAGAGGAACACAGATGATTATCGCCGCCGTTTCACGAAAACAACAAATTCTGGAAAGCATTCGTCAATTCCTATCCGAATTTGATCCGCCCGACTCATTCTCGCAAAGCTCGAATCAGGGGCATCCCTATAGGCTATTAACCATCAACGGCGGTATGCAGCAAGTTGTTGCAGTGGCGGAGCAGGAACATCCCGATCTGCTGTTACTGGAAAGCTCTGAGGATGAAGCCGGTGATTTGCAAATTTTAGGGAATGTGACGGCGCGCTTTCCAAGTCTGGGTGTCATCATGCTTTGTCCAACCCAATCGCCTGAACGATTGTTGGAAGCGATGCGCGTCGGCGTCCGGGAAGCACTGCCCACGCCACCAACTCGTGAAGCGCTGCTGGGTGCGATTCAGCGATTTCAGCAAAGAATCAAACAGGCCAATATACCAATCAGAAATGGAAAAGTATTGGCGTTTATTCCCTGCAAAGGCGGCAGCGGCGCTACATTCCTTGCAACCAACCTGGCTTATACCTTGGCGGCGCAGAATAATCAGCGGGTTGCCTTGATCGATTTCAATCTGCAGTTGGGGGATGCTTCATTATTTCTCAGCGACAGCAAATCTCCAGCATCCATAGCCGACGTCGCCCGGCAGATTCACCGCCTGGATGGCGCATTTCTGGCTTCCAGCATGATTCAGGTTACACCCAATCTGGGCATACTGGTTGCGCCGGATGAGCCGGAAAAGGCCACGGAAATAAAACCGGAGCATGTCAATCCGATACTGCAAGTCGCCATCAAGAATTATGATTTTGTCATTCTCGATATCGGCCGGCGTATGGATGCCGTATCGGTTCAAGCACTCGACAAGGCCGATATGATTTTTCCGGTGATGCAACAAACACTGCCATTTATCCGCGACGCCAAGCGTTTGATCGATGTGTTCCGCTCATTGGGTTACCACAAGGACAAATTGCAGCTTATTGTCAATCGTTATGACAAAAAGAGCGAAATTACCTTGGACGATATTCAGAACACGCTCAAATGCGAGGTTTTCAAATCGATTCCCAATAACTTTTCCGTGGTCGACGAATCGGTAAATCATGGTGTGCCGGTGTTCAAGCTCGCGCCACGCAGCCCCATCGCCAAGGCGATCGAGGATGTCAGCAATGAATTGAGCCAGAGCACCGGGCAACAACAGCGCTGGTTTAGGAAACTATTCTCTTAACATCATTTAGTGGATTATTGATTATGTCTATACGAGATCGCTTGCAACGCTGGGGAGAGAGTAATACGGCCGTACCTGAACCGGTGCTCGTTGTGGAGGACAGCTCAAAACTTGAAAAGAGCTCATATCATGAGCTCAAATCCAGAGTACACCAGAAGCTGCTTGATCGGGTCGATCTCTCGGTAATGGAAAAGCTGCCGCCAGACCGGCTGATGAATGAACTCAAGGTGCTCGTGGAGCAGTTGCTGGGTGAAGAAAAAATACCCATCAATCTGACTGAAAGAGGCAGCCTGGTTTCCGATATACAGCATGAAATCCTCGGTCTGGGCCCATTGGAACCTTTGCTGGCCGATCCGACGATATCGGATATCCTGGTCAATACTTATAATCAAGTATATGTCGAGCGCCGCGGTAAACTGGAACTTACCGGTGCGCATTTTGCCGATAATCGTCATTTGCTGAGAATCATAGACCGCATCGTGTCGAGAATCGGCCGCCGCGTCGATGAATCCAGCCCGATGGTTGACGCCCGGCTGGCGGATGGCTCCCGTGTCAACGCCATCATTCCTCCATTGGCTTTGGATGGGCCGCTGCTGTCGATCCGCCGTTTTCCGGTTTCACCATTGAAGATAGATGATCTGATTCAAAACAAATCGCTGACACCGGCGATGGCGGAAGTGATCGCAGGATTGGTCAAGAGTAAATGCAACCTGTTGATCTCCGGAGGAACGGGCAGCGGTAAAACCACATTGCTCAATATCATGTCCGGATTCATTCCTGCATCCGAGAGAATTGTGACGATCGAGGATGCAGCCGAGCTGCAGTTGCAACAACCGCATGTTGTCCGGCTTGAAACACGTCCGCCCAATGTCGAAGGCAAAGGTGAAGTCACACAACGCGCATTAGTGCGGAATAGCCTGCGTATGCGACCGGACCGGATCATTATCGGTGAGGTGCGCGGCCCGGAAGCGATGGATATGTTGCAAGCCATGAACACCGGTCACGAAGGTTCCATGACGACTGTGCATGCCAATACACCGAGAGATGCATTAAGCCGGATTGAAAATATGGTCAGCATGGCGGAAATGAATCTTCCCGCAAAAGCGGTAAGACAACAGATCAGTTCCGCAATCTGGGTTGTCGTACAGGTTTCCCGCATGACGGATGGAAAACGTAAATTGATCAGTCTCCAGGAGATCACGGGAATGGAAGGCGACATCATTACCATGCAGGAAATTTTTACCTACGCACAAACAGGTGTGGACAATAATGGCGCGATACAAGGTCACTTCCATGCAACCGGCATACGACCCAAATTTGCCGACCGCCTGAAGGTATTTGGTGTTTCCCTGCGCGACGAATTGTTTGATCCAACCAGAGTTTTTAAATAACAAGGCTCTTTGTAAAAATGGATTATTCTTATTATCTGTTTATCTCGATGGTTTTCATTGCAATCGTGCTGCTTCTGGAGGGCCTTTATCTACTTTGGAATACTTACAAAGGACCGGAAGCAGCGCGTATTGAAAAACGGCTACAGGCTATCTCCGCCGGCTGGGAAGATTCGGCCGGGCAACAAAACCTGGTCAAGGAACGCCTGCTGAGCGATTCCCCAGCGCTAGAACGCATGTTGATGGAGATCCCTCGCATTCACAGCCTGGATCGCTTGCTGATTCAGTCTGGCATGCAACTGAGTGTTTCCAGCTTCTTGGGTTACACCTGCCTATCGGCAATCGGCGGAATGGCTATCGCAACGCTATTCAATCTGCATTTTACTTTTACATTACTTTCTCTTGTAGTCGCTGGTTCAGTACCTTTTTTATTAGTACTGAGTGAGCGGCATAAGCGCTTACTGAAGATTGAAGAGCAATTGCCGGATGCCATTGATTTGATGGCTCGCGCATTAAAAGCGGGACACGCTTTTTCTGGTGCACTGCAAATGGTTTCCAGTGAGAGCGTTGATCCCATTGCCAATGAATTCCGCACCACGTTCGATGAAATCAATTATGGCATCTCGATGCAGGATGCCCTGATGAATCTGAGCACCCGCATCCCAAGCACCGATCTGCGCTATCTTGTCATTGCCGTTCTGATTCAGCGGGAAAGCGGCGGCAATCTGGCGGAACTGCTTGAAAATATCAGCAGTCTGATCCGCGCGCGTCTCAAACTGCTTGGCACCATTCGTGTGCTGTCGGCTGAAGGCCGTTTGTCAGCCTGGATTCTCGGTTGCCTGCCTTTTGCAATGGCATTGGTCATCCACCTGGTTAACCCCGGATATTTGAATGTGTTGCTTACGGATCCTTTGGGGCATCTGCTAATTGGCAGCTCACTAACCATGATGGTAACGGGAATTATTGCCATGTGGCGCATTATCAAAATCCGGGTTTAGAGTTTATCCGGCGAGTTGATCTACTCAATTTATGCGCGGCAACCATACAAAAAATAACCTGGAGTAACCATCATGACAATGATTCAAATCCTATATCTGGTCATCATTTTCGTTGCTGTGGCTGGAGGTGTTTTTGGTTTGATGCGTCTACTGACACCCAACTCAATGCAATCACGCTTGAATCAAATAGCATCCGAGAATGCTGCATCGGCCTTAAATGAGGCCAACCCATGGGAAGAGGTCGCGAATAAACTTACCAGTCCATTTGCCGCGCTTTCTTTACCGAGTGAAGGATGGGAAAGTTCGCCGTTACGTACTCGCTTCATGCATGCAGGCTACCGCTCTCAATCGGTGCCACTTTTTTACTTTGGCGGCAAAACGCTGCTGGCATTGCTAATGCCGGGCATGTTCCTGCTTTATGCGGGTATCAGCGGTTTGGAAGTGAATAATAATACCTTATTGATCGTTTCTCTTGCTTTAGTAACCACGGGCTATTACCTGCCTAATTTAGCTCTGGCCTATATCATCAAGATCCGACAGCGTGATTTGTTTGAAAATTTTCCCGATGCCATTGACCTGATGACGGTGTGCGTAGAAGCCGGATTAGGTCTGGATGCCGCCATGCGGAAGGTCGGGGTGGAAATGTACGTAAAATGCAAACCATTGTCTGAAGAACTCCACTTGGTCAATTTGGAAATGCGTGCAGGCCGAAGCCGCGATCAGGCATTGCGCAATCTGGCACTAAGAACCGGAGTTGAAGAAATAGAAGGATTGGTGGCCATGCTCATCCAGGCCGATCGCTTTGGCACCAGTATTGCATCATCGCTCAGAATTCATTCTGACATGCTGCGAACCAAGCGGCGCCTTCGCGCTGAGGAAGCGGCAGCCAAAATCGCACTCAAACTACTGTTCCCGCTTATTTTCTTTATCTTTCCCGCCTTGCTTGTTGTTATCGTCGGACCGGCGATTATCAATATCGCCAGAGTGTTGCTTCCCGCCATGTCGGGTGGTTGATAAAAGGAATTAGAATCCATGTGCAAATTGAAACAATTCATATTGACTATCACTTGCTTGCTGACATTAGCTGGATGCGCATCCATACAACAAAAAACCAATCTCGACGGTCATGTATCCACTGAAAAGGATGACCCACAACTGAGTAAAGCCAGGCAATTTTATTTATTAGGCTGGGAGCACTATCAGAAAAATGAATTTGCTGAAGCTATCAATGTGTTTGAGAAGGCCATTGAACTGAAACCGGAATATTACGAGGCTTACGGCAGTTTGGGGATTATCTATTTTATGTTGGGTGAAGATGAGCTTGGAATCAGCTTGATCAATGAAGCCATCAAATTGGCGCCTTCGGTATCTTATTTGCACAATAACTTGGGTTATGCGCTATTGAAGCAAGGGCGAAGCGCTGAGGCAGCGGGTGCGTTTGAGCGTGCTTTGCAATTGGATCCTCAGAATGCACATGCACGTAATAACCTGAAATCCGCTTACAAGCTGATGGGGTGTACTGATGGCGAACTGTGTGGAAAGTGGCAAGAACCCAAGCAGCCATAATTTTAAACCCAGAGCTACTCGATCCGAATACAAACCGGCAGTTATCTTAAAGTCACTATCGAATATCAGGAAAACAAACCATGTTTCATATCAAACAACTCAGCTGGATATTAAGTAGTGTATTAGCGCTAGCGGCATGCACCTCAATTCAAAAGGATACCTCGCTTAACGGTATCGAAATCAAACCCGTAATGAGAGTCAATCATGCCAATGGAAACCCCAGGATTATGTATCTATTGGGGCGATACCATCAAGGAAAGCTGGATTACCTGAAGGCCATCGCTGCATACGAAAAAGCCCTTGCGGCAAAACCTGATTATGTAGAAGTGCACAACGGATTAGGTGTCATATACTCTACACAAGGCCAGCATGAATTGTCATTGCGCCATTTTCATAAAGCAATAGAACTGGCACCGCAAGAAACCTATTTGTATAACAATCTTGGTTATGCTCACCTGATCCGAGGTAATTTTGTCGAGGCGATTGAATTACTAAACAAGGCTGTATTACTGGATCCGAAAAACAAGAGAGCACATTTGAATTTAGCAATTGCACAGGAAAAAAAACATTTGGATAATAAAGTGGTTGCATCACAATCAAATCCGGATAATTCCTCGTCTCTTATTACTCAAGAGCAATCCAAGACTGATAGTGATGATGCTAACGACAATAAATTCAAGTTTCATGAAAACAAGGATTCTCGATTTACCTCTTTCATACCCCGAACGGATAACGAGGATAATCAAAGCGCGCATGATAGAAACTCCATACTGCTGAACAATAAAAAAATTCGATTAGAAGTTTCAAATGGTAATGGCATTACAGGTATGGCAAAGCAGATATCAGTTTTTTTTCAAAAACGCGGCGTTGTCAATGTGAGATTGACCAATCACCAGACATACCATAAAAACAAGACTGAAATTTATTATCGATCAGGAAATTACCACCAAGCTCATCAGATTAATCAAATGCTACCGACGCAAGTGAAATTGGTTGAAAGTAACGAATTGCGTCACGATATACAAATAAAAATTCTATTAGGACAGGACTTTTCTCGAGAAGCTGCTTATTTCAATACAAAAGAACTGATGCAAGTCAGTCAGCAAAGTACTGAAAAATCCATTGCCAAACCAGAAAGAATGTAAGTTAGACGATATTGTCAATGACGCAGCAAAAATGTACCGGATAGCGCGCGAAAAAAAGTGTATCAGTTAGGTTGATAAAAAAAGAGGTATCACACCCCTGGTTTTGCGCATCTGATTTTTTTAAAGAATGTGAATGCAGGTTTAATTATGGAACACCTAAATATCAACTAAAAATATTGAAAAACTGAACTCAAATTTAATCCGATCTACTACAGCCCCATCTGCTGTATGCTTATATCAAAACGTCAACAGACCCTAGAAATTCTTATGTGAAGACTCAAGGGATTTCGTTGAATATTCTCCAAATTCGGCAAGTTAGATATCATCTTCCTCTTATTCATCTATTTCGATCTTGTCGTCGAAGTTCTTAGGCAGTATTAACAGACCATAATCTTTTCCATGAGTTAATTCGATATGAGAAATACAGATTCTTAAAGCAACTTTAAGCAAACAATGAACACCCTCGACACCTTCCAATTTGCTTTCCGCTCGCTGACGGCGCACCGTTTGCGCACCTTTTTGTCGGCTTCCGGCATCGCTGTCGGTATTGCCGCTGTCGTGTTGCTGACGGCCATCGGCGACGGCATACAACGCTTCGTGCTGGCGGAATTCACGCAATTCGGTACTAATATCGTGACTATCACGCCGGGCAAGATCAATACGCACGGCGGCTCATTGGGTGCGATCGGCAGCGCGCGGCTGCTGACGATTGAAGATTCGATTGCACTGAAGCAAAGCCGCTATGCACGCTATACCAATGCCAGTGTGATTGGCAATGCGGAAATCCGCGCACAAGGGCGCAGCCGCCGCGTAACGGCGTACGGACAGGGACCCGATTTTGCCCGGGCTTTCAATATGCAAGTTGAAACCGGACAGTTTCTGCCCGACGACGATCCGCGCAATCCGCGCGCATACGCCGTGCTTGGCGCCAAAGTGCGCAACGAACTGTTCGGCGACGCCAATCCGCTTGGTGCATTGCTGCAAGTCGGCGCGACGCGATTTCGCGTCATCGGTGTGATGGCGCCGAAGGGTAATGTGCTCGGTTTCGATCTGGACGATACGGTTTTTGTGCCCACGGCCCGTGCTTTGGAAGTATTCAACCGCCAAGGCGTCATGGAGATCAATTTTTCCTATCATCCCGATGCGCCGGTGCAAGCCGTGGTCGACGACATCAACCGCATTCTGATCGCGCGGCACGGACGCGAGGATTTCACCGTCAAACCGCAGCAGCAAATGCTTAGCACATTATCCACCGTGCTGACGGTGTTGAAGTTCGCGGTTGCGGCATTGGGCGGCATTTCGCTGCTGGTCGGCGCGGTCGGCATGATCACGCTGATGCATATTGCCGTTTCCGAACGGGTGTCGGAAATCGGTCTGCTCACCGCTTTGGGTGCCACGCGCGGGCGTATCCGCTTGCTGTTCTTGCTGGAATCGATTGCGCTGTCCACCATCGGCGGTTTGGCGGGGCTGCTCATCGGTGCGGGCATCGCCGGATTGCTCAAGTTGCTGATCAGCGGATTGCCGGTGAATATTCCGTGGAATTTCGTGCTCGCTGCGGTGTGCCTGTCGATGCTGATCGGTTTGGCTGCCGGTGTGGTTCCGGCGATGCGCGCGGCGAAATTGAATCCGGTGGATGCTTTGCGGACGGACTAACTTTTTTTGCTTGAATGAAGAGGATATCACGGTAAAACACAACGCCGTTCGCTTTTTTCTGCTTGATATATAATCGAACGCACTCCATTCACAGAAGGGTGCAGTGTGCCGGAATGCAAACGAAGCTTGAAAAGCGCAGTCACGCTCTGTAGCCTCGCCGCACTGACTCATTTTGGCATTGCATCTTGCCATGCGGTTAACTTCACCACCAAAAACGGCCCCAGAATCAAGAGTAACGACGGCAATTTCGAGATCGGCCTGAACGGCCGTGCTCATCTCGATGTACATTCGCTGTACCCGGATCAGCCCAGTGCTAGTTACCCCGCATTCGGTAGCCAGCTCTTGAGCGGCAATGACCGCGACGGCTTCAATTGGCGCAGAACGTACGCCACCATCACAGGTAAAATTTACGGCGTTAACTTCAAATTCGAGAACGACTTCGCCGTCAATGAAACCACGCCTTTTCCGCATAGCCTGCGCGAAGCTTGGGTCGCTGCCAAATTAGGCCCGGGTCAGCTCACGGTTGGGCAGTTCAAACCGTACCGGGGACTGGAAGAAATCACCAGTTCCAATGAAATTACCATGATGGAGCGCCCCTCGACCTCCTCAACAGGGATTTACAACGGGCGGCAGTTTTTAACCGGCATCGGTTACCGCGGAATGGTGAAAGACAATCTGGGGTTCGGTGTTCATGTGATGAGCCTGGCGCACTTCGGTTTGCCGCTGGAAGGCATTACTTATGGCGGGCGCGCTGTGTGGCTGCCGATTGACCGGCCGGGGCATATTCTGCATCTTGGCTTATCTGCTAGCCGGGATACCGCCAACAAAGACTCGCTCGCCGCCAAATCCGTCGATGTTTACGGCGGGCGTGTCGGCATTAGTCAATCGCTGGGCACTGCCGGCGCCAGTCCTGGATCGCCCAATCATAACAGCCAATCGACTTTTGCCGTGGAGGCCGCATATGCTATCGGCCCGCTCACCCTACAAGGGGAATATGCTATTGCGGGGCTTGATAACACTCACCAAGTCAACGGCCGCAACCGCAATTCCACCATTCAGGCTTTTTACGTGCAGGCAAGCTGGTTTGTTACCGGAGAGAACGTGGTGTATAAAAAAGACCGCGGCGCTTTCGGCAAGCCGCAGCCGGGTAACAAATGGGGTGCGCTGGAATTGACCGGGCGCTATGATCTGGCGGAAAACTTGAGTCAAAGCCTCGGTGCGAACCCTTGCCGCACTGGCACGTCAAAATGTCAGGTGCAGGTGATTACGCTGGGCGCGAACTGGTATCTCAATCCGAACATGCGCTTGATGCTGAACTATTACCTGACCGAAGCGTTGCACGGCAATACCGGTCCCGGCACACCGGCACGCACCGACCAGCTTTCGGTGCTTTCTTTCCGCACGCAAATCAATTTTTGATGCGTGAAGTAAGATAGAATGAAATGCCCTATTTTCCGGACACACCTCTAAAAAAGGAGATCACCCATGCGTATTTTGCTCGTTTTATTGACAACATTTTTTCTGAACCCTGTTTTTGCTGCTTGTAACAGTACACTGCTCGATCAGAATTTCCGCAAGCTGGCCGGAACCGATACGGTGAATTTATGCGAAGCTTATTCCGGCAAAGTATTGCTGGTCGTCAACACCGCCAGCAAATGCGGTTATACGCCGCAGTACGAGAGCTTGGAGCAATTGTACGAAAAATACGAATCCAAAGGGCTTGTGGTATTGGGTTTTCCGTCCAACGATTTCATGGGACAGGAACCGGGAACCGAAGCGCAAATTCAGGATTTCTGCCGCCTCACTTACGATGTCAAATTCCCGATGTTTGAGAAAACGACGGTGAAGAAAGGCGATGCGCACCCGTTTTATGTGCGGCTGGCAGAGTTGTCGGGCACCTATCCGACGTGGAATTTTCAGAAATACCTGATCGGGCGCGACGGCAAACTGATCACGCACTTCACGCCGCACACCAAACCTTCCGATCCGGCGGTGGTATCGGCGATCGAACAGGCTTTGCAGCACTAGCGCGATGAACCGGGAACCTGATTCTTCGGGTAATCCAGGCGAACAGAAGCCAGGAATCAGCATTGCCTCGATCCTGGGGTTGTCGGCATTTTTGGGATTGATCACTGGCGCCGGGGCCGGTGTGTCGCTCATCCTGCCGGTCACGCTGATTTCCGCCATCATTCTCTACTTCAACCGGGACAAGATCGCCGCTTCGGGAGCGTCGGAAAAAAGCACGCGGAAAAGCGCCAAACCGGCACAAGGCACTTATGTCTGGCCGGAACTCGGCCAATTTGCCTGTGCAATCTCAACGGAACCGTATCAGCAGGCGATCGGACAATTGGCGCAGGAAAACGGCATCGATTTTGAAACCGCTGCAACCGCACAGTCACTCATTCTGAGAGCCCATCTGATACCGGATAACAGCAACCCCTACGACAGCGATATGGTCCGCGTCAACATTAACGACCGCACTGTCGGCTACTTCGATCACCAACCCGCGCGCAGTTTTCTTGACCAGCTAGATGAAAAGGGGTTATCCGAGCAAGTCACGATATGCAATGCGATGATTACGAAGAGTGCTGACGCGGATGGCAAAAAAATCAAATATGGCGTCAAGCTGGACATCGCGTTGACGGAGTAGTGCAAGCATAGCGGGAGAAGCAATGCATACCGTCAGCAAACTGGTATTGGGCATGATGGATCGGTTGCAGCTAGAATCGGTTGTTGGAGATGCTGAGACTGAGATAGTGTTGCCGCCTTAAGATTGTCATTAAGTCGAAGATTATGCATCTAATTCATTTGACTCGTCTGAATAATTGATAATGAAGTTGGGCGACAGATACAAATATGAGTGTGACAAATTTAGATTGTTGATTGAGGAATTTGAGAATCAAGTTAATAATTACAATGAGAAGAATAAACAATGTATTAACGAGGTGGTGGTTCATGATGTGGATGAGTATCTCTCTCCAAAGTACATTCCAAACTATAAATTAACACTTACTAGCTTTTTACTAATTGAAGCTCAAGGTTTACTTGATTTTTTTATTCCGATCATTGTGAATTCCTTGGCAAGAATAAAAAATGCAAGCGTTTCAGATTTTGATGAAACATGGAAAAACGGAAATGTTTTATGCTGGGTAAAGTATGTCCTCAAAAAAGAACTTGGTTTGAAATACGACTTTAATCAGGGTTCATACTGCAAACTTAAAGAATTCTATAAGTTTAGAAATGATTTAATTGTATGTAATCGAGTTTTCATACTGTCGAGATTTGATAAATCATATTGAAGAATTTTTCAGTGATATTCACAAGAGTATTTGAAACATGAATCATTAACTCGGTTTAGCAATATGATTTATGCGCTGATATTGGAAGTATCCAATCCAATGCGCTTCGCTTATTTTACTCTCCCTGGTAGGCTATACTGCTATCGAAATTAAACGCCATATTATGGAGTCTCATATCAATGAAAATCCACGAATACCAAGCCAAGGAAATTTTACGCCAATACGGTGTCGCGACGCCACAAGGCATCGCGTGTTTCAGTGTCGATGAAGCCATAAATGCCGCCAATCAGTTGGGTGGAGATATTTGGGCGGTGAAGGCGCAGATTTATGCCGGGGGGCGCGGCAAAGGCGGCGGTGTGAAGGTGGCGCGGTCGCTGGACGAGGTGCGGCAGCGTGCCGGGGAGATTTTGGGTATGAACCTGGTGACACATCAGACCGGACCGGAAGGGCAAGTGGTGCATCGTTTGTACATTGAGCAGGGCGTGAAGATTGACAAAGAATTCTACGCCGGCATGGTGGTCGACCGGCGCCAGCAGCGCGTGTGCTTGATGGCGAGTTCCGAGGGCGGCATGGATATCGAAAAAGTCGCCGCCGAGACGCCGGAAAAAATTCATAAGGTGTTCATCGATCCGGTTGCGGGCTTGACGCCGCAGCAGGCGCAGGACATCGCGCAACAAATCGGCATTCCGGCGTCGTGTGTGCCGCAAGCGGTCAGTTTGCTGCAAGGCTTGTATCGGGCATTCGATGAAACCGATGCGTCGCTGCTGGAAATCAATCCGCTGGGATTGGTGAACGGTAATCAGGTGATGGCGCTCGACGCCAAAATGAATTTCGACGACAACGCGTTGTACCGCCATGCCGACATTGTGGCGCTGCGCGATTTGGATGAGGAAGATCCGGCCGAGATCGAAGCGTCGAAACACGAATTATCGTACATTCCGCTCGATGGCAATATTGGCTGTCTGGTAAACGGTGCAGGGCTGGCGATGGCGACGATGGATATCATCAAATTGTATGGCGGTAATCCGGCGAATTTTCTCGATGTCGGTGGTGGCGCAACTACGGAGAAGGTTACCGAGGCGTTCAAGCTGATGCTGCGCAATCCCAAATTGCAGGCGATTTTGGTCAATATTTTCGGCGGTATCATGAAATGTGACGTAATCGCACAAGGCGTGGTCGCTGCGGCACGCGAGGTGCAGTTAAACGTGCCGCTGGTGGTACGGCTGGAAGGCACTAACGTCGATCTGGGCAAACAGATTCTCGCCGATTCCGGTTTGCCGATCATTTCGGCAACGGACATGGCCGATGCCGCGCAAAAGGCGGTGAATGCGGCGCAAACCAAATCATCGTCGTGTGGTTGTCAGTCATAAGAGGAGTTTTTCATGTCAATTCTGATTAATCGCAACAGTCGCGTCATCACCCAAGGCATTACCGGCAAGACTGGCCAGTTTCATACCCGCATGTGCCGCGACTATGCTTTTGGCAAGGAATGTTTCGTAGCCGGAGTTAATCCGCGCAAACCGGGTGAGGATTTTGAAGGAATTCCGGTGTACGCCACCGTCAAGGAAGCGAAACAGCAAACTGGCGCCAATGTGTCGGTCATTTATGTACCGCCGCCGTTCGCCGCAGCAGCGATCGATGAAGCCGTGGAAGCTGAATTGGATCTAGTGATCTGCATCACCGAAGGCATTCCGGTGCGCGATATGATCCGCACACGGTATAACATGCAAGGCAAGAAAACCCGACTGATCGGGCCGAACTGTCCGGGGATCATCACGCCGGATGAGCTCAAGATTGGCATCATGCCCGGTTATATCCATAAAAAAGGCCGTATCGGCGTGGTATCGCGCTCCGGCACGCTGACCTATGAAGCGGTGGCGCAGTTGATGGCGCTCGGCCTCGGGCAATCGACTTGCATCGGTATCGGTGGCGACCCGGTGAATGGCCTGAAGCACTTGGATGTGTTGCAGTTATTCAATGACGACGATGAAACCGATGCAGTGCTGATGGTCGGTGAAATCGGCGGCAGCGATGAAGAGGATTGTGCGCGCTGGATCAAGGATAACATGCGCAAACCGGTGGCCGGTTTTATCGCCGGTGTCACCGCACCGCCGGGCAAACGCATGGGCCATGCCGGCGCCATCATTTCTGGCGGCAAGGGTACGGCGCAGGAGAAACTCGACGTGATGGAGTCGTGCGGTATTAAGGTCACACGTAACCCGGCGGAAATGGGTAAGTTGTTGAAATCGGTTTTGTAGTGAAGTTATTTTTTGAAGGGTTTTTTCATGTATTTTCGTTTATCGTTTCTAGTTATTCTTTTCGCCATCATCATTTCTGCGTGTAGCACAATACCCGATAAGCAGCATCCGCTATCCGACAAGCAACTCCCACTGCCCGGTAAAAAGCCGGAGCGGCCCGCAGGCCCGCTACCGCAAAGTGCCAAGCCGAAATACAACTTGACCGGTTATCCTGAAAATACGAAGCAGGGCTATATCGATGGCTGCGAAACCGCAAAAAGAACGAGCTGGGGTTTCAAAGACCTTAACCGCTATGAACAAGACGGGCAGTATCGCATGGGGTGGGATGACGGTTTTGCCTTGTGCAATGCGAAGAAATAGCGCAATCCGATAGCTAGCTGGAATGCCTCGTCTTTATTTTTGTATCGCCCTGCTGATGCTGCAAAGCATCCTGCCGGTTGCCGCTTTTTCGCAAGGATTACCGGCGTCCGTTAAGCAAAAGCTGCAACAGCTGGCGATACCGGAATCCGCAATCGGTGTGTATGCTCAGGAAATCGGCAAGAACCAGCCGATTGTCGCAGTCAATGCCGATGCGGCGATGAATCCGGCGTCGGTGATGAAGTTGCTGACGACATACGCTGGACTGGAACTGCTGGGGCCGGCGTATACCTGGCCGACCATGCTGTATGCCAATGGCCGGATAATTGACGGTATATTGCATGGCGATTTGATCATCAAAGGATATGGTGATCCCAAGCTGGATCTGGAAAACTTCTGGCTACTGATTCATCGCTTGCGGCAAACTGGGTTGCACGAGATCAAGGGTAATCTGATTCTCGATCATTCGCATTACGATATTCCTGCCAATGATCCGGGCGAGTTCGACGGACAGCCTTACCGCACCTACAATGTGCTGCCGGAAGCGTTGCTGGTCAATTACCGTACCTCAGCCATTCATTTGTTTCCCGAGCCGGAGAAGAACGTGGTGCGTGTGGTGGTCGATCCGTTGCCGGAATCTGTGCGGGTGCAGAATAATTTGAAGCTTACACAAGGTAAATGCGGTGATTGGCAAAATTTGCTGACAATCGAAGCTACTGCCGGTAGTGAAGATAAAAATAATTTCGCTGTGACTTTGAACGGTAGTTTTTCCCGGCAGTGCGGAAAACAATCCTACATGTTGAGCCTGCAAGACAGCGCGGTGTATACCCGCGATTTGTTCAAGCGGTTATGGGTGCAGCAGGGCGGTTTATTTCATGGTGATGTGGTGCTGGGCAAGACGCCGCAGCATTTATCGCCGCTGAAGATTTATCAATCCCCGCCGTTGGCCGAGATCATTCGCGGCATCAATAAATTCAGCAACAATATTGCTGCGCGCCAGTTGTATTTGACATTAGGAACTGGCGATGTGGTGATCAACAATTCTCCGGCGACGCTGGTCAAATCCGAAACGGCGATCCGGCAGTGGTTGATGTCCAAGCAACTGAATTTTCCCGAATTGGTGGTGGAGAACGGCTCCGGACTGTCGCGCAAGGAACAGATCAGCGCCCGCCACTTGGGGCATTTGTTGCTGGCCGCATTTAACAGCCCGGTGATGCCGGAGTTCATTTCTTCGTTACCGATTGCAGCCGTCGATGGAACTTTGAAGAATCGTTTCACTGATACTCCGGTGAAGGGATTAGCGCATATGAAAACTGGCGCGCTCAACAATGTCCGGGCCCTGGCGGGCTATTTGCTGGACAAATCGGGGCGGCGTGTCATCATTGTTTTCTTCGTCAATCATGAACAAGCCGGACAATCCCGTGCCGCTATGGATGCGCTGGTGCAATGGATTTATAACCGACCGTAGTATTTCCCTGTAGCGATCAGGCCTATTGATCCGGATTTCTTTTCGGCGTAAAGTTTCTACTCAAGGTAGATGATCTATTTTGAAATCAGGTGGTTCCTTTTAACCCTCAAGGGAGTGCACGACATGATGAATGAGTATAAATCGCTTTCTGTGCAGTATTTGACAGGTACCGTGCAGATTTCCAAACCCGCTTCACCCAATCCAGTAACGTTCGATTCACCCGCAATAGAGGTCATGACCGATTTGCGCAAAATACACGCTGCCGTTATCGCACCTGGCATTCCGATGGAAATTGCGAATACCTATATGATGCAGCGCAGTGTGCGCACCTTGCTGGTCATGAACGACGATAATTTGTTGGCGGGTATTATTACGGCAACCGATATTCTGAGTGAAAAACCGATGCGTTTCATTCAGGAAAGGGGTGTTAAGCACAGCGAAATTCTGGTGATGGATATGATGACACCGCTGGAAAAACTGGAAGCTATTTCACTGGAAGAGGTAGTGCACGCACGAGTCGGCAATATCGTCGCCAGCTTACGCGAGAGCGGCCGGTTGCATGCGCTGGTGATCGATGACAACACCATCGGATTGCCTCGGATTTGCGGTATTTTCTCCTGGACGCAAATCGAGAAACAACTCGGTACGGTGATTCCACCTAATAATGTTGCAAAGAGTTTTGCCGAAATCGAGTCGACATTGATTGCCAGTTAGGTTCTCGCAAACAAATCAACGGTTCATTCCGTTCATGCCATGCAACTTGAAATCATGAGCGGAATGAACGCAAGCAAGCTTAAATTTTACTATCCAATCCGCTCTCTGCGATTTCTGCGGCGCGCAGAACGGCTTTGGCTTTGTTCTGTGTTTCCACCCATTCGTTTTGTGGCACGGAATCGGCGACGATGCCGGCGCCCGCCTGAATATGCAATTTGCCGTCTTTGATGACCGCGGTGCGGATGGCGATGGCCAAATCCATGTCTCCGTTGAATCCGAGATAGCCGACTGCGCCGGCATACACACCGCGTTTGGAGACTTCCAGCTCGTCGATGATTTCCATCGCGCGTACTT
>CAYQZF010000015.1:20691-22849 GCA_964421895.1 uncultured Nitrosomonas sp. | reverse complement strand
ATACTTTCTAAGCTGCCTGTGCGGCAGCGAACGTCTTCTGAAATTAACGCCACCTCTTTGCACATTTCTAAGCTGCCTGTGCGGCAGCGAACTCACTTTATCACCTGTCAAAGCCGACATTTCGTTTCTAAGCTGCCTGTGCGGCAGCGAACATACAATCCTGTATTTGACTCACTTAATACACTTTCTAAGCTGCCTGTGCGGCAGCGAACGTCTTCTGGTGCTTTTCTGTCCGGTCTTGCGTTTTCTAAGCTGCCTGTGCGGCAGCGAACGTGATTCTTTGATGTTGTCTACTGCTTCACCTTTTCTAAGCTGCCTGTGCGGCAGCGAACGCCATTATCTAGCTCCAGGCTCCAAGCGTTGCTTTCTAAGCTGCCTGTGCGGCAGCGAACTTGCAGCAGAAAGCGTTACTGCTCCGAAGAAATTTCTAAGCTGCCTGTGCGGCAGCGAACGACATCATGGGGCAAGGACAGTGTGTCAATGCTTTCTAAGCTGCCTGTGCGGCAGCGAACATTTTGATTTGGCGGTGTGCGATCCTCCTTATTTTCTAAGCTGCCTGTGCGGCAGCGAACCGGGTCAAGCGTTACCACGCCGGTTCCGCTATTTTCTAAGCTGCCTGTGCGGCAGCGAACCCGCTGAACTTAATTTTTTATCGAAACTACTATTTCTAAGCTGCCTGTGCGGCAGCGAACGATTACAATCACATCAGCGTCCGGCCATGAACTTTCTAAGCTGCCTGTGCGGCAGCGAACGGACACACGCGAGTTTTTAATGTCGTCGAACTTTTCTAAGCTGCCTGTGCGGCAGCGAACTTTCACTCATTAACCTTCCTTCTTTTACTGTTTTTCTAAGCTGCCTGTGCGGCAGCGAACTAAAGACAGAAATGTTGCAACCAAAAACACCTTTTCTAAGCTGCCTGTGCGGCAGCGAACATTTCTTGCTCAGATTTTATTGTGCCGTGTGTTTTCTAAGCTGCCTGTGCGGCAGCGAACATGGTTATGCTGATTGCGGCCTCGATGCTGACTTTCTAAGCTGCCTGTGCGGCAGCGAACCGCAAGCGCCGCTGCTGATACAGCGCAGGCGATTTCTAAGCTGCCTGTGCGGCAGCGAACAAATCAGCAAGGTCTTTTTCAAACTGCTTCCATTTCTAAGCTGCCTGTGCGGCAGCGAACGGTAAAACTGAAAGTGCAATTTCTTTGCTTTTTTTCTAAGCTGCCTGTGCGGCAGCGAACGGTTTTTATGTTTGTCGTAAGCAATTTGCTCATTTCTAAGCTGCCTGTGCGGCAGCGAACAGTCGTTGCGCCAGTGATTAAGCGCTTCCTATTTTCTAAGCTGCCTGTGCGGCAGCGAACAGATCAAGATAAGATTTGTTGTTCTTTGACAATTTCTAAGCTGCCTGTGCGGCAGCGAACAACCACCGGAAGCAAAAGATCATGGCGATCAATTTCTAAGCTGCCTGTGCGGCAGCGAACTTATACTACTGTTTTCTTGTGAGCATATAACCTTTCTAAGCTGCCTGTGCGGCAGCGAACTATTCGAGCGTTGCCGGTATAAGGTTGCGTACTTTCTAAGCTGCCTGTGCGGCAGCGAACACATCCTAGCGATTTTAATTCCATCCTCAATATTTCTAAGCTGCCTGTGCGGCAGCGAACAGAAGATTGCATAAAGAAGGGGTTCTTTGTAGTTTCTAAGCTGCCTGTGCGGCAGCGAACTAGCCAATTCCTGCCAGCTATCAAACTTTATATTTCTAAGCTGCCTGTGCGGCAGCGAACCCGCAGCCTTTTCTAAATGCGGTTTGGCGGTATTTCTAAGCTGCCTGTGCGGCAGCGAACCATATACTGAAAAATAATTCCCTTCTCTTACTTTTCTAAGCTGCCTGTGCGGCAGCGAACCCATGCAATTTCCTATAACATTTATTTTATATTTTCTAAGCTGCCTGTGCGGCAGCGAACCGGGCACCAAGTATCAGCCCATGTTTTTATCATTTCTAAGCTGCCTGTGCGGCAGCGAACCATCAGCATAAGTTGTTCCAAGAGATTTTAAATTTCTAAGCTGCCTGTGCGGCAGCGAACGCTCTATTCCATCACGGCGCATCGCGATCATTTTTCTAAGCTGCCTGTGCGGCAGCGAACCTGACGATAAAAATGCTTAAAGCCAG
>CAYQZF010000015.1:0-20591 GCA_964421895.1 uncultured Nitrosomonas sp. | reverse complement strand
TTTTCTAAGCTGCCTGTGCGGCAGCGAACCTGACGATAAAAATGCTTAAAGCCAGTTGTGGTGCAGTGTACAGAATATTTATGAATCAATAACCATCCTATAAATAACTGCATCGCAACTGGCTGATTTATTTAGATTGTTAAAGAGCTTCCAAAAAATGGGTCAAAATTCGGGTACGGATGCAGTAGAACTTAATCCGTAGGTGGTAAAAATTCCGTTAACACTGTTTTCTATTTCCCTTTTTTTGATCCACAAACAGAACGTATTGCCGCTACTTAAACTTTTTAGCCAGATAAACGGAGTGGTGATAGTTTTGTGCGGCATTTCGCTGTAACTCATCAACATTTTTTGATGCTCGGTTGCATTATCGTGCTTTGCACACAACTCAACCTTACCATTGAACGCAGTCTCGTAATCCAGGTTATGCCGCTTTGCATAACGCCGGGCCAAGCGTTCTCGCCCAGTTTTGGGTTGTTCGCGTTGATAAATAGCATAACCTTTGACTGTACTTGGCGCCGGGCGGATGCCGGTGCAATGCACATAATCGCTCATACGACTTAATCGTTTGCCAGCATCGAACTGGACCAACGCAGTTTCGTCTGGAGCAAACAAACGAAGCTTGCTGCCTAGTACACCGAATTTCTCACCTATCTTGTACTCGGGAAACGATAGACCAATCGGCACGCGTTTTTGCGCACTCTGTGTTTCGACCAGACCAAGGTGGATTTGTTGAAAGGTTTTGGACCAGAGGAAATAAATATTTATTTCCTCTTGGGGAAGTAATGTTAGCTCTTGATAAAATTCCATCATTTACTCATTGCCCCCAAATACGCCTCCGCGAATTAGCGTTGCAATTACAAAATGCTGCTGTACATCGGAGATTTCGCCATCTTTTATCCATTTATGAAACAAGGTATAAAAATCATTTTTTGGAGTTGAAATTCGGTACGCTTCGCCGCGTGAAGTCACTGAACCGTAGGGTTCGACTGCGATAGCTTTAGCGTTGTCATCTTCTCTATACCAAGTATCAATCGTGCGTAAGGCATTACCAATTTTTTCTGAGTGCATGGCCGCGCAATCATTCAATTTGAACAATATTTTTGTTTTTTCGCCTTTGGGAATATTCAACACCATTTCTTGGGATGGAAACACATGTTGACCAAACCCAAGTTTGCTGAAGGCGGTAATCTCCAAGTACTCAAAACCATCGCCTTGTAAGCCATTTTGAATTACGGAAACCAATTGCGCGAAATCATCATTACTATCAATTGGTGACGTAAATTGATCGAGTTTGTAGTCATAAGCATTAAATTGCCATGACTGTTCTCGGTGTTTTACCGTGATACTTACAGCTTCAGCACCGACACGGTTGCGCCATAAAAAACGTCCATTGGCGATGTTATTGGCGTAGCGTTTAGCCAATTCTTTAAATTGATGGTTGGCTCGATAAGTTTTTACGATCTCGATTATTTTTTCTTCAAAAGACGGTGTATCGCAAGCTGTAGGCTCTTCAAGACGACCAAGAATCTTTAAGGTAAATTTGATTCTCAAAGTATCAACATTATGGGGTAGCGTGGCATCGTCGCCCCACGAAAGATTTGGTTTTGATTTGTCTTCGTCTTTTGCGCCATATTGGCTATGGGTGGCACGGTTTCTTTTATCGTGCAGCGTAATCGGTTGCCATTTTTCGATCTTGTCGATGTCAGTCCATAAGCCTGAAGTCATTAGTGCATCAGATACTTCCAGTTTACGGCTAAATGCTAGCACCGAAGGTAACGTCAATGCGGTTGTTTTAGTTGATTTGTCAGTCATTGCCTTTCTCCTTAATTAAATGAATTCAAAAAATCGTCTTCAAAATCATCAGCAGCAGCATTATCTAATGCATTCGTCGCGGACTCGGGCTGGGTCTGCTCTCCTTGGCGGCACAAGTACCAGTCTTGCTCATGGTGGTAATGCCAAAGCATGTCAGCAACTTGTTGAATACGGTGCAAACTCCGCCATTCGCCTATGCTGTGGCTTGTTTCAACAAAACAAACAGGAGTGGTCGTATCGCGTGCATTCGCCACATCGCCAGCGACATAAACATCGCTTATTGCTTTGTAGCCATTGGTGATAGGCACGAACCAACCTTTGGCAGGCTTATCCATGCGCACCCACTCGGCTTCGGTTTTATCGGTAGGTTCAAGTTCACCTTCTTTGAGTTTTGGCTTGGCTTGATATTTAAGTGCGGAAAAATCCAGCCAAGTATCTACTAACTCTGCATCGGATTGCTGTTGTTTTAGCGTCTTATAGTGGCTAGCCAATAGATCAGAGCGATCCATTAACACAAATCCTGGCAGCAGCAAGCGTTTTAATATTCTCAGTAGTTTCTGCTCGTCTTTAACGAGTATGTGAATCGCAGCGATATTTTGGATGGCGCCACCCGCCAAGCGGTGTTGATACGCCAAATTCATGATGGTTTGCTTCAGGTCTTTGGCTTGAACTTGGTTTACTTGTAAATTGGGGCAAACCATAACTAAGGAAATCGTCATATCCATTTTGCCTTCTTCAATAATGGGTGGAGTAATTGTTGCTTTCTCCCTTCCCTTGTTATCCTTGCCTTTCTCTCTTGGAGGATTTTTTGTTTGAGCAAATACAAAGTCGCGGAGTTCTTTGGGTTGATAGGCGTGTATTTGGTGTTGATGGCAAATAACGGCGCAATCTTGCAAGGTCAATTTCTGCGTAACGGATAACCTTCTCGATAAAGCATGACAAAAACCTAAAAAATGGGTAATGGCTGGAAACCCATAGGTAAATCCGGCAATGCAATTTGCATCCTGGATACTAATTCGCTCGAAAACGATGTAGGCATTACTCATGCTTCTTTCTCCATTACACCGATTTCTAAATCTGCTTCGGCAAGTGCGTTAAATTCACGCAATAAAGGCGCAAACATTTTTTGCCACTGTTTTTCCCGCGCTGCACTTTTTGTTAGTTGCTTGTGGTTAATGTTAATGTCAATCCATTTGGAAAAATCGACCACTAAATCTAATGGCCAATCTAGCGTCGCTCTTGCACTTTGAAATTCTTCATCTGGCCTTAGCGGGTCTAGCCAATATTGCTGATGAGTTGGCAAATTAGATTCTCTCGACCAGCCAGCTTCCTGAGAGAGACTTTGAATCTGAGCCGCGTAATCAAACACAATATCGGCGATATCAATTATGTGTGCGCTAATAAGTTGCCTACGTTGCAGGTTTACGCTGAGTTGGTTGGCCTTGATAGCTAACAATAAATTCTTGAGCTCCGTTAGCGACTCCTTGGCTTGGGCAGCAAGCTGTTTATTAAATATGGTTTTTAAATGAATAGGCAATTTGATTTGGGATCGCCATTGCGGTGGGATAGCGGGAAATAAAATTAATTGCCCAGAGCGCTTGCCATTCAAATTGGAAACATTTTGGTGGTTGGTTTGGGTGGCTTTTAATACGGCGGTTCTAGGGAACGACCTAGCTACTTCTGAACTGAAAGTTTTTTCAGCTCTAGCCTTATTCACAGGTGTATCTTTTCGGCGCGCCTCCCAAACACGATCATAAATGACTTGTGCCAGACTTGATGAAATCAGAGGAGTTAATAGGTGATAGTCGGTAGCTGAATTCAAAGGGAAATAAACTTGCTTAGCCAAAGTATGACTGGATTTAGTCTTTTCGTTAAAGGCTAAGCTAAATTGTTCTTGCCATAATTGAAGTTGGATGTTGTCTTGGGCATAAGGCCCTAAAGCCGAGGGGTCATCACAGAGTTTTTTCCCCAGCATTTCACCTCCGCAATCTAACTGCAAAAATTCGGCAATAGGGGCATATTCAGCCGTTGAATAAGCAAAATCTATTGGCAGTTTTTCGACTGCGTTGGCAGAAGCTAAAAACATTTTGGGTTGTTGTACGCCAAACACCAATGCGTTGAAATTTGATGCTTTTGCGCTGGAATGGGTGAGTTTAGCGATATGGGTAACATCTAACACCACGCCAGTGGCTTTGTTAGCCGCATCAGCAAACCATTGGCTAGGAGTAAATTTTTTATCTAATGCCACAATGCTTCTTTCGGTGTCGCTTTTTACGTCACTCAAAAAAAACGGATTCTGATAATTTAGATTAAGTAGTCGGGTATATTTTTCCTGCAGATGATCCAGTGAGCTTTGCTCTTTGGGCTTTTTCGAGTCAAGTAATACTTTTGCTTGATCTTTTATTTCTTGGTTTTCGGATGACTTGGCGATTTTTTCACCACAAATCTTCAAAACTTCTTTGAGTATTTTTTCTAACCCAGGCTCTTTTTTTCGTTGAAAAAACGCCTCGATCACTTCAATTACCTGCTGACTTTCCATTAAATTGCTCCTCGTTTAAATTTCTCTAAAAACCCCAAGCATTGGGGAGTAACACCATGTATCTGTCTGGTTCTCATAGTCAGGCAGACGTGTTTCTCCGAAACAATAGCTGATATATTTCAAGGGCTTTTCTAATTGTTCTGCTAAATGCCCGTACTGATCTTGAATATCGAAGACAAACCAAGATTGATTGCCTTGGGCTGGCGTTAAATCAATATTCGTAATATCCGAAACGGCTACATACTCAATGGGATTAACCTTGTTGTTTTTGATTTGCCAAACAGGCTCATTCTCTTCTTCAAGATAAAGACAATACGCTTGGTCAGGTGAAGATGCTCTAAAAGGTTGTTTACGTTGGATCTCGGCACACCATGCCACCTGATTTGTCCACCATAGGTTAGCAGGGCCTTTGTCATCGGTATGTTCAAATAATTTTTGACGGTAGGCTATTTGTTCCAGTGTCACTAGATTTGAGAAAGGTGTAGTTTCTTTCCATTTTTTAGGTCGCTGGATACTTGGGATGGCATTGGGTGCAGAAAATTGGATTTCTTCGAGAATGTCATGCAAATCGTGGCTGCTTAGTTTTCGATTTTTGGCCTCAAATCCAGGTTTTTCATAGGCGATCTCTTTGCCTTTTAAGGCATTATAATTTTTAGCCAGAATATAAAAATTCTCTGTTTCTGGTATTTGCTTGCGATGTCGCTGTATGCGCCCAGCGATTTGAATGATTGAGCGCATGGAACTGGGTTCAGCAATAGCCCAGTCGTAATCGTGGTCACGCCCGACTTCCGCCACTGACGTTGCCAACACTACAAAAAGCTGGTTTTGCTCTGGGTAATGGCTTAAAGCATATTGGATTTCGAGACAGCTCCAAATGGCTTCCGGGTCTTTGCGGTTGAGGACCTGGTCTAGTTTGCTTTCGATGAACGCCCGTTGCGCTAAGGGATACTGGCTATGATAAACGCAGTAATGGATGCGAAATTTTTCCGGCGCAGGATTGACATAAAGTAGTCTGGCAATGGCCACTAGTGGATTGATATTGGCGATGCGTACCAAGCCGATTGAGATTTTTTTACCGGATGCGTGTTGTTGGTGATGGCCTTGATGTAAGGTCACCATACCCCGCCGGATTACTTCACTCATGGCGTTGAGTGGTGATAAATCCGTTGTTGCTGCAATTTCCAGCAATTTTGCTTTACGAAAAATCAAATTATCTTGATTCAGTTTGGCAATGCGTTTTTGGATGAATTCATCATGAATTTTGATAAAACCCTGGATATTTTCTTGTTCTGATGTTTGTACACTGAATTCATCAAACCAAGCGCAAACAACAGGTTTTAGTGCATTGGCTTGATCGGTGGCGGAATTAAATGCTTTCCGCCCTGCTTGATAGGCTTCAAATAAGGCATAAGCAAATGCAGGCGGCATGGTTGCCGTTGATATAAGCACGTTTGCACCCAACATACCTGCCCAATTCACCAAGCGCCCTAGTGCTGGCAAATCATTTAAGTCAAATTCATCAGGCTCATCTAAAACCAAGTCGGATGTTAACAAGCGCAGCATCGGCACAATTTGTCTGCCACCACGTATACCTTCGGTTGCTGGGGTTAAATGATCAATGGTGCTGACCAATATGGGAGCATGTAAAAGTTTTTTGGCTTTTTGATTGCTTTTGAACCACTTCTCTAATTGGCCTTGGTAGAGTTCGGAGCCATAAATCACGTCGAAACCGTCGTCATCCAACTCCAAGCTCTCGCTGCCTCGTACAGCAAACGGATTATCCTCGGTTTGGTTGGCTTGATTGATTTGGTTCAAGCGTAAAATGGCCTGAGAGCCAATGAGTGTGGCAATTTCAGTTTTATCAAGTTGCAAACGCTCTTGCAGCGACTCACCTGTTTGCATAGTCAATGTCCGTAAACCCAAGGCGACACTAAAGCGGCAACCTTCCGACTCGTCAGCTAATCCATACATGATTCTTGCATTCGCCAAGGTTTTTCCTTTTCCGGTCGAGGCCATATTGATGCCGAAGAAACCTTGCTCTTTGACTTGGCTTTGAATCTGTCGAGCCGCTTCATACGCTTTGGTTTGCCAAAGCTCTTTATCTTCTTTCGGGCCTTTGGCTAAAGTTTTGTTATCAGTGAGTGATAGCAATTCTTCCTGTAAGCGTCTTAATTTTAAAGCGAACTCAAAGGCATACTGGCTTACCCCAACATTATGCTCATCCAGTTTCTGCTTCAGCTGGTTTTGTTCGTCGGTATTGGCGTATGCCTGATAGTTGGCATCCTGCCAGTAGATTTGTACATCTTTCGCTGAATAGTGATGGTCAGCAAGCATCAAAACCAGGCGCGACAAATGCATCACGAATGGCTGACTAAACCAATCAGTTCCCATCAAACCATGACAAGACAAAGCACGTTTTGATAGTTCGTTGGCTTTTTTTTGCCATGTTCTACTAACCAACGGAGTGTGATTGGAAAATGTCCAATTAGCTTTTAAAGTTTGCTCTGTCCATTCATGATTGCGACTATTGACTGAATTCCACGTATCATCAAAAGTTTGGCTTAGCCATGTATCTGACTGATCAAGCCTTGGTTCAATTTCACCTTGTCTGGGATAAACAGGCAGGCGATGATGTGAAACAATTAGCCAAGCCACTAATTTTGCAAATTCTGGCAGAGCATCGAATGGGTTATTAAATTCATTCAGCTCAGGATTATCGATTATTATTTTTTGCAGAATGTCTTCTTCTAGCTGTTCGTCAACA
This sequence comes from uncultured Nitrosomonas sp., assembly GCA_964421895.1. Lineage (GTDB taxonomy): Bacteria > Pseudomonadota > Gammaproteobacteria > Burkholderiales > Nitrosomonadaceae > Nitrosomonas. The sequence continues at coordinate 13,476 of CAYQZF010000015.1, read as the reverse complement.
TTTGCTAATTGTTCCAACCATTTTTGATCGCTTTGCCCATCAACAAACGCCTGAAAAAATCGCAAAGATACCCATTCATGCCGATATGGCTCGAATTTCTTTCCCTTAATTTCTGGGTTGAGTTTATCTTGAAACAAATCATTTGCTTTGCCCAAATCATGGAATAAGCCGGAAATAGCGGCTGCAATGGTGATAGTTTCGGTCGTGTGCCATCCTTTTTCCCATTCACGATGATTTAAATCAAGCTTAGTGCTATTGACCGCCACAATTCCCTCTGCATTAAATCGCCTGCGATTCCCCACGATCCAAATCAACTCGCTGCGGCTTCGTGATCTGATCCAATGGCAGGAGACGGCGGTATTTTTGGTTGCGGTTTTGCGTAGCAGGGTTTTGACGGTGATTAATCCTTCTTCCGTGATCACGGTTTGCCAGGTGTTGTCGCCGATACGGTTGGCAAAAGCATCCAATACTCGCCGAGTGCGATTGAGCGCTTTTTTCTCGCATTGACTGATGAAGGTGACCATCATAATATGGTCAACCTTGTTGTCGAGAGATACAGATATAAATTAAGCTGCCTGTACGGCAGTAAATACAACGTTTTAATATTTCTAAGCTGCTTGTACAGCAGCACTGAGAATTTAATCATAGTTTTGCTAATATGCCGAGCTCGAATAAAAAAAAGTAAAATAAGTATCAAAAAAAAACAAAGAATGCGCTTTAGCATGTATTGAGACTCCGGTGGTGTTTAACCGAAGTAATCTTAGCATAAATTTACCCTATTAAAACGTAGTTAAATTAATTTAATGCAAGTTTCTTTAATGTGCTCGAACATGAAATCCATGGCTTTGTGTTCGGTAAATTTTTGCAGGATTTGCTGGCGGAATTCCTGTTCACTCATTTTTTCCTTGGCACAAACAAAAGCCCAAGGCAGGACGATGGCGTCTTTGACGAGATCGGCGAGGTCGAATACCAATGCGCCGCGGCGGGTTTTGCCGTGCATCACGGCAAAACCGTGTGGAATACCCAATACCCAAAGTGTGGTAGCAGCTAATCCGTAAGCTAAGTAATTGCCGTGATTCAGGAAAGCGTTTGCGCTGTCGGTACTGTCGTAATTACGCACAAAATCTTTTTGCTGGGTCCGGCTGACGGCGATTTTGTAGAGGTTTTTGGTGAGTTGCGCTTCGATCAATAATAATTCGGTGACATTGTTCGCTTGCTCGACTTTGTTTGAGAAACCTGAAAACGCTTGCGTGACATCTTGATCGTCGATAAAGAATCCTTCATTTTTTAAGTCTTTATCCTTGCGCCATGTGCCTTGCAGGTAATTGATGCGCATAAGCTGGAAATGTTTAGCAACCTGCAATCGTTTTGCTTCATCAAACCAGAATGACAACCATCCTTGCACATATTCGGTCGGTCTATATTCGCTTTGTGGCGTGAGCCATTCAATTTCACTGGCTGCCAAGAGTGGCGTGCCACCGCCGCCGCTGAAACCGATTAAAACACCGGCCGATGCCAGCATGCGCACTGCCGCTTGCGTAATCGAGGTGCCGGTACCTAATAAAATGACCGTAGTATTGGCAATCGGGATATTCCAATACAGTTGCTCGTCTTTGGCTTCTGTTAAATAAAGAACGCGACCGTCTTTCTGCATGACGCGGCATTTCTCAAGGTAATAAATATTGGCACGTTTGGAATGCAGAATTGCTTTCAGGTCAGTCAATTGTTCCATTTTGTTGCAATCCTTTTGTCTTAATCACAGGAAGTTTATGATAAATGTATGACTCACATCTGCCATCTCACCTCCACCGCAATCCGTTCCCACGGATTATCACTTTTTTTCAACCCTACGATCAAAGCCGATAATTTTTCTCCGCGGTCCAGCAATTGCGAGACGGCGGCGTTGTCTCTGGCGGGGATATAGCCGAGTTTTTCGCCTTGCCAGTCGATGCGCACGGCGCGTTGGTCGAAGCGGTTGCCGGGTTCCCGTATCAGGGTGACGGATTGGCCGGTGGCGAGTTGAGGCCATAGCACTTCGCCCTGGTGGTACTGGAATCCTGCTATCGGGGAGATTTGCAGGGTTTTCCATGGTTTAGTGGCCGGATTTGCTTGCGTTAATGCTGGTAACGCAAATCCGCCGAGCAGTGCGGTAAGTGATTGTAGGAATACGCGCCGGGACATGGTGTTTCTCCATCGAAAAATGACACCTTTGCATTATCCCAAGCCACAGGCTCAAAACCTGAGCCTGTTGAAGTAGTATTGAAATTTAGTATTTTTTAGTCATCAGTGCGTTGCAAACCCAGCCGTTCTCGCAGTTCGGTGAAGATTGCAGGATCAACCGGTAGGTTGGTATGAGGAGTTCTCAGTTCGAAATCGCGGAGCAATGCCTCGACTTTTTCCCGGCCGCTTTTGGTTTTGGCCGCTTGCAGCGGTGTTTTGCCGTTCAGGGCGGGCAGTTTTTCATGCAGCCACTGGCTGTAGTGTTCGCGCATGAGTGCCGTGATTTTTTCCTGTACTTCCGGGAGGTTGTTCAGTTCCTCCTGCATTTCCCGCCGCTGCCTGACTTGGACGCTTTCGCCCTCGTTCTGCATGTGCGTCAACATTGCTTGAGGGGATTCGATGACGCTGGTTTTGTAGCGGGCTTCCGGCAGTGATTTTTTGATCAGTTTCTGGAATTGTTGCGCCCGTTTGTCTGAATTGACTTCGACGGTGAGCTGACGGTCCTTGATCCGTATATGGCCGAGGACGGTGTTATCCCAGGATTTGTGCTTGGCATTACCCTTCTTCAGCCATGGAAATTCGATACGGTGCAGTTCGCTTGCTGCATCAAATTCGGCGTCTTGCAGAAGTTCGTCTTCCGTGCTGTTGATACAAAGCTGTTTCAGCGCGGTGAAAGCGGCTTGCGGAGATGGTATGTCGTAAACGAGTTTTTGGAATCCCATCGGATCACCGTCGGTATTTCGCAGTGACGGCGTGGGCGGGTTGAATAGCCGGTCATAAGCCAATTGATAAATCGCGAGCATTTCATGTTCGTATTTTCCGAGCAATGCGTGCGAGGGCGGATTTTCCAGTGCGCATAATTCTTTGCGCAGCTCCAAAATGGCAAATTTCTCCACGGGTGGAATAAAAAAAGCGGCGCTGGCTTCCAGTATCGCGACATGATCGACTTTGACCAGCTTGCCAAATACGATTTGCCCGGCTTGGGCGTGCACTGAAGCGGAATGCTCGGTGGCATAACATTCTTCGCCGGTCAGAATATCACGCAGCAAGAATCCATCGGCGGGTCGCACCGACACAATGTCGAAAAAACTGAATGGCGTTACGCAGCACTGTTCGATGTAGCGTTTCAGGAGCGGATCGAGTTGCTGGCCATTCTTGCTGAGAAATGCTTCTCCGGTTGTTTCTTTGCGCGGTGTATCGGGAATTGAATAGTCTGGGTGCCAGTTAAAAAAGTACCAGGGCATAAATAATTGCATGTGCGGCGTGTCCGGAGAAAATTCCTCTTCATTCCATAACGTGAAATCTCCCCATGCTTCCAATAGGGCGTCCATGCCCCAATGGTTTTGTGAAAATTTCAGCAATTTTTCAGGCAATCCATTAATCGCCCGGCGTATTCGATGCCACAAAAAATCTTCGGCCTGCTGCGTTTCTTGCGCTTGCAGGCAACACTGTTTGTATTTTTTTCCGCTGCCGCAAGGGCACGGATCGTTTCGTCCCAGTTTCATTCTTTTTTCCTTTCGGGTAAATAATTCTCCTGCGCCTTTTGCAAGCTTTGCAGGATGGTCTGGCGTAACGCTTCCGGGGCGATGACTTCGACTGCCGCGCCGTGCTTGAGGATGTCCATCACCAGTTCGGTTTCGTTGGCGTACGGGATGCGCAACTCGTAACTGCCGTCGAGCAGAAATTGGCCTTGCTGGTGCGGATGCCATTGTTCATCCGCGACCCAGCGCGCGCGTTCGGCGGTGAAACGCAACACGGCGGTATGTTTTGCCTGACCGGCGAAAATACCGTAACTGGAAGCGAAATGGCTATTGAGTTCGTTGTCGGTGATGTTCCGGGCCGCGTGATCGAGCATCTGGCACGCGGCGATACGCTCCACGGCAAAACTGCGTAGCGCCTCTCGCTTATGGCACCAGGCGTCGAGATACCAGTTGTCGCGGTAATGCGTAAGCCGTTGCGGGGAAACGATGCGTTCGGTTTGCTGATCGCGGCTACGGCTGCGGTAGATGATATTAAGTTGTTTGCGTTGCAATACCGCGCTGGCGGCAGACTGAAAATGCCATAAGGCCGGTTGCCTGCTCAACATGGTCAAAATGCGGATGCGCTTGACCGCATCCGGATCGTTCAGTTGCTGGGTTGCCAATATCTTTTTCAAGCGCTCCTGCATCGGCTTGAGCTGCATGGCGAGCAAGCCCGGCTGAATTTGTTCCAGCAGTTGCTGCATGGTGAGTAGCGCATGCAATTCTTGCGCATCAAACCAAATACCGGGCAATTCAAACAGACCGGCATCGCGCGATTCGTAGTAATAGCCGTTGTGGTCCCGGTCATAGACGATCGGGGCATTGAAATATAACCGCAGCGATTCGATGGTGCGGTTGACTGTCGCCCGGGAGCATTCCAGCAGTTGTTCGAGCGTTTGATGCGACACCGGCAAAGTGCGGGACGCCAATATGCGGTGCAATTGATAGATACGTTGCAGATTGCTCATCACTTTATTTTGTATAATCGATCGGAGAGTACGCGCGGCGGTTACAAAACCATTGATACTAAATTTCTCTTTAGCGTATCATAAGGCCCTCGGAAATATCAGGCGCCAGGCAAAATTCAAGCGTCTGATTCGTACTGTTTATCCACTGGTTTTTATCCGGTTGCTGCGCAATAACATGATGAAAAAAACACAGGTGACGCTTGGGCTGCTGACCTTGGTGTTGTGCCTGCTGGCACAGCCTGCTTTCAGCCAGCAAACCCGGAAATTTCCTACCGATAGCCGGTTGGGTAATTTGACCGCCGTTTCTTTTCCGCTTTTCACCATTGATGGCCAGCAAATCCAGATGGGCGCAGGAGGCCAGATCCGGGGAATCGATAATCTGATCATCCTGCCGAGCGCGGCAAACTATACCGGCTTGATCCGTTACCAACGGGATATCGCCGGCAATCTGCATCGTGTCTGGTTTTTGACGCCGGATGAAGTGAAGGAAGCGGAGAGCCAAGGGCAAGAGATACCAAAACCGAAAAAACGTTTTTTCTTTTTTTAACAGATCACTAAACAATTCGTGAGTAACAAGCTTTATATCAAAACTTTCGGCTGCCAAATGAATGAGTATGACTCGGAAAAAATGGCCGATGTGCTGCATGCCGCATACGGCATGGAATCCACCGACGATCCGGCGCAGGCCGACATCATTCTGTTCAACACCTGTTCGGTGCGCGAAAAAGCGCAGGAGAAAGTTTTTCACGATCTCGGCCGCGTGCGTCATCTGAAGGAAAACAATCCCAATTTATTGATCGGTGTCGGCGGTTGCGTCGCCAGCCAGGAAGGTAAAGCAATTGTCAGCCGCGCGCCGTTCGTCGACGTCGTATTCGGGCCGCAGACATTGCACCGCTTGCCGCAACTGATCGAAACGCGCAAGGCGACTGGCCGCTCGCAAGTGGACATTACTTTTCCAGAAATCGAAAAATTCGATCATCTGCCGCCGGCGCGCACCGAAGGCGTCACGGCATTCGTTTCGATCATGGAAGGTTGCAGCAAGTATTGCAGTTACTGCGTGGTGCCGTACACGCGCGGCGAGGAAGTATCGCGCCCGCTGGGCGATGTGCTGACGGAGATCGCCATCCTCGCCGATCAAGGCGTGAAGGAAGTCAACTTACTCGGACAAAACGTTAACGCCTACCTCGGCGTCGCAGACGACGGCGGGATCGCCGATTTCGCCCTGCTGCTGGAATATTTGCACGAAATTCCCGGCATCGAACGCATCCGCTACACCACGTCCCATCCGAAAGAATTCACTGCTCGTTTGATACAGTCTTACAGCCAGTTGCCCAAATTGGTCAATCATTTGCATCTGCCGGTGCAATCCGGTTCCGATCGCATTCTGGCCGCGATGAAGCGCGGTTACAGCGTATTGGAATACAAATCGATCATCCGCAAACTGCGCGCGATCCGCCCCGATATTTCGCTGTCTTCTGACTTCATCGTCGGTTTTCCCGGTGAAACCGCAGCCGATTTCGAAGCGACAATGCAATTGATCGAAGAAATGAATTTCGACGAATCGTACAGCTTCGTCTACAGTCCGCGCCCCGGCACACCTGCCGCCGATCTGCCCGACGATACGCCGCAGGAGCTGAAACTGGAACGGCTGCAACGCTTGCAGGCGCAAATTAACCAGCAAGTGCGAAAAATCAGCCAAAACATGGTCGGATCAATCCAACGCGTGCTGCTCGAAGGCGTATCGAAAAAAAATGCCGAGGAATTTTCCGGACGCACCGACAATAACCGGGTCGTCAATCTGGCCTGCGATCCTGCACTGGTCGGTCGTTTTATCAATGTGCGCATCACTGAAGCGAGGTCGCACACATTGCGCGGTGAAGTCGTGCCGGAATAAAAAAACTGTCACTAACCGGGCTTTTACTTGCAAAGTATTGCGCCCGCTGAGAGAATCGCACTATCGTAACTGCAACATTCGACATTGAAACCGACACCCCTGGAAATCTCTTTCACACCAGCCGATAATCAGCGTCTCGCCAATTTATGCGGTGCGCTGGATGAAAACCTGAAACAGGTTGAAACCGCGCTGGACGTCACCATCTCCCGGCGCGGCGAACACTTCAGCGTAGCGGGAAAATCCGAACAAACCGAACTGGCGGCGCAAGCGCTGCGTAATTTTTACAATCAATCGCAGCACCATTTAAGCCTGGAGCAAATCCAGCTGGGCCTGATTGAAATCCAGAATCCGCGCAACGCACCGGCTACCGTCAACGAGGAGCAAGATGGCGGCAGTGACGCCAACAAGCAGCCTGCCGCACCCGCGCTATTGACACGGCGCAGCAATCTCTATGGACGCACACCGCGCCAAGTGCAGTATTTGCAGCAAATCCAGACGCACGACATCACCTTCGCCATTGGTCCGGCGGGAACAGGCAAAACCTATCTGGCAGTTGCCAGCGCGGTCGATGCATTGGAACGCGGTTTGGTGTCGCGCCTGATTCTGGTGCGTCCGGCGGTGGAAGCAGGCGAGCGCCTGGGTTTTCTGCCCGGCGATATGACACAAAAAGTAGATCCTTATTTACGCCCGCTCTATGACGCGTTGTATGATTTAATGGGTTTTGACAAAACCGCTAAGCAATTTGAACGCAATACCATTGAAATCGCACCGCTGGCTTTCATGCGCGGACGCACGCTGAACCAGTCGTTCATCATTCTGGATGAAGCGCAAAACACCACGCCGGAGCAAATGAAAATGTTCCTGACACGTATCGGTCTAGGTTCCAAAGCGGTGATTACCGGCGACGTGACGCAGATCGATTTGCCGAAGCATCAAAAAAGCGGACTAGTGGAAGCGCAACAGGTGCTTAAAGATATTCGCGGTATCGCTTTCACCCGTTTTCTGTCCGGCGATGTGGTGCGACATCCGCTGGTACAGCGCATTGTCGACGCTTATGAGAAACACGACAAACAAAAGCAGGAACCTTGACTGGCTTTGCGTACGGAGAAATCTTTCAAGCTGGTAGTGCAATACGCCACGGACAACACCGAAGCACCCACCCGACCGCAATTCCGCCGCTGGGTCAAAGCCGCACTGATGCAACCGGCGGAAATTGTGTTGCGGCTGGTGGACGAAACCGAGGGACGCGAATTGAACCAGCAATTCCGCGGCAAGGATTATGCGACCAATGTGCTGACTTTCGTTTACGACGATATGCAACCGCTGGTCGGCGACATCGTGCTGTGCACGTCGGTGGTCGGCACGGAAGCACAACAACAAAACAAAGACCTGCTGGCGCACTATGCGCATCTGACGGTGCACGGCGTACTGCATCTGCAAGGCTACGATCATATCGAAGACGCCGAAGCGGCGGAGATGGAGCAACTGGAGACGCAAATACTCGCCAAGCTCGGTTACCCGGACCCTTATGCCGAACGCCTTTAGCAACCGGAATTTCATAACAGAATTTTCATACTAAACCCAATGTACTATGGACGACCCCTCACCTAAAAGCGGCTGGTTAGATCGGTTAGGCGCCATGCTGATCCGCAAACCGGAAGACCGCGAACAACTGATTACCCTGTTACATTCCGCTTTTGAGCGCAACCTGCTCGACTCGGATGCGCTCAGCATGATCGAAGGCGTCATGCAAGTTTCCGAAATGCACGCGCGCGACATCATGGTGCCGCGCTCGCAAATGGATGTCGTCGACATCAGCAAGAAACCCGAGCAATTCATCCCGTTTGTCATCGAAGCCGCGCACTCCCGCTTTCCCGTCATCGAAGGTTCCGAGGACGAAATCATCGGCATTCTGCTGGCGAAGGACTTGTTGCGTTATTATGCCGACCCGGACGAATTCAACATCCGCGACATGCTGCGCCCGGCGGTATTCATCCCGGAATCCAAACGGCTCAATGTGCTGCTCAAGGACTTCCGCAGCAACCGCAATCACATGGCGATCGTGGTCAACGAATACGGTGGCGTGGCCGGTCTGGTGACGATCGAGGACGTACTGGAACAAATCGTCGGGGATATCGAAGACGAATACGATTTTGACGAAGAAGAAGCCAATATCGTCATGGAAGCAGATGGGCGCTACCGCGTCAAGGCGATTACCGAGATCGACAACTTCAACGAAACGCTCGGCGCGAACTACAGCAACGAAGACTACGACACCATCGGCGGCTTGGTATTGAGCAAGTTCGGCCGCTTGCCGGTGCGCAACGAAGCGGTGGTCATCGAGCCATTCAAATTTACCGTGCAGCGCGCCGACAGCCGCCGCTTGCACGTGCTTAAAGTGGAAAAGCTTGCGGCAGCAGTGGAAACGCCAGCAGAATAAAGAATTCAAATTTCGTCACCATGCTTTGTTGCTCGCAAACTTCCTCGCCTAGCCTTTATAGGTTGCATCAGCATTTTTCACTTGCGCCTGGCCTTGTTAGAACTTTGAATTTTTTACAGAATACCCCCTTAAATTTTTTCTTACAGCCAGGTGCATGTCCAAAATCACCATCCGCCCGTATGACGCGCAAATATTCCAAGCACTGAGCTGCAGTGGATTACCGCCGGTACTGGCGCGCATTTACGCAGCGCGCGGCATAGAAAATCGCGCGCAACTCGAGACTGAGCTGACGCGCCTGATCCCGTTCGAGCAACTGAAAAATATCACCGCAACGGCCGCTTTGCTGGCCGATGCCATCGCAGCAAAAAAACGGCTGCTGATCATTGCCGATTACGATTCCGACGGTGCGACCGCGTGCGCCGTGGGTATGCGTATCTTGCGCAAATTCGGCGCCATCGTGGATTATCTGGTGCCGAACCGGTTTGAGTATGGCTATGGCCTGACGCCGGAAATCGTGCAGCTAGCGTACGAAACCAAGCAACCCGATATTCTGATCACGGTTGACAATGGCATCGCCAGCGTCGACGGCGTGGCCGAGGCCAACCGCCTTGGAATGCAGGTGGTGATTACTGATCATCATCTGCCCGGCGACCAACTGCCCGCGGCGCTGACGATTGTTAATCCCAATCAGCCCGGTTGCCCGTTTCCCAGCAAGAATATCGCCGGGGTGGGCGTCATTTTCTACCTGATGCTGGCGCTGCGGGCGGAGCTGCGCCAGCGCGGCGCATTTACCGCCGCTTTGCCGGAACCGAATCTGGCGGCTTTTCTCGATCTGGTTGCACTGGGAACCGTCGCCGATGTCGTCAAGCTCGATAGCAACAACCGCATTCTGGTGCAGCAAGGCTTGCAACGCATCCGCAAAAGCAAGGCATGCGCCGGTATCAATGCGCTCATGCAGGTATCGCGGCGCGATGTCCGGCAGATTTCCACGTACGAACTGGGCTTCATGCTGGGGCCGCGTCTAAATGCTGCCGGGCGGTTGGACGATATGTCGCTCGGCATCGAGTGCCTGATTACTGACGACGAAGCATATGCTACAGAAATTGCCAAACAGTTGGACGAATTGAACCGGCAGCGGCGCGAAATCGAATCGGTGATGCAAGAAAGCGCACTGAGTAAGCTGGAAGATACGCTGGAAACCCGCCAACCCGACATTCAGAGCACTTACAGCATTTGCCTGCTCGACCACGATTGGCACCAGGGCGTGATCGGCATCCTCGCATCGCGCATCAAGGATAAATATCATCGTCCGGTGATCATTTTTGCACCCGGCAATGACGGTGAAATCAAAGGCTCGGGACGCTCGATCAACGGTTTCCATTTACGCGATGCGCTCGATCTGGTATCCAAACACCATCCCGAATTAATCCGCAAATTCGGCGGCCATGCCGCCGCTGCCGGTTTGACTATTCACAACGATGCTTTTGAAACATTTCGCGCGGCATTCGAGCAGGTTGCGCAAACGCTGCTGACACCGGCCGATTTGACGCGCGTGATCGAAACCGACGGCGATCTGGAGCTTGGCGAAATCAAATTGGAATTGGCGGAAACGCTCGACCGGCAAGTGTGGGGACAGGGCTTTCCACAACCGTCCTTCACGGCGCGGTTTTACGTCGAAAGCCAGCGTATCGTCGGGGAAAAACATCTGAAATTGAAACTGAGAAAACTGCGCGCCGCGAGCGCCGGTGACGCAGCGCAAGCTGCGCGCAAATCGGCTGAAATCTACGACGGCATCCTGTTTTTCCACAGCGATCCACTGCCGGATGTCATCGATGCAGTTTATCGCTTGCAGATCAACGAATATAATGGCAAATCATCCTTACAATTCCTGCTGGAACATTGGTTTCATGCAGATAACCCGGTAATCGGCGATGCACACTGAATTGACGTTGAATGGCGAGTTGGCGGCTTTACCGCATTTCTTGACTAGCTTGGCCATCGGCCTGTTGATCGGACTGGAACGCGAACGCAGCCTGGGATCGCGGGCGGGGCTCCGGACGTTCGCTTTGGTCGCGATGTTCGGCACGCTGGCTGCCATGCTATCGGAAAAAGCCACCCCCTGGTTGCTGTTGGGTGGTTTATTCATCGTCGGCTTGATGATGGTGGCCGCATATTCGCGCGTCAAAGACGACAGTGCCGACCCGGGCACTACCACGATAGCCGCAATTCTGGTCTGCTACGGCTTGGGTGCGGCGGTGTGGTACGGCAACGGCACACTGGCGATCATGCTCGCCATCATCACTACGGTATTGCTGTATTTCAAGGCGGAGTTGCACGGCATCACTGAAAAACTCAGCCGCCGCGATTTAATCTCCATGCTGCAATTCGGCGTGCTGACATTCATCGTCTTGCCCATCTTACCGGACAAAAATATGGGTCCTTACGAGGCCCTCAATCCCTACCAGATTTGGCTGATGGTGGTATTGATTTCGGGCGTCAGCCTGATCGGTTACGTGGCACTGCAATTGATTGGCCAGCGCCACGGTGCGGTGCTGGGTTTGTTCGGCGGTCTGGTATCCAGCACCGCCACCACACTGGTGTACGCGCGCCGCAGTATGGAAAACGAAAGCTTCACGAACCTGGCCGTGACCGTGATTCTGATCGCCAACCTGACGGTATTGCTGCGTTTGGCCATTCTTAGCGCTGCCGCTTCTCCGTCCATATTGCCGCAACTGCTACCGGTACTGGGCTGCGGTTTCCTGTCCGGCGCGGCCGTCATGGCATTTGGCTGGCGCAAACTCAGTCAGCAGTATGAAGTGACACTGCCGGAGATCAAAAACCCCGCGGAAATTCGCGCCGCCGCCGCTTTCGGATTGATTTACGGCAGCGTGCTGTTTTTTTCTGCCTGGCTGTCCGACATCGGCGGCAGTAGCGGACTGTACGCCGTCGCGCTCATCTCCGGCTTAACTGATACCGGCGCCATTACGCTTTCCAGTCTGCACTTTTATGAACACGGTAAATTGGAAGCCGCCCATGTAATCACTGCGATCTCGCTGGCATTCATTTCCAACGTCGGCTTCAAACTCGGTTTGATTTTCTTCATCGGCAGCCCAGCGCTGGCGAAGCTGTGCGTTTACGGCATGCTAGCCACGGCAACAGGAGTCGGCGCGGCGCTGCTGGCGCTGATTTAACCGCATCGTTCACGATGAAACTCACCGGCAACGAAAAGTACGGCATCATCGAACTGTTGAAAGCAGGCAGGCTGCTGCGCCGGTCAAGTACCGTTTTTTGCTGTTCAACGGCAGCGCGAGGTTGAGCTGGTTTAACGAGTCGCACGCCGAGAAACTTGCCGATATCGCGATTCAACCGGGCCTGTTCGATCTCGACCCGTGCGGGTGGCAGGCTCAAGGACTGGACCAACTAACTGATTCTATCCAGCCTGAAAAATGGCCCGCTGCGCGAAATCATCGAACAACAGGGCGGCCGGAAGCTGATCTACATCGACCCGCCGTTAGACGTCGGCGCAGATTCGTTCATCAGCAAGATTTACGAACGGCTGGTGCTATGCGCGATTTGCTGGCAGAGGATGGGAGTATTTATGTGCATTGCGATTGGTGGGTTAATAGGACGTTACACCGATGTCAGGCAATACCGGCGCATGAAAGGTGCACTGAAATCCTTGCGCACCCTGGTTGGACGAGTCTGGCACGACATCGATCCGATCGCCAGGATGAAATTCGTGTCCCCAAAGCGGCTAGTATCCTTGAACGCGTCAAACAGCTGCTGGAGCTTAAGCCCGAAGACAAGAGCGAGCTCTACAGTCTGCATGCTCCGGAAGTGGAAGGCATATCGAAGGGAAAAATCCGTCAACCGTACGAATTAGGTGTCAAGGTGATGATGGCTACAACTCACAGGGAAGGCTTTGTGGCCGGCATGCGCAGTTTGCCCGGCAATCCCTACGACGGCCACACGCTACCCGAAGCCATTGAGCAGTTCAGCATCCTGACTAACTAGAAACCCAAGGCCGTGTTTGTCGACAAGGGGTATCGCGGCGTTGGTGTTGAAGGAGTGACGATCTGGCGTAGTGGTCAGAAATGCGGCGTCACGCAATCGATCAGGAAAGCCATCTGTCGGCGAAGTGCCATTGAGACGGCGACCGGTCACATGAAAAACGAAGGTAAACTGCGGCGAAACTGACTCAAAGGCAGTCTTGGCGAGCCTTCAATACCGTCCTATGCGGCGCCGGGCACAATCTGCGGATGATCTTGAGAGCCATCCGGCTTTTTTGCGCCCGGATGCCGCGCTTCTCGATTGCCGATCTTGAATCGATAGCAATTTGTCAGCTCGACAGTTTCCCGTTCAGCAGCTCCAACACACTACCTTCCGCGGTTTCCCGGATGCGCGTGATGCCGCCGTTGCTGATTTTGATGCGAT
>CAYQZF010000014.1:0-23896 GCA_964421895.1 uncultured Nitrosomonas sp. | reverse complement strand
CATTCAAACTGTCGGTGGAAGTGCGCGACGGCAATACGCTGATCGCGAACCTGACACCGGCCAAGGACTATTATTTGTACCGCGACAAAATCGCGTTTGAGCCGAAACAAGACGGCATGACGATTGAAAAAGTCACGCTGCCGCAGGGTAAAATGAAGGAAGACGCGACCTTTGGTCAGACAGAAGTTTATTACAATCCGGTGCAGGCCGTCATTTCGCTGAAACGCGAGGATTCCGCCAGCGAGCAGCCGTTGACGCTGGCGGCATCTTATCAGGGCTGCAATGAGCCAGTCGGCGTATGTTATGCGCCGATTCATAAGGTCGTCGATCTGACCTTGCCGGCAGTCAAAGCTGTCGTTGTCGCGGTTGCCGAGGCTGTAAGTAGTCCGGCGGTGGCGGCAAAAGCCGGTGATGCCACGGCGGAATTGTTTCAAATGCCATCCAAAGCGCCTGCCATTGAAACCGAGTCGTACAAAATAGACCAATTGTTTCAAACCGGTGATTTTTGGTTGATCCTGACCGGATTTTTCGGTATCGGTCTGTTGCTGGCGTTTACGCCTTGCGTGTTTCCGATGTTTCCGATTCTGTCCGGCATTATTGCCAATCGCGGCAAACATGTGACCAAACAGCATGGATTTATTCTGGCGCTGGCGTATGTCATGGGAATGGCGATTACATACGCCATTGCCGGAGTGGCGGCGGGGTTATCCGGCGCGATGTTGTCGGCGGCATTGCAAAATGCTTGGGTGCTGGGCACGTTTGCTGTGATCTTTGTGTTGCTATCTTTTTCCATGTTCGGTTTTTATGAACTGCAATTGCCCGGCGCTTTGCAGACTAAACTCTCCGAGGAAGCCGGGCATCTCAAAGGCGGGCATTTGACCAGTGTGTTCGGTATGGGCGCATTGTCGGCGCTGATCGTCGGACCTTGCGTTGCGGCACCGCTGGCGGGCGCCTTGTTGTATATCAGTCAGACGCGCGATGTAATCCTGGGTGGCTCGGCATTGTTTGTCATGGCATTGGGTATGGGTGTCCCGTTATTGCTGTTGGGCACATCGGCCGGCGCGTTATTGCCGAAAGCCGGCGCATGGATGGAGTCGATCAAACGGTTTTTTGGCGCGTTGTTGCTGGCTGTGGCGATTTGGATCATCTCCCCGGTAATCAACGATGTGGTGCATATGCTATTGTGGGCGGCTTTGTTGATCATTTCCGCCATTTATCTGCATGCGATCGATCCATTACCGGAGCGCGCTTCGGGTTTGCAGAAATTTCTCAAGGGCATCGGTGTGATCGCGTTGCTGGTCGGCGTTGCCATGCTGATCGGTGTTTTGTCCGGCAGCCGTGATGTGTTGCAGCCGCTTTCAAAGCTCGGCTTAGCCGCAACAAACACCGCCAATGGTAATGAAGCGGTTGCTTCCGGTTATTCTGCCTTGCCTTTTCAGCGGGTGAAGACGGTTGCAGAATTGGATGAACAAATCCGCCAATCCAAAGGCAAACCGATTATGGTCAAATTTCATGCCGACTGGTGCGTTTCTTGTAAGGAAATGGATCGCTTTACACTTTCCGATACCAAAGTACAAGCGCGGCTGAAAGAGGTTGTGCTGCTGCAAATCGATGTGACCGACGGCACGCCGGATGATACGGCTTTGCTGAAACGGTTCAAATTGTTCGGACCGCCCGGTATCCTGTTCATTGATCGTCAGGGTAACGATATTCCGGATATCAAAGTAATCGGTTTCTTGAATAAAAATGATTTCTTAACAGTGCTAAACGCTGTTTTGATCTAAGCGTACATTGAAACCCGGCAGCGAGTTTCTTCAAGCCGGAAAATTATTTATGGAGTTAAGCAGCAATGCCAAAATCCAAACTTTTAGCGCTGTATTTGCGCGCACTAAAACCTAATAGCAAGTATCTGGAAGCCGGAAAATTATCTAAGGATGTTGTGATGTCAAAAGTTAAACAGATTTTTTTGTATCTTTGTGTAGCGGTGTTTGCGCTGGTAGCAGGTTCATATCTGCGATCCATGCTAACAGAAGCGCAACAAACGCCATTATCCAGTGAAGAAAGCCAGCAAGGCGCGAAGGTGATTCTTGCAGCTAATTTGCCGGACATTCACGGAGAAAATCAGGCGGTTTCGCAATGGCTCGGAAAGGTCATGGTGGTGAATTTCTGGGCTACCTGGTGCACGCCTTGCCAAGAGGAAATACCGGAGTTTGTCGAGGCGCAGGAAAAATTCCGCGATCAGGGATTGCTGTTTGTCGGCATTGCACTGGATCAAGCCGACATGGTCAAAAAGTTCAGCCAGGAATTCGGCATTAATTATCCGGTACTGGTCGGCGGCTTGAATTCTTGGCCACTGGCGCAAGCAGCCGGTAATCGCTTGTCTGTTCTGCCTTATACCGTAATCATCAACCGCTCCGGCGAGATCGTCGAAACCTATGTCGGTCGGGTTAATCTGAAAAAACTGGAGAAATTGGTGGCTCCACTGCTGAAGGAAAGCACGCAGGTGCAATCGCCGGATAAAGCCGGTTGATGGCAATAGTCCATTCGGCTTAAAGAATGCCGCTGGCTGACATCGTACTAATTGTTCATTTTCTGTATGTGGTGTTTGTCGTCGGCAGTCTGCCGGCGATTTGGCTGGGTGCGTGGTTAAAATGGAGATTTGTCAGAAACCCGTGGTTTCGCTATTTGCATCTTGCTGCAATTTTATTCGTTGTAGCCGAATCGCTGATGGGCGCCGTTTGTCCGCTAACTGTGTGGGAAAACGCATTACGCCAAACTACCGCGGAGAGCAGTTTTATTCAGCACTGGCTGCATCGCATCCTGTTTTATGACGTGCCGGAATCTGTATTGACGATGATTTATGTACTATTTGCCGGTCTGGTTGCAATGACATTCAGATGGATTCCTCCCGTGCGCGGAAACCGACGGTCAAGAGGATGAAACGAGCGGGTTGTCATCGGTTTCTTCGTCTGCAGGAATCAGCATTTCTTCGATATTGGGTTCGAAGGTTTCTTCGTCAAAAGCTGTGTCACCGTCGAGAAATGGCTGGTCTTGCGCTTTCAGGTTGAAGAAATCGTAGCGGGAGGTATCGGCCAAATGCGATAGTTGAACGTTCTGTAAGGAACGGAACATAGTTTCCAGCCGGCCAGGAAATTTTTTGTCCCACTGCTGCATCATTTCCTTGATCACTTGGCGCTGCAAATTCGGCTGCGATCCGCATAAATTGCACGGAATGATCGGGAAATTCGCTATGGCCGCGTACGCCGCCAAATCTTTTTCCTTGCAGTAAGCCAGCGGCCGGATCACGATATGCTTGCCGTCGTCACTGACCAGTTTGGGCGGCATGGCTTTCAGCTTTCCGCCATAAAACATATTCAGAAACAGAGTGACGAGAATATCGTCACGATGATGACCCAATGCGATCTTGGTGGCGCCTAGTTCGCTGGCAACCCGGTAAAGTACGCCGCGGCGCAGGCGTGAACAAAGGCTGCAGGTGGTTTTTCCTTCCGCGATGACGCGCTTGACGACACTGTAGGTGTCCTGTTCGACGATACGGAAAGGCATGCCGATTTCCGTCAGATAAGTAGGCAATACTTGTTCAGGAAAGCCAGGTTGTTTTTGATCCAGATTAACCGCGATCAGCTCGAATTCCAATGGCGCATGCGCTTGCAGGTTACGCAGAATGTCCAATAAAGCATAGCTGTCCTTGCCGCCAGACAAACATACCATGACCCGGTCACCGGCTTCGATCATATTGAAATCAGCAATCGCGGTACCAACCTGCCGCCGCAAGCGTTTTTGCAATTTGCTGGCGTTATAGTGTTGTTTCTGATTCATGTTTTATGAGATTTCAGGAGAAGAAAATGATCTTTTTAGTCTGATAAAATGGGGGATACGGATGGCGGAATATTAGACAAAAGAGGTGGAACAATTTAGCATAACCGGATTCTAATCAAAGCGGATAAAGAAGTTCGGGAATTATTTCAGGAGAATTCAATGAACGGAATTATACCATTTGTGATCTTAGTCTTGTTTTCAACCAACGCCTTTTCGAGTGCAAGCAATTCCAATTCAGTAGTCGATATCGGCAAACCGGGCGATGCGAACAAAGTGTCCCGTACCGTCAAGCTGACACAAATGGATAATATGTTTTTGCCGGCTGAAGTCAAAGTGATGGAAGGTGAAACGATCCGTTTTGTGATTAAAAACGGCGGTAATCACACGCATGAAATGCTGCTGGGATCGATGGCCGAGCTGAAGCAGGTTGCCGAAATGCGACGCAAATATCCTGACAGGAAACATTCAGAAGCATATTTGATGCAACTGGAGCCGGGCGAGCAAAAAGAGTTGGTTTGGCAATTCACACAAGCAGGAACGGTTGATTTTGCCTGCCCGTTGCCGGGTCATTTTAAGAAGATGCATGGAACAATTATTGTGGAGAAAAAATGAAATTACGAATTGGAGCGATATTGGCAGCCGGTTTGTTAGGTATTGCTGCGCAAGCAGCTGCTACAACGACGGTTGATGTTTACAAAAGCCCGACTTGCGGCTGTTGCGCCAAATGGGTCGATCATATGCGCGATCACGGTTTTACCGTAAAAACACACGATGTCGGCAACAAGGATATTCGCAAAAAATCAGGTATTTCTGAGTCACTCGGCTCCTGTCACACAGCATTGATCAATGGCTATGCAATTGAAGGGCATGTTCCGGCGCCGGATATCATCCGCTTACTGAAAGAAAAACCGAAGGCAGTTGGATTATCTGTCCCCGATATGCCGCATGGAACACCGGGTATGGAAAGCGGCCGGGTGGATCCTTACAACGTTTTGTTGATTACCGAACGGGATCAAGCACGCAAGGATACAACGATTTATCACCGCTACGATCCCCATGCCAAGAAAGCCGTAGAAACTGAACCGACTGCTAGTCCTAAACCTGAGCAAAATGGCTCTGTAATGCGCCTGAAATAGTAGTAATTTTTCATGACAATGCGTGTTTTTCTGCTTTGCCTGGTTACAGCGGCGATGCTGGGTTGCGGCAATTCCAGGTTGCCCGGGGCTTCTTCCGATCAACACTCGGTTGATAATAAGACGGGCCAGGTAAAAAGGAATTTCGATCAGGCGCAAATCAAGCGTGGCGAGAGCGTTTATAACACGCATTGTATCGGTTGTCATGGAGCGAACGGCGCAGCGACTTCCGAATGGCGGAAACCCGGCGCGGATGGAAAATATCCGCCACCGCCTTTGGATAGCACAGCACATGCCTGGCATCATTCAACCGAAGTTTTGAAGAAAACCATACTCAATGGAACGCCGCCTGAGATCGGCTCCATGCCTGCGTGGGAAGGTAAATTAACCGCGCAGCAGGTGGATGACGTGATCGTGTGGATAAAATCGTTATGGTCGGACGAAATTTATAACGTCTGGTTCAAGAATTTTGAAGGTAAATAACAGTCAAGTGAGACCCCGAGAAAAGTAGCGAGCAAAGGCTTGGCTAAATAGTCGGTTCTGAAGAATTCTTCCAATCCATTATTCATAAGGATCTCAAAGTAATAACTTTGGTAATTTAGATTTGCAAAATTTCTGTTATATCTATTGGCCTCAAGCCAATACATCCTTATTTAGACTGTATATTATTCCAGCACACTGGGGACTAAACATCTAGCAAACGTCATCTACGGCATTAAACATACAGCAGATCAAACACAGAATGCCACTTAATTCTCTGCACACCAAGCTTGACTGTAGCTCCCATTTCCATACCAGAACACAAAATGCGATTTTTTTATTTTCTGCAGTTGAGTGAATCGTGAAAATACTCTGCAAAACGACAAAATCGAGCGAACGGAATCGATTCATATTAAAATCGCGCTTCCTGTAATTTCTGAATCAAAACTATGCATCCCATGTTGACTATCGCGGTGAAAGCCGCGCGCCGCGCCGGTAGTATCATTAATCAGGCATCCAAAAATTTGGATTTGCTCACAGTATCGAAAAAGTCACACAGCGATTACGTCAGCGAGGTCGATGGCGCGGCCGAGGCAGCGATTATCAAAGTGTTGCAGGCGGCTTATCCCGATCATGCGATTCTGGCGGAAGAAAGCGGCCATCAGGGTGATCAGGAAAATTCGGAATATCAATGGATTATCGATCCCTTGGATGGCACGACCAATTTCTTGCACGGCTTCCCGAAGTATTCGGTTTCAATTGCACTTAAGCACAAAGGTGTGCTAACGCATGCCGTGGTCTACGATCCGAACTTGAATGAATTATTTACCGCCAGCCGGGGCAGCGGCGCTTTTCTGAATGACCGCCGCATTCGCGTCAGTAAACGCACCAAGCTGGATGACTGTCTGATCGGCACCGGATTGCCGTTCCGTGATTTGACGCACATTAATGCTTATTTTGCCATGCTGAAGGACCTCGTACCGCGTATCGCCGGAATTCGCCGTCCTGGATCCGCCGCACTGGATCTCGCGTACGTCGCTTGCGGCCGTTACGATGGTTTCTGGGAAATCGGTCTGGCGCCGTGGGATATGGCTGCCGGCTGTCTACTAATCACCGAAGCGGGCGGCTTGGTCGGCGATTTGCAAGGCAACGAAACGCAATTAGAGAGCGGTCAGATCGTAGCGGGTAATCCAAAGGTTTTCGGGCATTTGCTGCAAGTGATCGCGCCACATCTGACACCCGCACTGATCGAAGCGCAGCAAGCGGTAAAATCTCAGTGACCGGATGGTTCCTCCGGTTCCGGCAAAGGTAAATCCGGATGAACATCACCGGACTCAAGTAGCGATTTCATTTCTTCCAGCGGCGGTAGTTCATCGAGTGAGCGCAGATTCAGATCGTCGAGAAAATGCGCGGTGGTGGCAAACAGCGCCGGTTTCCCAGGCACATTGCGGTGCCCTACCTCTTCAATCCAATCACGGGACACCAGTGTTTTAAGTATCGAACTGGAAACACTGACGCCGCGTATTTCTTCGATATCGCCGCGAGTGACCGGCTGGCGGTAAGCGATGATGGCGAGCGTTTCCAGAACCGCGCGAGAATAGCGCGGCGCTTTTTGCGGCGTCAAACGCTCCAGATACGGTTGCAAGTCTGCTTTGGTTTGAAAGCGCCAGCCGCTGGCCACGTTAACCAATTCCACACCGCTATCGTGCCATCGATCCCGGATTTCCTGCAGCAAATTAGTCAATACTGCGGTGCTTAATTCATCATTGAATAATTTTCGCAATTCACTGATGGACAAAGGCTCTTGCGTAGTAAGCAAGGCCGCTTCGAGAATTTGCTTGGTTTTGCCGGGACTCAGCGAATCGAGTGTTTCCAGCTTGTGATGATCAGGCGGCGTCAATAGCTCGGACATAAATCATTGCATCATCGGGGGATTGTGAAATTTCCAGCAGCAATTCCTTAGCGAGTTCCAGAATGGCCAGGAAAGTGACGACCACTTCCGCGACCGTAGCCGCGGGGCTAAATAAATCATAAAACTCAACTTGCTGACGGCCGCGCAAGTCGCGCAGCACTTGGCTCATGTATGCTCGCACCGACAGCGTCTCGCGCTTGATCTGATGGTGGCGGTTGACTTTTGCGCGCGTCAAAATTGCGGCCCAAGCATTGCGCAAATCGTCTTTATCGATATGTGGTAATTGCACTACGGTTTTTTGTTCGATCCAGATTTGGGCGATACTAAAGTCCCGTTCGGCTTGCGGAATCTCATTCAGACGCTCGGCCGCTTTTTTCATTTGCTCGTATTCCAGCAAGCGCCGCACCAGCTCGGCGCGCGGATCGCGCTCCTCGCCTTCCGGTTCCGCTTTGGGATTCGGCAGCAGCATGCGCGATTTGATTTCGATCAGCAGCGCGGTCATCAGCAGGTATTCAGCGGCCAATTCCAGTTGATCCACGCGCATCATCTCAACGTAGGCCATGTACTGCCGCGTGAGCTCGGCCATCGGAATATCCAGAATGTTCAAATTGTGTTTGCGGATCAAATACAACAACAAATCCAGCGGCCCTTGGAAAGTATCCAGGAAAACTTCCAGCGCATCCGGCGGAATATACAAATCCTGCGGGATCTCTAGCAGCGGTTCGCCGCAGATTTTGGCGATTGGCTGAGATTCAACCGCATCCAATACCGAATTCACCGTCTCGTGCAAACCGGAAATGTATCAGGAATAATTGAGTCCCATCGCTTCACGAATATCGCGCATGGTTTCTTCCGCCAGCTTGTTGGCTTTTTCGCAACCATCGGCGATGATGTTGCGCACCAGCGTCGGGTCTTCTTCGTACTTTTTGATGCGTTCGTACATGGGGGTTTGTTCCGCCAGAATCTTGTCAATCACAGGCGTTTTGCAATCCAGACAACCGATCTCGGCGTTCTTGCAACCGCGCTGCACCCACTCACGGGTGGCGTCGTCGGAATACACCAGATGAAACTGCCACACCGGGCATTTGGCCGGATCGCCCGGATCGCTGCGCCGCACGCGCGCCGGGTCGGTCGGCATGGTGCGAATTTTTTTACGGATGCTCTCCGGATCTTCACGCAGGCTGATGGTGTTGTTATACGATTTGGACATTTTTTGACCGTCTAACCCCGGCATCCGGGATGCTTCGGTTAGCAATGTTTCCGGTTCGGCCAGAATCATTTTGCCGCCGCCTTCCAGGTAACCGAATAAGCGCTCCCGGTCTCCCAGGCTCAAATTTTGTTGCTCGTTCAGCAATGATCGCGCCTCTTCTAATGCATTTTCGTCACCCTGCTCCTGATACAACGTGCGCAGCTCGGTATACAGCTTGGATTTCCTCGATCCCAGCTTCTTGATTGCCGCCTCCGCTTTTTCTTCAAAACCGGGCTCCTTACCGTAGATGTGATTGAAGCGGCGCACGATTTCACGCGTAAATTCCAGATGCGGCGCCTGATCTTCACCGACTGGAACCCGATTGGCACGGTAAATCAAAATATCCGCGCTTTGCAGCAGCGGATAACCGAGAAAACCGTAGGTGCTGAGATCCTTCTCGGACAATTTTTCCTGCTGATCTTTATACGTCGGCACACGTTCCAGCCAGCCAAGTGGCGTCATCATCGACAACAACAAATACAATTCGGCGTGCGCAGGCACTTTGGATTGGATGAACAAGATCGCCTGCGACGGATCGACGCCCGCAGCGAGCCAGTCGATCACCATGTCCCAAACATTCTGCTCGATGATTTCCGGTGTGTCGTAATGAGTCGTCAAAGCGTGCCAATCGGCGACGAAAAACAGGCACTCGTATTGCTGCTGCAACTTCACCCAGTTTTTTAATACGCCATGATAGTGCCCCAAATGCAGGCTGCCGGTGGGACGCATGCCGGATAAAACGCGATCAGCAAACATGTTGATATTCCAAATGTAAGATATTGTTAAATGTATAACCCGAAAATCGACACAATGATAATTTTAACCCATAAAATAACCGGCCCGATCACAGTACTCAACAGACCGCTGAATAACAAAACCAGCAATATCATGAAGCCGTAAGGCTCGATCTGTGAAAATTGGTATGCCCAACGATGCGGCAGCAAACTCATGACCATGCGGCCGCCGTCTAGCGGCGGCAAAGGCAACAGATTGAGCACCATCAGAACAACATTGATTTCGATCCCGGCGATTCCCATCAGCGCCAGCGGCTTGGCAAAACTGCTTTCCGGCATAGCGATAGCCAGCTTGATCATTAGTGCCCAGAAAATCGCCATCAACAAATTGGCGCCAGGCCCGGCGGCGGCGACCCACAGCATGTCGCGTTTCGGGTGGCGCAGGTTGGCGAAATTGACCGGTACCGGTTTCGCCCAGCCGAACAAGAATCCCGCGCCGACAGTCAGTTTGCTTAGAACGAAGAGCGATAGCGGCACCACGATTGTACCAACGGGGTCGATGTGCCGCGCCGGATTGAGACTGATGCGGCCAGCGCTGTACGCAGTGAGATCGCCGAATTGCTTAGCGACATAGCCGTGCGCGGCTTCGTGCATGGTGATGGCAAAAATCACCGGTAATGCATAAATAGCGATGCCTTGAATAATTTCATCCATGATCGATTCCAAACGGTTCGAGATCGCCTTTGCCTGGCCGCACCAGAGCGGGTACATCTGTCGTCAAATCGATCACGGTAGTCATATCGATGCCGCAGGAACCGGCGTCCATAACTAATTCCACCTGATGCTCCAGGCGTTCGCGGATCTCTTCCGCATCGTTCAGCGGCAATTCATCGCCGGGCAAAATCAGCGTCGAGCTCAGCAATGGTTCGTTGAGTTCTTCCAGCAGCGCTTGAACCACCGGATGACCGGGAATACGCAAACCAATGGTGCTGCGCTTTGGGTGCTGCAAGCGCCGCGGCACTTCGCGCGTCGCCTGTAAAATAAATGTATAGCTGCCGGGTGTTGTTGCTTTCAGCAAGCGGTATTGGCTGTTGTCGACCTTAGCGTAAGTGGCGATTTCCGCCAGATTGCGGCACACCAGCGTGAAATGATGGCGTTCGTCCACTTGCCGGATGGTGCGGATGCGTGTCATGGCATCTTTATCGCCAATATGGCAGCCCAGTGCATAGCACGAATCGGTCGGGTATACGATAACACCGCCGCCGCGCACGATGGCAACAGCCTGCCTGATCAGGCGGATATTCGGGGTGTCGGTGTGGATGGAGAAAAATTGCGCCACGGCGGGAGTCGTCGGAAATCAGCGTGTCAATCGATCAGCTCGGTGTTGACGGTATTTTTCCATTGCTGCCAAACCGGGGTGCAGCCGAGCGGAAATTCCGGCAGTTGCCCAAGATCGAAATGGCTCTCGCCTGGCCCATGAAAATCCGAACCGCAGGAAGCCAGCAAATTTCTGTTTTTAGCGTGCTGCGCGAAATGCTGCATTTGCTCCGGCGTGTGGCTCGAGGTTACCACTTCGAGCGCCGATCCGCCCAGAGCGCAAAATTCGTCGAGCAGATCGTTCAATACGTTTTTGCCCAAGTCGTAACGTCCGGGGTGCGCGATGACCGCGTGTCCGCCGCTGCCGCGAATCCAACTCAATGCGTCGCTGAGCGGCGCCCATTCGTGTGGGGTGTAACCTGGTTTGCCTTTGACCAGATATTTTTTGAACACCGATTTGACGTCCTTGGCATAACCCTGCTCCACCAGAAAACGGGCAAAGTGCGTGCGGCCGATCAGACTGCGCACACCGACAAAAGTGTAAGCGCCTTCCAGGCTGCCTTGAATGCCGACTTTTTCCAGCTCCGCGGCGATATTCCGGGCGCGCTGCGCACGACCGGCGCGCACTGCCGTCAAACCCTCAACCAGCGGGGCGTAGTCGGGATCGATATCCAGCCCGACGATATGCAAGGTGCGGCCACGCCAACTGACGGATATTTCCACGCCGTTTATAAATGTGATACTTTTCGCTTCAGCAGCCTCACGCGCTTCTGCGAGGCCTGCGATATCATCGTGATCGGTTAATGCGAGAATTTCCACGCCGCGCTGAGCAGCGCGCTCAACCAGTTGTGCCGGTGTCAATAAACCGTCAGAAATTGAAGAATGACAATGTAAATCAATATTGAGCATGAAAATTCGTTGCGCGAAGCGGGACAAGCATCATAACAAATAACCGCATTGAAGAGAAATTATCCTGCCAGACGATGAAAAAGCTTGTTAGTGCCATGAAAGTAAAACCGTTTTACGAGGAATCCGAATGAATATGTTATCGAATGTACGCGATCATCTTTCCGCTGCACCGCATCGCAGCCTTTTTCTTGCTGGCGCGCTGCAAGGCGTGCTGACCGTGTTATGGTGGGTCTTCGATCTGACCGGACGCTACGGCATCGCCGGTTCGATGACCGGCTGGAGTGTCGCGCCGACTTGGGCGCATGCGTTCTTGATGATGTACGGTTTTTTCCCGTTTTTTATTTTCGGCTTTCTGTTCACCACCTATCCGAACTGGATGAACGGTGAAAAAGTGAAGGCGCAAGAATATGTCACGGCCTGCTTGTTGATGACAGGTGGCATCGTGCTGTTTTATGCTGGTCTGCTGACGCACAAAGCAATCAGCATTACCGGCGTGGAACTGATGCTGAGCGGCTGGGGCATCGCACTTTACGTGTTGCTACGTATTCTGCTGACCGCCCCTGCGGAGGATAAACGCCACGCACGGGTTACCAGTATCGCGCTGGTGATGGGCTGGCTGGGTGTGTTGGCCTATTTGGTGTGGCTGGTGACCGGTGAGGTGCTAGCGCTTAATTGCGCGCGTGTTGCCGGATTGTGGTTTTTCCTGCTGCCGATCGTGCTAACCGTATCACACCGCATGATCCCATTTTTCTCCAGCCGCGTACTGGAAAACTACGAAATGGTGCGGCCGTTTTGGGCGCTGTGGCTGATGCTCGCCTGCATCGCCGCGCACGGCCTGCTGCAATGCTTCGAATTAACTGGCTATTTATGGCTTGCCGACTTCCCGCTGGCCGGGTGCGCGCTATATTTATCCTATCGCTGGCAATTTCAGCGCAGCTTTCAAGTCAGCCTGCTGGCAGTGCTACACATCTCATTCGCCTGGTTCGGCGTCGCCATGCTGCTGTACGCCGTGCAAAGCCTGGTGTATTTTGCCTCCGGCAATCTAATCCTGGGTCTCGCCCCGCTGCACGCGCTCGGTATCGGCTTCTTCTCCGGCATGATCCTCGCCATGGCCTCGCGTGTCACCCTTGGTCACTCCGGCCGACCACTCGAACTCGACCGCTTCACCTGGCTGCTGTTCCTAGGCTTCCAAGCAACCGCCGCAATCCGGATTCTGGCCGATCTCATCCCGGCGATTGCACCGATGTTTTACGTGCTGGCGGCGCTGGTTTGGCTAAGTTGCTTTGGACTTTGGGCGATCAAGTTTGCGCCAATTTATTGGCGTGCACGAGTAGATGGGAAGGCGGGGTAGTTTATGGTGGGTGACTTCTCTGGCGCTATAGATGGTATTTCTGACGCAATAAATTGCGCCATTCGAGAATCTGGTTACAGGCGTCAAGTATGTGCGCTACCGATCTTTTCGTCATCTGTGCAATAGAGTCGGCTATTTTTTTGTTTGCTGTATATGCTACGATTAAGAGCATTACTTTGAATAACTGAATTTGATCTAACAGGCACAGCGTCAAATCGGGTAACTGTCAGATCGGGTCTGAATTACTACACGTCATGGGTATTGTGGATATTCGGTAGTGTAGGTATTTTGCCACCACTATAGATAAGCTAGCTGGTTTTTACCCTTTTTATAAAGAAATCGACAATGAATTTAAATCTGGGCTATTTGAGCGATCAAATTAAAACTGAATTAAAAAATAGAACAAGAAGTGTCATTGCGGTATTGTTTATTGCATTATTGTTGCCAGCAGTATCACAGGCGACTACTATCAATTATGCTGCTTCATCTCTAGGAGGAAGCGTGTGGCGATACGACTATTCGATCGAGAACAACACCCTGACTGATCCGATTGCTGAGTTCACCATTTATTTTTCGGAAACTTTGTATGAAAACCTGACGGTATTATCATCTCCAATTGACTGGGATTCCATCGTGGTACAACCTGATCCAGGTCTGCCTGCCAATGGTTTCTTTGATGCACTGCCTTTATCAACCAGTTTAGCACTCGGCGCATCGGCTGGCTTGTTCTCCATAACATTTACCTATTTGGGAACCAGCATTCCTGGCATCCAACTATTTGACGTATACGATGACAGCTTCAACTTGCTTGATAGTGGCTCTACTCTACCAATGAGTCCTGTACCAGAACCCGATACCTTTATCATGATGATGCTTGGACTTGCCTTATTGATCGGTTTCAAAACTAAACGTAGTACGCCGCACAGCTAAAAGCCATTTCTATTCTTAGGCAACCCAAGAATATACGCTCAACTTCGTCAATTAAATACATAGGGCTTGAAAGATGAACCGGAAGATTATTCACGCTTCTTTAGCTACCAGTTTGCTTGCAGGATGGATGACAAGTACCGCATGGGCTGATCCGGCAGTAACTGATATTGCTCTCGTGAGCGAAAAACGTATTAGCAGAACGGTCTTTGAATATACGTATAAAGCCACTATCACCAACGATAGCATTGCGCGCAAGAATGTTCAGGCAACGCTTAGCAGAGCGGGTACCGGCACCACTATCATCGAGAGTGCCATTAATGTAGGTGAGCTTACAGCCAATCAGGTCATAACACCAACAGATACCTTTACGATCCGGCAAGACCGGACTTATGCCTTTAATCGTGCCGCTCTAACCTGGAGTTTCTCGGGAGAAACTGTGGAAGCACCGGGAGATTTGGGTGAGCTGATAATCTCTCCTAAAGTAATTCCACCAAATCAAGACACTAAGGTCACATTCTTGATCCAAATTAAACAGCCTGAAATCTTTAATGGCGGCTTTCAGCTTCAGAGATTGGATAATGAATCTAATGTTAAATCGAATCTTGCTGAAATGGCAGACGATGGCACTCAAGGCGATGCCGTTACCGGAGATAAATGGTATACCACACAAATTGTACTTAATGAGGTAACCATAGGAAGATTTCTTGTTCGCGTGGCGAATACAGTTAATATTAATGGAGCAAATGAAAGTATCGCATCGCTGCTTGGAGATATCTTGGTTGAAGAAGGCGCAGATCCAACCGGATCTCGTGGAGCAATTCAAGGTGACAAGCTTGTGTTTCGCAATAGTGACGGCAGCATAGCCTCTGAAATCAATCTCGCACCAACAGAGCAATCCCTTTCAGATGAGACTGGCAATTACCTAATAATCGGGGATTCACAAGCTATAACCACTAAGGATCAAAAACGCGCAGCGATCTTTAAACAATCTTTTCTGATACCCGCGGAGCCTCCTCCCGAAACGGATGCAAGCTCTCCCTATGGCAGTAGCTTTGCCCTGCGTGATAGTGCATCCGTATTGTGGAGCTTGTCACTTCCAGCTGATGCGCCAACTCAGTTTTACGTGCCTGATCGAAACGGTTATGCAGGAATGTTTTCAAATGATGGAAACCGGATTCTGTTGATTAAAGTACAAGAAGGGAACGGTTTTCCCAAAGCGCAGATCTACGATGCGACCGGTAACCTTATCAAAGAATTTACTCCAGCCATAGAAGGGTTACACTCAACCTGGATATCAGGAAATGGAAAAAATGTTCTTTTGGAAGGATTCTTCCCTGCATCACAAGGAGGCGGTTATGGTTTTGAAGCATTTGATCTGAAAACCGACCAAAGCATAACCCAATTACTTGATTTGGGAGCAATCGGGCCTTACTTTGTTTCAGAAAATTCTGACGGAAAATTTGAAGTATGGTCGGATGGCGCTGTGCTGTATCGGTTACCTTAGGATGCGGAGAAAACCATGAGAAAAATAATTAAAGCAGCATTTATCTGTTTACTAGTAACAATTGCTACAGTACCTCCGGCTATTGCAACCAACCCAATACTGGAAGCCTTCGAAAGTACTTGGAGAGTAACATCTTTATATGGACCACGATGGTTAAATCAAAGTGGTTCCTTGTTTCATAAGGGAATTGATTTTGCTCCAGGGTCACCAGGTGGCGCTATGGGTTACATGATCAAATCCCGTTCAGCAGGGAAAATAGTTGATTTCAGATATGCTGCAGGAGTTGGTGGATGGATGTTGTTTATACAACCTACTCCTGACATCCAAGCATCACATCAGGCTAATAATATTGTTTATATGCATCTGTTTCAGAATGATGGAACAGTACCGGCAATTAAGTCCTCGGCAGAAGGTTATACGAAAGTACAAGTGGTGTATGTAGCTAAAAAGCTAAATAATCCAAAATGGCCAGGACAAACTAATTATTGCGATGCTATTGCTTTTTGGACAGATGGAGTTTTATCCAAGGTATTGACCAAAAAAGCATGTGAAGGCGGAATTTATGGAAACCATACAGATGTTCCTGCAGATTCTATCGTATTTAGAGGAGAAGAAATTGCTCCGATAGGGAATTCATTCTCAACAGGCAGAACAGTTGGCGCGCATTTGCATTTGACTATGAATCATCCTACTCAGAACAATCCATTTTATGTTGTTCAACCAACTGTTGGTTCGGGTAGCAATAATACTATTTTTTATAAAAACCCTAATGACACAACAAAGCTATTGTCAGATAAAGGCTTCTGGTTTGATATAGCTACAGGAGGAAATCTGAGTCTGAATTCTGTTAGTCTTCTCTTGAAACTTGCCAATGGGACAAACATTCCATTGGAAAATGCATTCAATTTTGGAGGGGCACCGAGGGAGGATGGAAAAAATACTAAAGTTATTCTAACAGGAGATGCAAATTGTACTTCTATGCCGAATGGTTATTATACTTACGCAGTAAATCAAGGATGTAGTTGGAATGGAACGCCAAGTCCTAAGAAATTTCGCTTCTTTTATCCATACGATGTAGTCTCATTGCCTTCGGGAACACATCAGGTTTGCCTGACAGCAAAAGATGTATCTGGTAATAGTATTTTGTTCGATGAATGTACATCTTTTATTCCAAGTTCTTCCTGTGAAAACCCCAAAATTGGCGATAAATGTCATGGTGGGATAGTTTTTTATGTGGATGAATCTGGAAAGCATGGGCTAGTGGCTTCTCCTAATGACTTAGGTTTTTTTTCATGGAGTGATATAGACGAGAAAGAAACTCTCTTGATAACAGGAGCAACGGGTAATGGCGTAGGTGCGGGTGCTGCAAATACGAAGCAGATCATAGCAGTGCAGGGTGCTGGAAGATATGCTGCAATGGCGGCAAGAAATTATGATGGAGGCGGATATAGTGATTGGTATCTACCGTCTATCAATGAATTATTTCTGCTACTTCAGCAAAGAGAAATAATAGGTGGTTTTCCCGTTGAAATAATAGATCCTTTGTATCCTGATTTCAATTTCTATTATAGTTCTACGGAACACTCTGATATTGATGCATGGGTTATATCATTCCCTGATGGTGTTTTGGCCCTTAACTATAAGAGATTCGGTTCTGTAGTTCGAGCTATACGTGCCTTCTAGATATTTATTTCTTACATTGGTAGTCAGCTAGGACTTGTGTCATCGAACGAAGATGCACCTTACTCAATCTTGGGAAAGTATAAGTAGAGACCTTTGCACGGCAATAATTTCCGGGCAATGGCTCGAGCGATACAATTATATTTTAAAACAATATGATTGAAGAGCTGGACATGAGTTTTTCAGACTATGATGTAATGCGCCGCACCCGCAAAGGAAATTTCTTAAAGCAGATTGATCAATTGATTGACTGGAGCGCGCGATCGATCGAACAATTGCGGTTCATTACGCGCCGGTATCGGATGCGGAAGGTCGCCCTGCATACTCGGGTTTGCTGCTATTCAAGATGCTGTTGATAGGGATCTGGCATGGCGGTTTAAGCGATGATTCGGTGGAAGACATGGCAAACTCGAATCTGCATGTGATGCGATTTCTGGGGCTGTCGCTGGAGGATGATGTGCCGGATCACTCTGTGTTATCGCGTTTCAGAACGCGGTTAACGGCGGCGGATACGTGGGATGGGCTATTAAACCAAATCAATCGACAAATACAAGCGCACGATATCGAGGTTAGGAAAGGCTATCATGTCGATACGGGTATCACCCAAAGTCCACACAAACCAAACACCAGACCTGCGTATGAAGTGGCTGGCGATCGGGAAGAACAGGATGATGAGCCTGATGCTCAGGCGGCGATGCGGGTTATTGAAGTTATCCAACCTGGTGTGGATAGAGAGAAGCACGTTGGGTTAGAAATGGCAGCAAATCGGTCTTTGGTTATAAGCAACATACCGTAGTTGACGATAGCGGGTTTGTTATAGCGATAACCACCAACCGCGGCCAACTGCCATGACAGCAAACCGCTGCTAGGCCTGCTCGACAAAGTCAATATTCAGTCGGGAATCCGTGTTCATGCCGACAAGGCGTATTGCAGTCAAAAACATCGCGATGCTTTGAAGTCGCGCGGTATTAAAAACGGCATTCAAGGTAAGGCCGCAAAGAACAATCCATTGACGCTACGGCAGTTACAACATAACAGTCTCATCACGAAAGCCTGTTATGTTGTAGAGCGCACCTTCGGCAGCCAAGTGCGGTGGTTCAATGCTAAAACGCTGCGTTACCGCGGCCTGGCCAAGGCACATGCCTGGCATATGCTACTGGCTATGGCGCATATAACTTGAAAAGACTGCCTAGACTCTTTGTCGAGCGCCTAGTAATCACGCAAACATAGGGATATTGCGCCCCCTTGACCGGCAATGATCGGTTTAAAGTGATTATTCCCAGCTCAATTGTAGAAAAAGGGCTAAAAATTTTCCAATCGCTTACAAGCAAATCCAGAATTACATTGAAATAAGAAATTTACGTGATTTTGCAAAGGTCTCGATTAATCTTTCTATTACTGCATTGAAAAACCGGATGCTGACTCTCTCGTACCGCCTGCAGCAGACGAGGGTGCTGAAAAAGGGGAAGCACTGCCCGTTGCTGAGGATTGCGGCGCAAAGGGTGAAGCCGATTGTCCTGATGGCGTATTCGGCTTGTTCTGGTTTGTTGCTGGTTTCTGTGATTCACCAGCTTCGCCGGGCTTATAGATAAATTTCCAGTCACGGTAAGTAGCAGCTTCGGAAAATTTGGCATACCGTTCGGGAAACTTGTCTTTTTTGATCGGTTTTTTTTCGGAGAGACTGTATACCCCGACGATTCGCTTATCGATCGTGGAGCTTACCGGGCTGCTATTCGGCAGCGCGCTGCCGGGCGCAGGACTGTTACCGACTGTTGGACTGCTGCCGGGTATTGCCCCACTGCCTGGCGCCGGTTGCGTATTGAGCATCGGATTGTTACCAGCCGTCGGGTTTGCGCTGGGTGCCGGGCTATTGCCGGACGGTGCGCTCGCATTCGGCGCTACGTTACCCTGCGAAGATTCTTCAATGAGACCCCATTCGGCTGTATTGGTTACCGGATCCAGATAGATTTTTCGCAAATGGCGCTTGATATTCGGTAACCGCTTGTCTTGCAGCAGATCTTCGAGAGATTCAGGTAGTTGTTTAGTGCCCGTATTGTAATAAGACATGATCGCTTTGCGGAACTCCTCGCCTACATATAGTAATTGGGTTTCTTTTTCGCGCTGCGCTTTTACTTGCCACACCTGGCCTGCTCCGGCCATGACAATGCCCGCCAAGGCGACTGCAAACAAGGCCCAAAGGTAGACAAAACCATCCTCTAATCGTGGCCCGCTAGGGCATTTACGTGGCATAAATCCAGAAAAACCTGAATTGTTTACCATTCTTGATAATACGAACCATCCAATGCTCGTCCGGTATAACCGCTCTGAACATCGTAAACTCCAGGCTCTGTTTCATTTTTAGGCGGGATCTCGACCCAGGTTTTATCGCTTTCGGTAAAAGGATCTTTCGGTACGTTACGCAGATAGCGTTTGTCGACCAATTCCGCCAAGTCGATGGGGTATTTGCCGAAATCCGAATAAAATTGATCAATCGCATTGCGCATCACGCCGAGATCTTGCCGTAAAACCGACTCCTTGGCTTTGTCGATGGAATTAAAATACTTCGGCGCAACAATGCTCAGCAATGTCGCAATGATCGCCATCACTACGAGCAGTTCGATCAAGGTGAAACCCGCGTATTTTTTTACTCTGGACATGTCAATCACCACTCCCGGTAAGGAATGCCGTTCAGACCAATGACCTCCGAACGTGAAAAAACATCATAGACATCGTCGCCTTCTTTCGGGCTGTCCCACGGACTTTCATAGCTGCGTTTGCCCCAGGTATCCGCGGCGGGAGTCGCTGTCACACCGGCGATATCCAGTTCAACGAACATCGGATCGCGAGGTAAGCGGCGCATGAAATAAATCACCTTTTTATCCGGACTTTTGATATCTGGTACGCCCATGAATAATTCTTCCAATCGGGGAGGATAACCGGATTCATCCGCTTTCTTTGCGATACGCCCTTCATCCACGGCTTGTTTGTAAGCATCGATAGCCGAACGAATCTGCCGCAAAGCAACGCGCAACTCCTGCTCTTTCTCGCGCTTCACCATGAGTTCTTGCAGAGGCATTGCCGCCACCGCCAAGATAGCCATGATCACCACCACGATCATCAATTCAATCAGCGTGAATCCTCTCTGTCGTGCAAAAGCTTTCAAAACATCCATAGCCGGATTATTTGATATTGATGCTGGCTGGCGGCGGCAATGTCACTTCTGCCGCTTGACCATTTTCCATATCTTCCGCAGTTGCATTTTGGATATTGATCTCTGTCGTACCCGGGTTTGTGGCAATTACCTTGAAGCGTATCTGCGCAGCCAAACCGGAGGCTTGATCCTTGCCTAATTTAATCGTGCGCGTTCCCGATTTATCACCACCATCCAGCGCTTCCAATGAACTGGACTCATAGGTTAATTGTAAATCGCTGTTGACAGTGGCTTTTGCCCCCACTAGCCGGACATTGACCGAGAATTCCTTACCCAAACCGACATTGGTTGGCACCTGTAGTGTAAGTGCTGGCGAGGATGACGGTGAAGATGCTACATTGGCAAATGGATTGGGCGGTGGCATCCCTCCTTCCATAGAGGGAGAAAAAGCATCTAATGCAGCAGGCGCAGCCCCGCGCCCTGATCCACTTGCCGGAGCGATTGACAAAGATTTCGCTGCCGTTTTTTTGATGGCGGCTGGTAATTTGCCCGCTTCGCTAGCGGTACCGAAATGGTATTCGCTTTCAAGACTGGTTGGCCGTGGGATATTGCGGATAATGCGAGGCGTTATCAGCAATATCACTTCATTTTTTGTTCTTTCAATATCCTGATTCGATGTCAATCGATCCAGTCCGGGAATATTGAGCAATCCCGCAAGGCCTTTGACACTTTTCTTTTCTCGATTATCCAGAAGACCGGCGATAACTTGCGTTTCTCCATCTTTTAAAGTAAGAAGGGTTTCAGCATTTCGCGTTCCGACCCGCGGAGCGGTTGCTCCTTTATCGTTTGAAGCCGTACCTAATAAAGAGCTTACCTCTAAGGTGACTTTTAAGGTTACATCGTTATTTAATCCAATGCGAGGCTCAACATCGAGCTTGACCCCCAAATCGATAAACGTCGGCGTTGAAGTAACGACAGCAGTGATGCCGGGCTGAACATTCGCAGTGAAGAAAGGTTCTTTAGTCCCTACATGAATTTTAGCTTTTTCTTTATTATTGACTCGAATTCTGGGGTTAGCCAATATGTCGCCGGCTGAAAAATTTTGCAGAAAGTCAACTTTTGCCTGATTAGACATACCAAAACTTTTAAGTCCTTCAAAACCAAATTGACTAATTAAAGCTCCCGCCGGAGTGAGAGAAGCAGGGCCAGACCAACTGTATTGAAGTGATTGAGGGAAATTTGGCCCCAATAAAAAAGTATTGGTGTGCGTTACATCAAGAATGGTAACTTCAAGCATAACCTCCGGCTCAGCATAATCGTTTAAACTCACAAGCCTTTCGGTTAAGCGAATAGCCTCAAGCGTATCACGCATAATGAATAAATTAAGTTGCTCATTGACATAGATATCCTTGGCCTTGACGATACCTCTGATCATCGCGACCATTTGTTTGACGTCGGTATGCGCCACTTGAAAACTTTTCACGATCAACTCTTGATAATCTTTTTGCTTAGCCGGTGTATTCGGATAAATCAATAACGAATTACTGTTCAACACCTTGTAAGCAAGCTGATTAGTGCTCAGAATTAGCTTAAGAATATCTTCGATGGTATTCTGCCGGACAAAAATAGATATTTTGGTCTCTTGCCGGATATCCTTGTCGAACACAAAATTAATGCCTGCAGTGCGAGACATCAGCTCGAATACTGATTTTAAGTCGGTATCCTTGAATTCCATTGTGATCGCTTTCTTGAAAGCGGACTCCAATGCCAAATCAGTCACTTCGGGCCGGGATAATCGCAAGTTGATTTCCGAGATCAACTGGCGCGCATGGAATTGTTGCGGATTTTCCTGTAACACAGTACGTACCAGTGTTTCTGCTTTGACAGTTTCCCCGTTTCTTAACAGCTCTTTCGCAGTATCCACTTTAGCAATATGTTGACGATCTAACGCTATTGCTTCCAAACCTTCTTTAGCTCTTTCGTTGAAGGGAAATAAACTGAGAATACGCTGAAAAGCTTGTGTTGCACGATCCAATTCTCCTGCATAACGCAGATTTTCTGCATCATAAAGGAGCTTGCCAGTAATTTCTTCCCGCAAGCGCAAAGCTACGGTTTGTATGTCTTTGTTTTCAGGTTCCTCGCGCCGTGCTTGTTCTAATTTTGCAAGTCCGTTCTCAAACTGACCTTGCGCAATCAGTTTCTGCCCTTCGTCAAATGCGCTATTCCTAGTGCCGAATGTTCGGTTGTTAATGGCACATCCTGCGGTAATTGCAAACAGGGTGATAAGAACAAAGATTCTCCAGCTTTTCATCGGAACGTTCCTGCGATCTTGTTGTTGATAGTAAGTGTCTGCTTGATATTGAGCGGCAGATAAGTGACGGTGACCGTGCTGTCATTGATCGAATCCAATCGGTATTGACTATTGATTTTTCCACCTACCTTGGTGATGTGGTGTTCTCCCGATTGCGACAGGAAGACCCAGGTTTCATGGTCGGTAACTGCCTTGCCGATATATTTGAATTGCAATGGCGGTGCAGTCGGCGCAGGCGGTGGGGCGGCTTTTTTTGCCTGTTCCGCCCGCGCGATTTGTTCTTCCAAACTGATTTGCGGTTGCTTCGGCGCCCATGTTGTCGACACAAACAGCTCGCCCGCCAGCGGACTGAACTTTCTCTGCCCCAGTTTACTGACATCCAGCAGTTCTGCGCTGCTTTCTTGATTTCTCGCTCGATCCTTGTTATTGCTTGCCGTCTTTGCCGGTTGCACATTTTCTACGATGCCGGTTGATACAGCGCCTTCTTCTTCCTCTTCGACCAGCACCACGGCAACCAATGTAGCGATCAATGCACTGCCTAAAATCAATTTCCGCTTTTTCTCAGCTTGATCCATTGCTTATTTGTTTAAGTACAGATTAATTTCAAGACGAACTTCAAGTCTGTCGGACGTTATGTTTTCGCGTTTAATCGCAATCGCGGAAATCGCCATGGCGGGAACAGCCTCCAGCGCCGCTGACATAAACGCGCGAATCTGTGGATAGCGGCCTTTTACCGGTAGAATCATTTCGTAGCGCGCCAGACGGGCCTCAGTTTCATTAACCAAGCGGTATTCGCTGCTGTTGAGTTCCACGCCATGTTTTTTCGCTAACTGAACCAGCTCACGAATCCAAAAGGGTGACGAATCGACGCGCGGAAAGAAATCATAAAACACTTGCAGCGCCTGATCGCTGCTCAATTTTTTCCCGCTTTCCATTTCGCCTTGATTGTGTTTTGCCAGCTCCTGCATTTGCAGTGTCTCAGCGCGCTCTTTCAGTCTTTGCAAATCGGATTCCTGCGGCAACAGCGCCGAGAAAAAATAGATCGTAGACACCACAACAAGACCTAAACCGGTCTTCCCGATAACACCGAGACGGCCCGCCTGCCAGCGTAGTTGCAGCATCCATCGATCAAGTCGGGTTTGAAGTGTTCCAGTCTTCAAGAAACTTGCATCCATGCTGCAGTCAGAAGAAAAATAATCGGCCGGTGCGGATTATCTTGTTTAATCTTGTAGTTTAACAAATGCACATTCTCAAAAACTAATTCACGTTCCAGCGCTTCGACAAAATCGAGCAGTTCGGCCATGCTTTTGGCTTCACCGCTGATGCGCAACGTCCGGTTGCCCACATTCGGTTGCAAGGATAATAAGGCGATTTGTTCCGTCGCCGCATGTTCGATCG
>CAYQZF010000013.1:0-23931 GCA_964421895.1 uncultured Nitrosomonas sp. | reverse complement strand
CGCCAAGGAAACTTTGCCGATCAGTCTTGAAGAAGAAATGCGGCGTTCCTATCTTGATTATGCGATGAGCGTCATTGTCGGACGCGCCCTGCCCGATGTCCGCGATGGTCTGAAGCCGGTGCACCGGCGCGTACTGTTCGCCATGCACGAACTGTCCAACGACTGGAACCGGCCGTACAAAAAATCCGCGCGTATCGTCGGTGACGTCATCGGTAAATACCATCCGCATGGCGATACTGCCGTCTATGACACCATCGTCCGCATGGCGCAGGATTTCTCATTACGTTATATGCTGATCGACGGGCAAGGTAACTTCGGTTCTGTCGATGGCGACAATGCCGCAGCGATGCGGTATACCGAGATCCGCATGTCGCGCATTGCGCATGAGCTGCTGGTGGATCTTGACAAGGAAACGGTCGACTTTGGTCCAAACTACGACGGTTCGGAACAAGAACCGCTGATACTGCCCGCAAAAATCCCGAATCTGCTGATCAACGGTTCTTCTGGCATCGCTGTCGGTATGGCAACCAATATCCCGCCGCATAATTTGGGCGAGGTCGTCGATGCCTGCCTGGCACTGCTTGGAAACCCGGAAATCAGCATCGATGAGCTGATCGAACTCATCCCGGCGCCCGATTTCCCGACCGCCGGCATCATTTACGGCGTCGAAAGCGTCAAAGACGGTTACCGCACCGGCCGGGGGCGCGTGGTGATGCGCGCACGCACGCATTTCGAGGATATGGAAAAAGGCAGTCGCCAATGCATCGTCATCGACGAGCTGCCGTACCAGGTCAACAAGGCCAATCTATTGATACGCATCGGCGAATTGGTGCGCGACAAAAAAGTCGAAGGCATTTCCGATCTGCGCGATGAATCCGACAAATCCGGTATGCGCGTCGTCATCGAACTGAAACGCGGTGAAATGCCTGAAGTCATCCTGAACAATCTGTACAAAGAAACGCAGATGCAGGATACGTTCGGCATGAACATGGTGGCGCTGCTCGACGGCCAGCCGCGCCTGCTGAACTTGAAACAAATCCTTGACGCCTTCTTGCGCCACCGCCGCGAGGTCGTTACACGCCGTACGGTATTCGAACTGAAAAAAGCACGCGAACGCGGTCATATTCTGGAAGGCTTGGCGGTTGCACTATCGAATGTCGACGAAATCATCGCACTGATCAAAGCCGCAGCAACCCCAGCCGACGCTAAAACCGCCTTAATGGCCAAGGCTTGGCGCTCGGCATTGGTCAAGGAAATGCTCGAGCGTGCCATTGCCGATGCCAATGCGCTGCGTCCTGAAGGGTTGGATGCCGCTTTCGGCCTGCAATCGCAAGGCTACTATTTGTCCGATGAACAAGCGCAAGCGATCCTGGATCTACGCTTGCAACGCCTGACCGGCCTGGAACAGGAAAAAATCGTCAACGAATACAAGGAAATCATCGATAAAATTATCGACTTTCTGGATATCCTCGCCAATCCGGAGCGCATTACCCGCATCATCACGGAAGAACTCGATACCATCCGTCAGCAATTTGGCGATAAACGGCGCAGCGAAATCATTCTCGACACACGGGATTTAAGTGTCGAAGACCTGATTACACCGGCCGATGTCGTTGTGACACTATCGCATAGCGGCTATATCAAGTCACAATTGCTCGACGATTACCACGCGCAAAAACGCGGCGGGCGCGGCAAACTGGCGACCAGCACCAAAGAAGACGACTTTATCGACAAACTGTTCATCGCCAATACGCACGACTACATCCTGTGCTTCTCAAGCCTGGGGCGGGTCTACTGGATCAAGGTCTACGAAGTACCGCAAGGCGGGCGGCAATCGCGCGGCAAACCGATCATCAACTGGGTGCAACTGGAAGAAGGTGAAAAAATCAACGCCATACTACCGGTCAAGACCTTCGACGATGATCATTTCGTCTTTATGGCGACGGCTTTCGGCACCGTCAAAAAAACACCGCTGTCGGAATTTTCCCGTCCGCGCAATAACGGCATCATCGCCATCGGTTTGGACGAAGGCGATTATCTGATCGGCGTCGAATTGACCGACGGCAAGCACGACGTGATGCTGTTCTCCAACAACGGCAAAGCCATGCGCTTCGATGAAAACGATGTGCGTCCGATGGGGCGCACCGCGCGCGGCGTGCGTGGCATGAAACTCGGCTCCGGGCAGCGGGTCATCTCGATGCTGGTGGCTGAAAGCGAAGAGCTGGCGGTGCTCACCGCAACGGAAAACGGTTACGGCAAACGCACACCGATCAGCGAATACACCCGCCACAACCGCGGCACGCAGGGCATGATCGCGATCATCACCAGCTCGCGCAACGGCAAGGTGGTGGCGGCGAAACTGGTCAAACCGGACGATGAAATCATGCTGATCACCTCCGGCGGTGTGATGATCCGCACGCGCGTCAACGAAGTACGCGAAATGAGCCGCGCCACGCAAGGCGTTACGCTGATCAACCTCGATCCGGGTGAGAAATTGGCCGGATTGGAACGTGTCGTGGAAAGCGAAGAGAGCGAGGGCGACAGTTAACCGCTGACAATCTACCGGGAAACACGCAATGGAACAGATCTATAATTTCAGCGCCGGACCCGCAGTGCTCCCCAAGGAAGTGCTGCAACAGGCACGCGACGAAATGCTGGATTGGCACGGCAGCGGCATGTCGGTGATGGAAATGAGCCACCGCGGCAAGGAATTCATGTCCATCGCGGCGCAAACAGAAAACGATTTACGCGAACTGGCGGAGATTCCGCAAAATTATAAGGTGCTGTTCCTGCAAGGCGGCGCTTCCAGCCAATTTGCCATGGTGCCGATGAATCTGCTGCGCGGCAAAACCAGCGCGGATTACATCAACACCGGCCAATGGTCGGCCAAAGCGATCGAAGAAGCCAGCCGCTATTGCAGCGTCAATGTCGCCGCGTCATCCGAAGATGCAAATTTCACCTACGTGCCGCCGCAAGAGCAATGGCGCCTCAACGCGCAAGCCGCGTATGTGCATTACACCAGTAATGAAACCATCGGCGGTGTCGAATTTCATTGGGTGCCCCAAGTGGATGTTCCGCTGATCGTCGACATGTCGTCCGACATCTTGTCGCGGCCGCTGGACGTAACCCGCTTCGGCTTGATTTACGCCGGCGCGCAAAAAAATCTCGGCCCCGCCGGGTTGACGCTGGTGATCGTGCGCGAGGATCTGCTTGGAAAACCGCTGCCCGGTACACCAACTTTGTACGATTATCAAATTCACGCCCAAAACGAATCGATGTACAACACGCCCCCAACCTATGCCATGTACATCACCGGTTTGGTGCTCGCCTGGTTGAAAAAACAAGGCGGGCTGGCGGCGATGGAAAAAATCAACATCGCCAAGGCGAATCTGCTGTACGACTATCTCGACAGCACCGATTTTTACCATTGCCC
Source organism: uncultured Nitrosomonas sp. (assembly GCA_964421895.1). Classification (GTDB taxonomy): domain Bacteria; phylum Pseudomonadota; class Gammaproteobacteria; order Burkholderiales; family Nitrosomonadaceae; genus Nitrosomonas. The sequence continues at coordinate 20,498 of CAYQZF010000013.1, read as the reverse complement.
AGTCGCGAAAACCGGCCGCTCGCGCATGAATGTGCCGTTCACACTGAAAGATTCCGCATTGGACGGTGAATTTCTCAAACAAGCGCAACACAACGGCCTGTTGCAACTAAAAGGGCATCGCTCGGTCGGCGGTATGCGGGCATCGATCTACAATGCCATGCCGGTCGAAGGTGTCGCGAAGCTCGTTGCTTTCATGAAGGAGTTTGCCAGCCGCCATGCCTGAACAACACCCCTTTAAAATTCTGACGCTCAATTCGATTTCTGCGCACGGACTCAACCGTTTTCCTGCAGAACATTATCAGGTCGGTCATGATATCGCGGAACCGGATGCGATTCTGGTGCGTTCGCACAACATGCTGAATAGCGTCATCCCGGAAAGTGTCAAAGCGATCGGCCGCGCCGGTGCAGGCACGAATAATATCCCGGTCGACGCGATGAATGCGCGCGGTGTGCCGGTCTTCAATACGCCCGGCGCCAACGCCAACGCCGTCAAGGAATTGGTGCTGGCCAGCTTGTTTCTGGCCGCACGCAATCTGGTGCCGGCGTTGCAATTCGCCGACAGCCTGCAAGGTGACGATGCGGCACTGAACAAACAAGCCGAAGATGGCAAAAAACGTTTTTCCGGTATCGAGTTGCCGGGACGCACGCTGGGTGTGATTGGTCTGGGCGAAATCGGCCGCCTGGTTGCCAACTCGGCCATCCGGCTCGGTATGAAAGTCATCGGTTATGATCCGAAAATCACCGTCGAATCGGCCTGGAGCCTGTCGGCCGAGGTCAAAAAAGCCAATAGCATGGAAGATTTGCTGCGCCACAGCGAATTCATCAGCGTGCACGTGCCGTTGCTTGATTCGACCCGGCATTTGATCAATGACAAAAGCATAGCGTTGATGAAGCATCATGCGATTCTGCTGAATTTCTCGCGCGCCGCCATTGTCGACGAAGACGCCGTCCTACAAGCGATCACCGCGAATAAAATCAAAACCTATGTCAGTGATTTCCCCAGCCAAAAACTGCAACACCAGAAAGGCGTGATCACCTTGCCGCACCTTGGCGCATCGACCTCTGAAGCGGAGGATAATTGCGCCGTGATGGTGGTGGATCAGTTGATCGATTACCTGGAAAACGGCAATATCACCAACACCGTCAACTTTCCCGACACGCAAATGGAACGTGAAGTGCCCTATCGCGTTGCGGTCGCTAATGCCAACGTACCAAACATTCTGGGACAAATCTCGACCAGCATGGCGCAGGCCGGGCTGAACATTCATACCATGATCAACAAATCGCGCGGCGAGATGGCGTATACCCTGGTCGATACCGATAGCCCGGTACCACCGCCGGTTCTACGCGAGATCTCAGCGATCAGCGGTGTTCTGATGGCGCGCTATCTGCCGTTTGCGCAATAAATTCCGAGCAATGACCGTATTGTCCAACTATTAGCCAAGCCATGTCCGAACAACTCAAACAACTTCGCGATCAGATCGATGCCATCGACGACCAATTGCTGCAACTCGTTAACCAGCGCGCCGGGTTGGCGCAACAAGTCGGCAAGATCAAAAAGAGCGGCATTATCTATCGACCCGAACGCGAAGCGCAAATCCTGTCGCGCATGAAACAACACAATCCCGGCCCGATCAGCAACGAACATATCCAGCACTTATTCACCGAAATCATGTCGCTGTGCCGCGCGCTGGAAAAACCGATGAGCGTGGCTTACCTCGGCCCGAGCGGCACATTTTCCGAAGAAGCGGCATTGAAGCGCTTCGGCAGCGCTATCAGTGAAATTCCGTGCGATTCGATCGACGACGTGTTCCGTGCCGTGGAGTCGGATACCGCCCACTACGGCGTAGTACCGGTGGAGAATTCCACCGAAGGCGCAGTCGGCAGAACCATGGATTTGCTGCTGCAAACACCGCTCAGCATCTGCGGCGAGATTCAATTGCCGGTGCACCAGTTCTTGATGGCACAGCAAACCGATCTCGCACACATCAGAAAAATCTATTCGCACCCGCAATCGCTGGCACAATGCCATCATTGGCTAACCACCAACTTGCCGCACTTGCCCAGTTCCGCGCTGATCCACGCTGCCAGCAACGCCGAAGCCGCACGCCAGACCGCCGCCGACAAACAAGCCGCAGCGATTGCTGGGCAAAGGGCCGCGGAACTGTTCGGATTGACGATTTGCGCGGAAAATATCGAAGACGATCCGAAAAACACCACGCGCTTTTTAGTCATCGGCAAGCAATTGGTCGATGTCTCGGGAAAAGACAAAACCTCGCTGATCGTATCGACCGGTAACCGCTCCGGTGCGATCTACGCCCTGCTCGAACCGCTGGCACAGCATGGCGTTAGTATGAGCCGCCTGGAATCACGGCCGTCGCGCACCGGATTATGGCAGTACGTGTTTTTTATCGATCTGGAAGGACATCAGCGTGACGATAATGTCGCGGCTGCCCTGGCAGCATTACGGGAAAAGGCCGCTTTCCTGAAAATCCTCGGATCGTACCCAGCATCGTAACCGCCGATTGTCTCGTCATCTTGAATCGATCCAACTCATCCGATCTTTCATTTTCGTTTTTTAATCAATAACACAATATAACTTATGAATCTTTGCGATTTTGCTCCGGAATATATCCGTTCGATCCAACCGTATCAACCCGGCAAACCGATTTCAGAATTGGCGCGCGAATTCGGCTTGGACGAGTCGTACATCATTAAACTGGCGTCCAACGAAAATCCGCTCGGCACCAGCCCGCTGGCTTTGGATGCGATGATCAATACATTGCATGACGTCGCGCTGTACCCGGACGGCAGCGGTTATGAACTGAAAGCAGCATTGTCGAAACGTTACGGCGTCGATCCCGAGCAAATCATTCTGGGCAACGGCTCTAACGATGTACTGGATTTGGCCGCACGCGTGTTCCTAAAGCCGGGAGCCAGCGCGGTGTACTCACAACATGCCTTTGCCGTGTATCCGCTGGTGGTGCAGATGATCGGCGCCAACGGTATTTCGGTTCCCGCACGCGATTACGGTCACGATCTGCCCGCGATGCTCGACGCCATCACGCCGGAAACGCGCATCGTCTTTATCGCCAGCCCCAACAACCCGACCGGTACTTTATCCAGCGAAGAGGATTTACTGCGCTTCATGGAGCGGGTATCGCGCGATGTGCTGGTGGTTATGGATGAAGCATATTACGAATATCTGCCAGAAGCGAACAAGCCGAACAGCATCCAGTGGCTGAAACAATTTTCCAATTTGCTGATCACGCGTACGTTCTCCAAAGTGTATGGTTTGGCGGGAGTGCGCGTCGGCTTCGGGCTGACGCACCCCGATGTCGCCAACTTGATGAACCGCGTGCGGCAACCGTTCAACGTCAGCAGCATCGGTCTGGTCGGCGCGCTGGCGGCATTGCACGATGCCGAGTTTGTGCAGCGTTCATACGCGCTGAACCGCGCCGGCATGCTGCAACTGACCGACGGCTTCCGCAAAATGGGGATCGAATACATTCCCTCGTACGGCAATTTCATCAGCTTCCGCATCAAAGGCGAAGCCGCCAACACGCCGAAAGTGTATCAAAGTCTGCTGCGCCAGGGGATCATCGTGCGCCCGCTGGGTATTTACGAAATGCCGCATCACCTGCGCGTCACCATCGGGCTCGAAGCGCAAAACCGGCGCTTCCTCGAATCGCTCGAACAGGCCTTGAGCGAACTGGATTAACCTTTCACCACTCCGGCGGCAACCATGACAACACCCGCAGTTCTGAATAAACTGGTCATCATCGGCGTCGGCCTAATCGGTGGATCGTTCGCGCTGGCGCTGCGTAAAGCCGGTCTGGTCAAGCATGTCACCGGCATCGGCCGCAGCCCGATCAACATGCAACGCGCCGTCGAACTGGGTGTGGTCGACGAAATCGCCAGCGATACCGCAGCAGCGCTGCACAACGCCGATTTGGTGTTCCTGGCGATGCCGGTCGGCCAGACCGCTGCGACTATGGAACGCATTGCACCTTACCTGCACGCCCACACGCTTATCACCGACGCCGGCAGCACCAAACAGGATGTCGTCACTGCCGCGCGTCACTATCTGCCGCTGCAAAACCGCCACCATTTCATCCCCGGCCACCCGATCGCCGGTGCGGAACACAGCGGTGTACAAGCAGCGCAAGCGGATTTGTACGCCAACAAACATGTGATTCTGACACCTCTGGCGGAAAGCAGCATGGAAGCCGTCGAGCGCGTGCAACAATTATGGCAAGCCTGCGGCGCCAATGTATCGCTGATGCCCGCCGACGAACACGACCACGTGCTTGCAGCGACCAGCCACTTGCCGCACCTGCTGGCGTTCACACTGATGAATCACCTCAACCACAGCACCGATCATCCTGAGAACCTTCTGCGCTTCGCAGGCAGCGGCTTCCGCGACTTCACCCGCATCGCTAGCAGCTCCCCGGAAATGTGGCGCGACATTTGTCTGGCGAATCGCCAAGCGCTGCTTGAACAAATTGAGGCGTATCAAAACGAATTAAACAGTTTGCAGAAAATGCTGGAAAAACATGACGGTGAAGGATTAGGACAAGCGTTTTCGCAGGCGCGGGGTATGCGGGAGGATTGGTTGAAAAGCAAAGAAAATTTCTAAATTATTTTATACATAATAGCTTATAAGCTTATTTAACCCCACGCAGAAGGAGAAGTCTTATGAAAATTTTTCGATTTTTTTGTAATCGAAATGTTTTTCTTTGTTGAATCTCAAACTATCCTAGCTGCTTCAGAAACTGATATTGATAAACTCACAACTTATGCAACTATTCTAGATAGTGTCGTCACAAGATACTGACCCAAAGAGCGATACATCGGATTTGAATGGCGGCAAGGAAGGATGCTGAAGTTTTGGCATAGCGCGTGGCTATACCGCGCCATCGTTTGAGATGTAAAAATGCATTCTCTACAATGTGGCGCAGACGATAGAGCTCTGGGTCATAATCTCTCTGTGTTTTTCGGTTCCTGCGAGGTGGTATTACAGGATTCATACCTTTAGTTCCAGCTTGCTCCATGATAGCATCGCTATCGTAACCGCGATCCGCAAGCAAATATCCTGCTGTAATCCCCTCGATCAGGCGAGAAGCTTGTGTACAATCCGCTGTGGTACCTTGCGTAATAACAACTCTGACCGGCATACCAAACGCATCCACGGCCAGATGTAATTTTGTGTTGAGCCCCCTTTTGTGCGGCTCATGTCTTGATTACCACCTTTTGCGCCAGCAGCATGCGGATGAACCTTGATGTGGCTGGCATCAATCATCAGCCACTCATAATCTGGATTATCAATCAATCGTTCCAATAAGGATTCCCAAATGCTGCGGTCACGCCAACGGCAAAATCGGCGATGTGTGTTCTTCCAATCACCATATGAGGGCGGTAAATCACGCCACGGAGCTCCTGTTCTTAGAATCCAGAATACTGCATTGATAAATTGGCGGTTATCTCGTGCCTTGCCACCCCATACACCTTCTCGTCCAGGTAAATGCGGCTCTAATAACGTCCAAACTTCATCTGAAATGTCGTGCCTGCGATATGCTGCACTGATTGAAATCATGGCAAATCTTCTCGTTAGAAATTGGTAATTTGCCAATTATGCCATTCTTTTTATCTTGTGACGACACTATCTAGGAAGAGCTGTTCTTGCGGCAATAGCGTTGAAGCTCCTATGAGTCGTGCAGGACGATGGATGGACAAGAAATTCCCACCTGGTTCCAATGATCAAAAAATATATCTTCCTATTTTTATGGAAAGTGTTCGTCATCACGCAAAAATGCAAAAAGATGGTAAAAGCCCAGATAATTGTTCATCTGTTACACAAAATTTCTCCACATTCCCTTGGCCGTAACATTATCAAGTTACCGAAAAATTCTTATAGATTGGATCAAATATTCACTTTTTTTTCTAATCTTCAATTTTTACCCTCCGGATTTACCAGGCTGTTTACCTGCCGCCCGCAAATCGACAATCTTATTCAATAACTGAAACCAGAACGGCGCGCCAAGGGAACCGGCAAAAGTCGTGATCAGAATGCCCATGAATTTAATGAAACCCTCCATGAGACCGAATCCCTCGAAAACCCATTGACCATCTGGTTGCTTCCAGCCAATCGGCAAATGCAGCTCCTTGATTTGTTTAACCAATGCCACAGCATTCTTAGCAGACTGCCCGGCCTTTTGCAGAGCGTTATCCGCTGGCGATTGTTCGCCCGCTGGTAGCGGAGATTGATCGTTTCCCGCTGCCGCCACGACTAGTTCCGATGATTGCTGCGGCATCAGACTTGCGACATCCGTCGAAGAAGCCGCTTCAACCAGTACTTGCCGCAGCGCAATATCGGTCCACAGTGTCTGGGAAATTTTGATGGCATCGATATTCAAGGTGGTGCATATAATGAAGGCAATGGCAAAAATAATCATTTGTGTTTTTTGTTTGTACCAGCCGCCCACGCGATCCATCGCATCGTTGTACCAGCCTTCCAGATTCTTGCGCGCCTTTTCCGCATCATCCCCGGCTTCGTGCAATAACAGGATAATCGATCTGCCGGCTTCAGTTTTGGCAAATAATCCTTGCTGCTCGATCGTTTCGATTAACGCTTTGTTGCCGGTTGGCAGCTTTCCGGTGTTGCCGGTCATGATGTCCATCAATGCCAGAGTAAAATTCTTCGGCGGAATATACGAAGGCTTCTGTCCTGTTTTTGAAAGCCCGTTGATCAACGGATGCTTATAAAGATCGTCGACCAATTGGTTTCCCCCACCCGATTGCAACAGATTGGCCAGCCCTGCTTCAAGATTTCTCGACCGCATGCGCAGGAATTGCGCAATCATCTCGTTGATCGCGGAGCACAGCAGGCTGATCAGCACGAATAGAAACACCATGCCCATGGCTATATCCAGTATCGAGGAATTCAGCATATTTTCACCATTTTAATGAGTTATTTCGCGTCATTTTCACATCGAAAATATCGGATTAGAAATCGATGACTTTGTTTAACAGCTTTTTTGCTTCTTTCAGTATAATCCATTTCAAATCAGGATTAAGATTTCTCCACATCAGCAGAAGAATCAAATAATAATAAAGGGTTATCCCATTATTAGCCGCACAAGGTCCCACCCAAAGATCCTTCACTGGAACACGTAACAAATCAGCAATTTTTCGCTGGTCAGGAAGTTCAGTCAAATTTAAAACGAAGTAATCAGAATTCACGTACCAGTGTTACCGCACCTGATCGTTCACAATCACCGTTGATGGTGCGAGCCGATGAGTTGAATTATTACATTGGCAATTCGCGCCATGCCGGATAGCCAAGGCATGCTGCGGCCGCCGTCAAAATAACCATTGAAACTTCCAGCTTTGCCGCCCATACGGACAATCGGTGTTTGCCCCTGCAGTAAAACAAAATCACACTCACTTCGATAAAATTTCAGGCTAAAAAATTATCTTCAGCAGTATATAATTTTTGTTTTCATCTTTTACCCAATAAGATAAAAATGCAGGAACCTAAACCACCGGTTATTAAACCGTATACTTTCGTTTTCAGCTGGAAGCGTTTCTTTGTACATTGCGCGATCATGGGTTTTTGTATCTTCCTGGGTCTAATGACCTGGTATTTCGGCAAACCACCCAGTATCCGTTTTTATGAAACTAAATCAGAAGAACCGATTTCTGCTCCATTGGCATCCGGTATCGATATGGCGCTGGACATGCGCAGTTCGGTTGCCGTCAAAGAAAGCAAACCGCTGCAAGTTGAGTTATTTAAAGGAAATGTCTACTTTGACATCCAGAAGCATGCCGCTCAGCAACTGGAAGTGAAAGTCGGAAACACCATCATCAAGGATTTCGGTACCCGTTTTAGCATTGAATTGCATAAGGACGGCACTGGTCATATTGCAGTAGCGGATGGACACGTCAAGCTTCATGTTGCCACCGGGGTTTATCAGATCAGTGCACTGGAACAAGCGGATTTTGACGACACCAAAGTTAGCAAGCACCGCCTGGTAACCGAGCGGGAAATCGCACCTTGGCGCGCCGATCCCTAGTCAATCGAGCACGTTGTGTGCTAGATAGTGTCGTCACAAGATACTGACCCAAAGAGCGATACATCGGATTTGAATGGCGGCAAGGAAGGATGCTGAAGTTTTGGCATAGCGCGTGGCTATACCGCGCCATCGTTTGAGATGTAAAAATGCATTCTCTACAATGTGGCGCAGACGATAGAGCTCTGGGTCATAATCTCTCTGTGTTTTTCGGTTCCTGCGAGGTGGTATTACAGGATTCATACCTTTAGTTCCAGCTTGCTCCATGATAGCATCGCTATCGTAACCGCGATCCGCAAGCAAATATCCTGCTGTAATCCCCTCGATCAGGCGAGAAGCTTGTGTACAATCCGCTGTGGTACCTTGCGTAATAACAACTCTGACCGGCATACCAAACGCATCCACGGCCAGATGTAATTTTGTGTTGAGCCCCCTTTTGTGCGGCTCATGTCTTGATTACCACCTTTTGCGCCAGCAGCATGCGGATGAACCTTGATGTGGCTGGCATCAATCATCAGCCACTCATAATCTGGATTATCAATCAATCGTTCCAATAAGGATTCCCAAATGCTGCGGTCACGCCAACGGCAAAATCGGCGATGTGTGTTCTTCCAATCACCATATGAGGGCGGTAAATCACGCCACGGAGCTCCTGTTCTTAGAATCCAGAATACTGCATTGATAAATTGGCGGTTATCTCGTGCCTTGCCACCCCATACACCTTCTCGTCCAGGTAAATGCGGCTCTAATAACGTCCAAACTTCATCTGAAATGTCGTGCCTGCGATATGCTGCACTGATTGAAATCATGGCAAATCTTCTCGTTAGAAATTGGTAATTTGCCAATTATGCCATTCTTTTTATCTTGTGACGACACTATCTAGAAATTAGCTCAATTTTGTAATGAATTAAACTGTCGCGATGTTCCGCCTTATGATCGCACCACAAGGCATCCCATCCCTTGCCGCGTCAAGTTATGGCAAGCGCTTCGTGCCTGGCTCTCCTGCAGACCAACCAGCCTAGCCCGATACATCTTTCGATTGCTGACTTCCACTTCTGTAATCACCACTTCACCAGGCACCCAGCGCGCGGCAGCCTGAGCCTGCGCACGCGCCCGGTTCGATTCTTGGTAAGAGCCAATCTGCACCGCCCAGCCATCGTTTGCCGGCATAGCTGCTTTCTGCGGCTGAGATTGTGGATTAACAGGCGATTTTGCGGGTTGCTGTGGCATGGATTTGGCAGCTTTTTCAGAAACAAGTGCTGTTTTGGCAAGCGTAACTTGAGTTTTGGCTTTTTCCTTCTGCCCTCCGGCTGATGCTGCCAACGCAGTCCGGTTATTGGTGGTACCGCCGGCTAATGAAGTCGCACCCTGATGAAAACTGCGATCCAGCAATTGCGCCATTTGCTGATCACGAGTAGCGGCGGTATTTCCCCCCATTACGACGGCCACCACTCGGCGATTACCACGTTTCGCCGAAGTCGCCACGTTAAAACCGGAAGCCCGGATAAAACCGGTTTTCAAACCATCAACACCCGGCGTGTTTCGCACCATGCGGTTGTGACTCTTATAGACGGTGCCTTTATGACTGAAAGATTGTGTGGAAAAAAAATGATAGTGCTTGGGAAAATCTTTGATCAGCCGCATCGAAAGAGTTGCCATATCCCGTGCTGTCGTTTTTTGCTCGCTATGGGGTAGGCCGGAAGCATTGCGGAAAGTCGTGGAATGCATGCCCAGCTTGTGCGCCTTTTCGGTCATCATGCGGCCAAAATTTGTTTCACTCGTACCTAAAGCCTCCGCCACCACAACCGCCACATCGTTTGCCGAACGCACGATCAAAGCCGGAATTGCTTCCCGTACACTGATGCTGTCGCCGGCGCGCAAACCGATGTTCGTCGACGGCATCGATGCTGCATGAACAGACACCGGCATGCGGGAATCCAGTGTCATTTTGTGCTGTTCGATCGCCTCGAACAACAGATAGAGCGTCATCATTTTAGTCAGCGAAGCAGGATAACGGCTAGCATCAGCATGAGATTCGTGCAACACCGCACCGCTATCCGCATCAATTACGATAGAAGCCGCACGGGGATTCGCTTGCACTGAATTCGTCAGGAACAGTGAACATAGCACTGCAAAAACAAGAAAACCTTTTACCGCCCCAAACTCTAACTTAGCCATCCTTTTTATTCTCTCCAAAGGCCAGCCGATATCAAGAAACATCCACGATAGCGACACTGTTCCACTCCAGTTGAACAAACTTCCCTTTCGTAGCAATGTCGGCAAGTGCCGGTTGTTATCTGCTTTTTCATTATTTTTAACATTGATCATAGGATGATGACCTCCAGCTTTTTACCGCGGAATTTAAGGATTACGTAGTTTACTAGAGCAACTGAGCGCGCTATTTTATAATAAATAGCATATTTCCCCTTATCTACAAAGGATTTTATGAAATGCTTCCGATGATAGAGTTCTTATCCCTACACTGCTGAGATTGAGGAAGAATTAATCCGTGAGGAACGGCGTATTTCTGGAATATCGATACCATAACAGGTAGCATCGAAAGTATGAAAACCACTAAAAGAATGCATCTAGTGCGGCCGGTAAACCAGCATGAACTTTACACAAGTACAAAAAAGAACACTGCCTTAATGGTAGTGTTCTTTCGCTTTACACCATAGGAAACTTAAAACTCTTCCCAGTCACTGCCACCAACAGCAGCAACTTTACGTGGTTGAGCTTCTACCGCTGCTGAAGCTGCATTAACATTGGTTGCTGTCTTTTTGATAGCAGATCCACGATTAGGCAGTTTGGAAACGGTACGATTACTTCTTTTTACCGGAGTCGCCGCGACATGACTACTCTCCCTCGATAACTTAAAGGTACTTACCGCTTGTGTCAGCGCTTGAGTCTGATCTTGCATGGATTCCGCCGCTGCCGCAGCTTCTTCCACCAATGCCGCATTTTGTTGGGTTACCTCATCCATCTGCATTACCGCTTGGTTAACCTGCTCAATCCCTGAACTTTGTTCCTGCGATGCTGCGGAAATCTCGGCCATGATATCCGTTACACGTTTCACAGCACTAACGATCTCGTCCATGGTTGCACCCGCTTCATCAACCAGGCGTGTACCATTCTCCACCTTGGCCACCGAGTCACTGATCAATTCTTTGATCTCTTTCGCTGCAGCTGCCGAGCGCTGCGCCAACGTGCGCACTTCCGTCGCCACAACAGCAAATCCTCGGCCTTGCTCACCTGCACGAGCGGCTTCGACTGCAGCATTCAGAGCCAGAATATTCGTTTGGAAAGCAATACCGTCGATGACACTGATAATGTCGACAATTTTCTTCGAGCTTTCATTGATCGAACTCATTGTTTGCACCACCTGCCCGACTACTGCTCCTCCCCTCACGGCCACTTCGGAAGCACCTGCCGCCAGTTGATTCGCTTGGCGAGCATTATCCGCATTTTGTTTTACTGTAGATGTCAGCTCTTCCATCGAAGATGCTGTTTCCTCCAAACTTGATGCCTGTTCCTCCGTACGCTCGCTTAAATCCGAATTACCCGAAGCAATTTCACCAGAAGCCGTTGAGATTTGATCCGCACCCATACGCACCTTGCCTACTAAATCCGCCAAATTGTCATTCATAGTTTTCAGTGCTTGCAGCAAACGGCCGGTTTCGTCGGTTGAATGGGCTTCAATACGACTGCTCAGATCGCCCGAAGCAACCGCATTGGCAACAGCGACAGCTTCATTCAGTGGACCAACGATTGCACGAATCAACAGAAAACCAATGACTATCGCCAGCGTTATACCTAATGTCATTACGATAACACTGGTAATTAAAATACTTTCATAGTTCGCTTGCGACGCGGCATATTCTTTCGCACCCTCATCGCGTTGCAGTTGGATCAACTTAAACATAGTTGCATGCGCCGCATCGAATTTGGGCGTTGCCTCGAGCGCATTTTTAACTGCCGCATCATAATCGCCATTCGCCGCCAGAACCATGGTGCGATTACGCACTTCCGTATAGATCTTCCACTCGTGATTAAAGTTTTCTATCAGTGTTTTTTCCACAGGTGTCATATTGGTAACTAAGTATTTCTGCCAGGCAGTGGCAATTTCAGTATCCCGTTGATCGGTCATTGTTTGCCGCTCTTTCACGATTTCCGGCTTACGCGCATAAGAAGCAATAATCGCATTAAGGCGCACACGTTGCATGCGATCTATGATCGTACCTAATTCACCCAAAGGAACGGTGCGATCATCGTATACTCCTTTAAAAGCATCATTTGTATGATGTAACCCATAAATGCCAAAACTACCGATACCAATCAGTAATACCGACAACAAGCTTATTACCAATATCAATCGTGATTTAATCGTCATATTGTTAAACACTAGAGTCTCCTTAAAAGTCTTCCCATTAAAAACTACTTATCTAGCAACCTACGCTTTACTCAAGCAAACTCTTATCGCTACTACTTATCAATTTTTCGATATCGATCAATATCAGCATTCATCCTCTCACTGCTCCCAATCCAATGATTTATACAATTTCATGTACTTAAAGTATCTTTCCATACTCTTTGGAAAGTTAGAAATTCATGGGTTAAATGTTATTGCTTGATTGTTGATCCGAAGGACTCAGTGATGATATTAACAGTCTGTTTCTGCAACATAGTTTCTGCTTCTTTTATCTATCCCAACTGAAATCGAGCTAATCCGTCATCATTAAATTTTGCTATCTTTTTTATTAAAAAATAATCACAAGCCATTTAATTACAATGACTTTATATTTAATGAATTACAATCAGATGTCTCGTTACGGATTTTAGGCAGGCAATATTAATGTGAAAAACTTCTTATTCTGACCTAAGAAACAGCGCTATTTTGCTTATAGGAATTTGAAGTACTTTGGAAAAACAGATCTGTTTCTAAAAGAAATTCAATCCAGTCTCTTTGCGAGATAGGAAGCGGGATTTTTGCTAAAAATCAGAGTGACCTTCTGCTGCTTATTACTCACTTGAAAAGCGCCACCCAGATTTTCAGGGTAGCGCTTTTTTATTGTCATTGACTCCCCGGCAAGATTGTGGAGAATCACGCATTCAATCGAGTTTAAAATTCTTCCCAATCACCCCCGCCGCTGGTGGCAGCTTTGCGCGGATGATCAGACAAGGGTTTCAGAGCCGCCGCTTCGGATTTCAATGCGGCTCTTTTTGCCGCAGAAGTGTGATTCTGCAATTTGGCGACAGTGGCTGGACGATTGTTTCTTTTGACCATTGCTGGTGCTGCATGACTTCCCGACAGTTTGAAGCTGCTCACTGCTAGCGTTAATACTTGCGCTTGCTCCTTCATGGATTCCGCTGCGGCTGCCGCTTCTTCCACCAAGGCAGCATTTTGTTGCGTAGCTTCGTCCATTTGCGTTACCGCTTGATTAACTTGTTCGATGCCGGAGCTTTGTTCTTGAGATGCAGCGGAAATCTCGCTCATGATATCCGTGACACGTTTTACCGCTGTCACGATTTCTCCCATCGTGGAGCCAGCCTCATCAACCAGACGTGTGCCATCCGCTACTTTTGTGACCGAATCATTGATCAATTCCTTAATCTCCTTGGCCGCTGCTGCCGAGCGTTGCGCTAATGTGCGTACTTCCGTTGCCACTACTGCAAATCCCCGGCCTTGTTCACCGGCACGCGCTGCTTCGACTGCGGCATTGAGTGCCAGAATGTTGGTTTGAAAGGCGATACCGTCAATGACGCTAATAATCTCAACAATCTTGTTTGAACTTTCATTAATCGATTTCATAGTATCAACCACCTGCCCAACCACGGTACCGCCTTTTTTTGCAACCTCCGAAGCACCGGCGGCCAGTTGATTGGCTTGATGGGCGTTGTCCGCATTTTGTTTCACCGTGGATGTTAATTCTTCCATCAATGACGCAGTTTCTTCCAGACTGGAGGCTTGTTCTTCCGTGCGTTGACTCAGATCCGAGTTACCCGACGCAATTTCGCCCGATGCTATTGCAATCGAGTCGGTGCTGTTTCGTACTTTGCCCACCAAATCCAGCAAATGATCATTCATAGTCTTCAAGGCTTGCAGCAACCGGCCTGTTTCATTGGTTGAATTCACTTCGATCTTGCTGGTCAGATCGCCGGACGCAACGGCATTGGCTACTGAAACAGCTTCATTCAAAGGATGAGTAATTGCGCGTATCAACAGGAATCCAGCAATAATGCCTAGAATCACACCCAGTATTGTCACCACATGACTGATTGTCGAAAGGCTCAGATAAGCTTCATGCGCCGCTTTATATTCCGCAGCACTCGATGTGCGCTGGATATCGAGTATCTTGAACAAGGTGGCGTGCGCGGCATCGAATTTGGCGTACATATCCTCAATCAAATTTTTTTGCGCCGCCTTATATTCTTTAGCAATCGCAAAATTCATTGAACGATCAATGGATTCCGACACAATCTTCCATTGCTGCGCAAAATTATTAGCCAACGCTGCCTCTTCCGCGCTTAAATTTGCTGCCATATATTTTGGCAACAGCGTATTTATCTCCGCGAAACGTTGATCGCTAAGATTTTTACGTTCCGCAACAACCGCCGGATTCTCGGAATAACTTGATACCGCCGTATTAAACCGTATGCGCTGCGCGCGATCCAAAATGATGCCTAGATCCCCGAGCGGCACAACACGGCCATCATAAACATTCTTGAATACCCCGTTCATCTGGCTCATACCGTAGCTGCCGATACCGCCGATACCAATCAACAATGCCGAGAACAACCCGATCACCATGATGAGGCGCGATTTAATTGTTACATCTTTAAACATAATAATTTTCCTCTGGAAATATTGATCAATTAAAATTTCCTATTAATTAATACTTTGCTCGATGAATCCGGTATCACCGCTACTCATTAGCTTCTCGATATCAACCAATATCAGCATGCGTTCATCCACTGCACCTAATCCTATGATGTACTCGGTATTGATCACGGAACCCATCGCCGGCGCCGAGCGCATTTGTTCTTCTTCCAAAGTAATGACATCGGACACTCCATCTACTACGATTCCCATTACGCGTCCTGCTACATTCAGAATTATCACAACGGTAAATTGGTTATATGCCGCTTCACTGAGCTGGAATTTGACTCGCATATCGATGATAGGGACGATAATGCCTCGCAAATTAATCACCCCTTTGATAAATTCAGGAGAGTTGGCTATTTGTGTTATGGCATCGTAGCTACGAATTTCCTGCACCTTGAGAATCTCGATGCCATATTCTTCATTCCCAAGCCAGAAAGTCAGAAATTCATTCACTACCAAATCTGTCAATGGAATCGGCGGCTCTGTGGCTGAAGTTGCTGATTGGATATGTGGCTTCATTGATATTCTCCCTTAGCTACAAAACAATAATCATTGATCAATTAGAAGGTTATATTCCGAGTTACTAAAGAAATCGCCTCTAATGCCCGGCAGCAGCCGATTCTTAATTCCAGTTTATTAAAAACCAGCAACTGCGATGGATCGAACTATATTCCTAGAAACGGGATGAATTGTTAAGAGAATGTAAAATATTTGTGAACAATAAAACACAATGTCACGTGCTCGGAATAACGATAAATTTACCCAATTCATCATAATGTTACAGATTAATCGCTACTTCGATAAATTCCACAGTAATCATGGTATAAATACGTTTTTACCCGCGAGCACAGCAAAATGGCAATCGAAGGAATGAATCATTTCACTGTCTTGAGCAGTGATTTGGAAAAAAGCAAGAATTTTTATGTTGAAGTATTAGGATTGACAGAAGGCTACCGCCCGCCGTTTGCTTTCTCCGGCGCATGGCTGTACGCCGGAACTCAAGCTATTCTGCATATCATGGCGGGCAAACCGATGCCGTCCAATGCAGCCGGTGTCATTGATCACATGGCATTCACGGCAAACAATCTGCAAGCCACGGTTGATTGCCTAAAAAAGCATGGTATTCAGTACGATTTGCACCGTCTAAAAGGATTAGAAATCTGGCAGTTATTTTGTCACGATCCGGACGGTGCAAAAGTGGAATTGGATTTTCCGGCCAGCGAGCCGGAACCCAAGATTTAGAACGTTATTTCACACATTTCGGCTGTTTACCCGCAGCGCGCGCCTGCTGCATCAACGCATTAGCCTTGGGTAAATGCGCGCGCAAATCATCGATGCGCGTTTCATGGGACGGGTGAGTCGACAAGAATTCAACCGGTTGCGCTCCCTGACTGGCCTGCGCCATTTTCTGCCACAGCGTGATGCTTTCTGCGGGATTAAACCCAGCCTTCGCCATCAACTCGATACCCATCGTATCCGCCTCGCTCTCATGCAAGCGGCTGAATGGCATGATGATACCGTACTGCGCGCCGACACCCAGCAAACTGACCGCTGTTTGCCCCATTGGCGTTGTCGGTGCAGCAACTGCCTGAACAAGCGCAATTCCCATCTGCGTTCCCATCTTTTGCGACATCCGCTCATTGCTGTGCCGCGCCAGCACATGACCGATTTCATGGCCAATCACAGCCGCCAATTGATCCTGGTTATCCACCAGTTCAACCAATCCGGTATGCACCCCGATTTTCTGACCCGGCAATGCAAAGGCATTCAAGGTGTTGTCCTCAAACACAACCACTTCCCAATTACCGCCAACCTCACGGGTAATCGCATTTGCAACGCAAGTAACAAACTGATTTTCTTTCGGATCCTGATTGATTGGCTTTTCATTTTTCAAATTCGAGAAGGCCTGCAATCCCATCGCATCGACTTCACTGTCGGGCATAAAAATCAATTGGTTTCTGCCCATTGGCGAGGTCGCACAAGCCGTTAGAGTCAATATCACCCACAAAGCACCTACTAATTTTAATTTCATATCAAACTTTCTCCTTCATTTGGGTACAGGAATTTTGTTCACAGCTATTATATTGAAATTCTCACCCAGTTCGCCGGCCAAAGTATGCTATAACGCAGTTTTGGCAAACAAAAGGGAGCGGCAAAATGAGCGATCATGTTTACAAAATTATCGAAATCGTCGGTTCGTCGGCAAAAAGCAGCGATGATGCCATTCAACAAGCCATCGCCAAAGCCGGTGCATCCTTGCACAACCTGGACTGGTTTGAAGTGGTAGAAACGCGCGGACATATCGTCAATGCCAAGGTCGCGCATTATCAGGTCAAGTTAAAGATCGGTTTCCGCTTGGATTGATGGGTTAATCATTTCTACCGTCAATCTTGTAAAACATTCCCCGCTATAAAGCCTCGAACCCTGAGGCCTTACCTTGGTGAACTCAAGCTTCTACTAGGCACCAAATACTCTTCAAGCGTTACAGCAGATATTGTCATCTTCGTCCGGCAGTATCGATGCTTTCCCAACGTAGCATACTCATCCAGATACAGCATCAAACCAACCGGTTCGCGGTATAATCAAACAATTTACCCAATAAAAATCATCCCCATGCAAGAAAAATACCACCCTCAGGAAATTGAAAAAGAAGCTCAGCAGCATTGGGAGCAAACCGCCGCGTTCAAAGCAGTTGAAATCCCCGGCAAACCGAAATATTACTGCCTGTCGATGTTTCCCTATCCGTCCGGCAAGTTGCACATGGGGCATGTGCGCAACTACACCATCGGCGATGTGCTGTCGCGTTACCGCCGCATGCAGGGTTACAACGTGATGCAGCCGATGGGTTGGGATGCATTCGGGCTGCCGGCGGAAAATGCGGCGATGCAAAACAACGTATCACCGGCGAAATGGACCTACGACAATATCGCCTACATGCGCAAGCAACTGAAAAGCCTGGGATTGAGTATCGACTGGACGCGCGAAATCGCCACCTGCGACCCGAGCTACTATCACTGGAACCAATGGTTGTTTCTGCGCATGCTGGAAAAAGGGCTGGCGTATCAAACCACCGGCGTGGTCAATTGGGACCCGATCGATCAAACCGTACTGGCCAACGAACAGGTCATCGACGGCTGTGGTTGGCGCACCGGCGCACCGGTGGAAAAACGCGAAATCCCGATGTATTACCTGAAAATCACCCAGTACGCGGACGAACTGCTGGAGGCGCTGGATACACTGACCGGCTGGCCGGAACGGGTCAGAACCATGCAAGCCAACTGGATCGGCAAAAGTTATGGCGTCGATATCACCTTCCCTGCCGACCGCGAATCGGGCACGCCGCAAGATTTGAAAGTGTTCACCACGCGCGCGGATACACTGATGGGGGTCACCTATGTCGCCGTCGCCGCGGAACACCCGATTGCCTTGCATGCCGCGCAAAACAATCCCGCGCTGCAAGCGTTCATTCAGGAATGCAAACTGGGCTCGGCCAAGGAAGCCGACCTCGCCACGCAAGAGAAAAAAGGCATGGATACCGGTTTGTTTGTCATTCACCCGCTCAATGGTGAAAAGTTACCGGTCTGGGTCGCCAATTACGTGCTGATGGGCTATGGCGAAGGCGCCGTGATGGCGGTACCGGCACACGATGAACGCGATTTTGCCTTTGCCACGCAATACCGGTTACCGGTCAAGGCAGTCATTAAGCCGGAAGAAGGCAGTTTGACGTTACCGCTGACGGAAGCATACGTAGAACATGGTATTACTTTCGACTCCGCAGAATTCTCCGGACTAAACTTTCAACAGGCCGTCGATGCTGTCGCCGCAGCACTGCAACAAAAGGAATTGGGCAACAAGCGCGTGCAATTCCGTCTGCGTGACTGGGGTATATCCCGTCAGCGCTACTGGGGCTGTCCGATTCCGTTGATCCATTGCAGCGACTGCGGCGTGGTGCCGGTGCCAGACAATCAGTTGCCGGTGGTATTACCGCAAGATCTGGTACCGGACGGTTCCGGCAATCCACTCGGCAAAACACCATCGTTTTACGAATGCAGTTGTCCAAAATGCGGCAAAGCGGCACGGCGCGAAACCGATACCATGGACACATTCGTCGATTCGTCGTGGTATTACGCGCGCTACGCTTGCCCGGATCAGCATCAGGCCATGACCGACGAGCGCGCCAATTACTGGCTGCCTGCCGACCAATACATCGGCGGCATCGAGCACGCCATTCTGCATCTGCTGTATTCGCGTTTCTGGAGCAAGGTCATGCGCGATCTGGGCCTGCTGTCATTGGACGAACCGTTTACCAACCTACTGACACAAGGCATGGTGCTGAACGAGATTTTTTACCGTAAATCCGGTAGCGGGCGCATCACCTATTACAACCCGTCGGAAATCACGTTGCAGTTCGACGATCAAGGCAAGCGCTGCGGTGCAATCCTGCAATCCGACAATCAGCCGGTGGAATCCGGTGGCATCGGTACCATGTCAAAATCCAAAAATAACGGTGTCGATCCACAAAAACTGGTGGAAGAATACGGCGCCGATACCGCACGCCTGTTCATGATGTTTGCCAGTCCACCGACGCAGACGCTGGAATGGGCGGACGCGGGAGTCGATGGCGCCTACCGCTTTCTCAAGCGCTTGTGGCGGCAAGCCTACGTTCACCTGCAATCCGGCGCGGTCAAAGTCGATCCGGAGTTACATACGACATTATCAGCAGAACTCAAGACCCTGCGCTGCCAGTTACACCAGACCATCGCCAAGGTGACCGACGATCTGGAGCGCCGCCATACCTTCAATACTGCCATCGCCGCAGTGATGGAGCTGATGAACGGTCTGACCAAGTGCCAGGATTCCGATCCCGCCAGCCGCAACCTGATGCAGGAAGCGCTGGAGAACATCGTGTTGCTGTTGTCACCGATCGTGCCGCACATTTGTCACGAATTATGGCGCGAACTCCGCCCCGGCACCGAGCTTGCCGGTCAACCTTGGCCGCAGGCCGACAGTGCGGCGATGGCGCAAGACGAAATCAAGCTGATCGTGCAAGTCAATGGCAAACTGCGCGGACAGATCAACGTCGCCAAGGATGCCGCAAAGGAAGTCATCGAAAACGCCGCGCTGGCCGATGAGCATGTGCAGAAATTTATCGAAGGACAGGCGATCAAGAAAATCATCGTCGTACCCGGCCGGCTGGTCAACATCGTGGTTTAAAATCCGGTTACCCTACTCACTATGAAACTGAGCAAACAGAAAATTTTCATCCTGCTGATCCTATTCCTGCTGACGGCTTGCGGCTTTCAGCTGCGCGGGCAAATTTCCTCACTGCCGTTCAAATCGCTATACATATCCGCACCGGAAAGCAGCACCATCGGCATGAATTTGGAACGCGCCATCGGCACGTCGTCGACCACCAAGGTAGTCGCCACAGCAGCAGAAGCTGAAGCCACGTTGGAAGTGATCAGCGCGAACAGCGAAAGGGTCATTTTGTCGCTATCCGGAGGCGGCCGGGTGCGCGACTTCAATCTGGTGTACCGCGTCAA
>CAYQZF010000012.1:0-24112 GCA_964421895.1 uncultured Nitrosomonas sp. | reverse complement strand
ACGATTCGGCGCGATAGCCGTAGCGCACGCCGTCGAAGCGCGACAGATTGCTCGATGCTTCGGCGGGTGCCAGCACATAATAAACCGGGATCGCCAGTGGCGCGTTCGGTAACGAGATCTCGACCGTTTGCGCACCCAGTTTGCGGTATTCGTTCAAGGCGTTGTCGACCGCGCTGGCGACATCGCGGCTCATGCCCTCGGCGAAATATTCCTTCGGCAAGCCGATGCGCAGACCGGTCAAGGGTTTTTGCAAGTCGCGCGCATAATCCTCGACTTCGCGTTGCAGGCTGGTGGAGTCGCGCGGATCGAATCCAACCATGACATTCAGCAGCAACGCCAGATCTTCTGCCGATTTCGCCATCGGGCCGCCCTGATCGAGACTGGAAGCGAATGCAATCATACCGTAGCGCGACACCAGTCCGTAGGTCGGCTTGATCCCCGAGATGCCGCACAATGCGGCGGGCTGGCGGATCGAGCCGCCGGTATCGGTGCCGGTGGCCGCGGGCGCCAATCGGGCGGCCACTGCGCACGCCGCGCCGCCCGAGCTGCCGCCGGGCACTGCGGCATGATCCCAGGGATTTTTCACCGGGCCGTAATAGGAAGTTTCATTGCTCGACCCCATGGCGAATTCGTCCATGTTGGTTTTGCCGATATTCACCGCGCCGGCTTGGTTGAATCGTTCGATGACGCCGGCGTCGTACGGCGAGACGAAATTCGACAGCATTTTCGAACCGCATGTGGTCAACCAGCCTTTGGCGCAGAAAATGTCTTTTTGCGCGATCGGGATACCGGTGAGCGGACCGGCTTGTCCCGCGGCGATCATGTTATCGGCCGCTTGCGCCTGCGCCAGGCTCATTGCTTCGTTCACGGTGATGAAGGCATTGTATTCCGGGTTGGTCTGCTGAATGCGCTTCAGAAATTCGGTGGTCAATTCGGTGCTGGAAATTTCTTTTCCGGCAAGTTGCATCGAGAGCTGTTTAAGGCTGGCGTTAAGCATGGATGTGCTGATCAGGGAAAAATGAAATGTTACGGATAGGGCGATTTATAAGTTCTATGCTTACTTGTGCTTATGTTACTAAGATAGTACTGAGTTTATTCAATGACTTGAGGAACTAGATACAGACCAGCTTCAACTTGCGGTGCGATCGACTGATATAATTCGCGCTGGTCGGTTTCAGTGACTTCATCTTCTCGTAAACGCTGCACGACACTCTGCGCGTGCGACATGGGTTCGACCGCCGAGGTGTCGACTGCTTGCATGGTTTCAATCAAATTGAAAATACCGGATAAGTGAGTCAAAGTTTCTTTTGCCTCGTTTTCGTCGATTTCAATATAGGCAAGATCAGCTATACGTTTTACGTCGCTAACGGATAAAGTCATTTTAGTTGGTAACCTTATATTCAAATAACTATTAGGGTATCATGCCCCGTTTCACCGGCGTATTATTTTTTGATGGTTTTATTTATCATTCGCTCTCATCATAATTATTAATAACGGATTTTGCCACTATGCTTAATTTCTTGAATAACAATATCCTTGGAAGCTATTTCTCGACAGACATGGCGATCGATCTGGGCACGGCGAATACGCTGATTTATGTCCACGGCCAAGGTATCGCGCTGGATGAACCCTCCGTAGTCGCTATCCGTGAAGAAAGTGGAGCCAACGGCAAGAAAATGATTCAGCAAGTGGGGCTCGCAGCCAAGCAGATGCTGGGCCGCACGCCGGGCAACATTACCGCGATTCGTCCGATGAAAGACGGCGTGATTGCTGATTTTACCGTGACTGAGCAAATGCTCAAGATGTTCATCCGCAGGGTGAACCCGCCGCGCTTGCTTTCTGCCAATCCGCGCATTGTCATTTGCGTTCCTTGCGGTTCTACGCAGGTGGAACGCCGCGCGATTCGCGAAGCGGCTTACGGCGCCGGCGCACGCAAAGTGGAATTGATCGAGGAGCCGATGGCGGCGGCGCTGGGTGCGGATATGCCGGTCGAATCGCCAACCGGTTCGATGGTAGTCGACATCGGTGGCGGCACCACAGAAGTCGGAGTGATTTCACTGGGCGGTATCGTGTATTCCAACTCGGTGCGTGTCGGTGGCGATAAGTTTGATGAAGCGATCATCAACTATATCCGCCGCAACTACGGCATGTTGATCGGTGAAGTGACCGCGGAGATTATCAAAAAAGGGATTGGCTCGGCCTTTCCGGGCTCCGAGGTGCGTGAAATCGAAGTGAAGGGTCGCAACTTGGCGGAAGGTATACCGCGCAGCTTCACCATTTCCAGCAATGAGATTCTCGAGGCGCTGGCGGAACCGCTGAACAGCATCGTCAGTGCGGTTAAATCCGCACTCGAACATACGCCGCCGGAATTGGGCGCGGATATCGCGGAAAAAGGCATGGTCATGACCGGCGGCGGTGCTTTATTGCGCGATATTGACCGGCTGTTGATGGAAGAAACCGGGTTATCCGTTATTGTCGCCGACGATCCGCTGACTTGTGTGGTGCGCGGCGCCGGTATTGCGCTGGAAAATATGGATCGAACCATCGGTATTTTTGCTCGCGATTAAATCGATCCGGGCATTCAGTATTTTCATTTCCGTATTGATTGAGAAATCGATTGATTGTTGAGTCCGGAATGTAATGGAAACAGTTCCCCGGTTTTTCCGGCATGGCCCAGGACCGCTCACGCGGTTGTTCGTATTCACCTTGTTATCCTGTTTACTGATTGCCGAAGATACGCGTTTCAAGTATTTTCCTCAGTTGCGTCAGGCCATCGGGGTGATTATTTTTCCGCTGCAGAAAATCGCTTATATTCCTGCCAACATTTACGATCAAACCGGTGACTTCATCGCTAGCTTCAACTTACTGGAAGAAAATGAGAAATTAAGGAAAATTTATTTGGATAATCGCGAGCAATTATTGAAATTGCAAGCGCTGGAAGCCGAAAATGCGCAATTGCGCAAACTGCTGGGTGCCGTTCAGCAAATCGAATCTGCTTCCAAAACCAAGGCGGTCTTGGCGGAAATCCTGTTTACCCCGCGCGATCCGTTCAGTCATAAGATTACCTTGAATAAGGGGAGTCAGCATCATATTCAACTGGGACAGGCGGTCATTGATGAAAAAGGCATCGTCGGGCAGATTACCCAGCTTTATCCTTGGTCATCCGAAGTGACGCTGCTCACCGATAAGGATCACTCGGTGCCGGTGCAAGTGGTGCGCAACAGTTTACGTTCAGTGGTTTCCGGAACCGGAAAAAACGACGAACTGGAATTGCGCTATTTGTCGGTGAACACGGATATTCAACAAGGCGACTTGCTAGTGACTTCTGGAATCGGCGGCGTATATCCTCCCGGCATTCCGGTTGCGACGGTGTTACGAATCGAACGAGACCCGACAGGTGATTTTGCGCAAATTATCAGCACGCCAGTTGCCGGTGTGGATCGGAACCGGCAAGTTCTAATTCTGGCATTGGTGCAGCCGGAATCTCATGACAATCAAGAGATGTTTACCATTGAATCCGGAAAAAATTAAAGGTACTCAGCCGGACAAGGAACATTACATCGCGCAGGATGTGTATGTGCCTACCAGTAATTGGTTTGTCGCCGCCAGTTTGATCGTTACGCTGATTCTGAATTTTTTGCCACTGCAAGGCGATGTTTTAATGCTGCGCCCTGATTTTCTGGCGTTAGCCTTGGCGTACTGGAGCATTAATTACCCGCATAAAATGGGCATGAGCATCGCTTTTAGCATGGGATTGCTGATGGATGTGGGCAATGCCGGGGTGTTGGGACAACATGCGCTGGCCTACTGTGTGGTGATTTATCTAACGCAAATTTTTGGACGGCGCTTGCGGTTGTTTAATCCGCTTCGGCAGGCACCGCAGGTTGCTCTGATTTTATTGATGATGCAATGGGTTATCGTTTTGGTCGCCGTGTTGAGCGATGCCCTCTTGCCTGATTGGCATTACTATTTGTCGATCGTGACGGGAGTATTGTTGTGGGCGCCGGCTTCCTATCTACTAAAATTGCTGCTAAAACAGAAACCAGACCCTGATGCGTTATGAAGCAACATGTCGAACTGAGAAATCATCCCGCTGAATTACATAAGTTTCGTTTCCGTCTGAGCGTTTGTGCTGGGTTTGTACTGATCCTGTTTTTGATTTTGTATGCACGTTTTTATTATTTGCAAGTTATCCAGCAGGAGCACTATTACACATTGGCGGAAGCAAACCGGATCTTTATTTCACCGCTGGTTCCCAACCGTGGCCTGATTTATGATCGCAGCGGGCGGATTTTGGCGCAAAATTATTCGGCCTACACATTAGAAGTCATACCCAGTCAAATCGAGGATCTGGAAACGACATTGAATAAACTGGCCGAGATTATCGAGATAACGCCGACAGACCGCCAGCGCTTCAAGAAATTGCTGAAAGAGAGTAAGCGATTCAAGAGTCTGCCCGTGCGCAGCCGTTTGACGGATGAGGAAATCGCAACATTTGCGGTGAATCGCTACCGTTTCCCGGGTGTTGAAATCAAAGCGCGCGTGCTGCGTCAATATCCCGAGAAGGAAATCGTGTCGCATATCATCGGTTATATCAGCCGCATCAATGATCAGGATCTCGATCAACTGGAGCGCAATGGTGAATTGCATAACTACCGCGGTTCTCAGCACATCGGCAAAATCGGCATTGAGCAAAGCTATGAGAAACAATTACACGGTATCGCCGGTTTTGAGGAAGTGGAAACCGACGCAGCAGGCCGCTCGATTCGTGTTTTATCGCGGACATCGCCGATTCCGGGTAACAATCTGATCTTGTCCCTCGATCTCGGATTGCAGGAGGCTGCCGAAAAAGCGTTTGGCGAACGCCGCGGCGCGCTGGTTGCGCTGGATCCGAATAACGGTGAGGTGCTGGCATTTGTCAGCAAGCCAGGCTACGACAATAATCTATTCATCGGCGGTATCGATCAAGAAAACTGGAATCTGCTGAACGGTTCCATCGACCGACCGCTCAACAATCGTGCGTTGCGCGGCGTTTATCCGCCCGGTTCAACGTTCAAGCCATTTATGGCGCTGGCGGCATTGGAGCTGGGAAAACGCTCGCCGGAATACAGCATGAGCGACCCCGGTTATTTTTCCTTACCGGGGGTGGATCGCCGCTACCGCGACTGGAAACCGGGCGGGCATGGCCGGGTTGATTTGCACAAATCGCTGGTTGTTTCTTGCGACACCTACTACTACAGTCTTGCCAACGATCTCGGCATCGACAATATCCATAGCTTTATCGGCCAGTTCGGGTTAGGAAAAAGAACCGGCATCGATATTGAAGGCGAAGTTGCTGGACTGTTGCCTTCGTCTGCTTGGAAGATGAGTCAATATAAGCAGAAGTGGTACGCTGGCGATACCATTTCCGTATCCATCGGTCAGGGTTACAATCTGGCAACTCCGCTCCAGCTGGCTTTTGCCACCATGATCATTGCCAACAACGGCAAGGCGTATGCGCCGCGTCTGGTGAAACAGGTACAAAACAGTCAAACCGGAGAGGTTGAAGATATTCCGGCGAAGTTGCTGTACAGCGTGTATATGAAACCGAAGAATCTGGAAGTTGTTAAGAATGCACTGGTGGATGTGACCCGTCCCGGCGGCACGGCGGCTAAAGCCGGCGCCAATGCGGCTTACACCTTTGCCGGTAAAACCGGCACTTCGCAAGTGATCGCGATCAAACAGGGCGAACGCTACAATGAAAAAGCGATCAACGAGCGGCACCGGGATCACGCGATGTTTATTGCCTATGCACCGGCTGAAAATCCTAAGATCGCGTTGGCGGTTTTGGTTGAAAATACTGGCACTGGCGGTTCTACCGCAGCACCGATCGCGCGGCAAGTATTCGATTATTTTTTGCTGGGAAAACCGGCTGAAGCAGCCGTTGCTCAATTGTCGGAGCCGGTTGCGGATCATGATCATGAGCATTTATGAACAATGAGAACGGGTAATAATCACGGACTGCATCGCGCGGTCTATTGAATTTCTCCAGCATGACCGAAATTAAAAAAATCTGGCACTTTCTGACACGCTATGTCGATAGTTTCTTGCTGATTGGCATACTGGCATTGATGGCGGTAGGGCTCGTTGTACTCTACAGCGCGACCGGGGCGAATATCGCCAGAGTCAGCAATCAAATGGTCAATATGTTAGTGGCGCTGGTGATTATGTGGCTGGTTGCGAATATTCCCCTGCAGCAGATGATGCGGCTGGCCTTGCCCATGTATATCCTGGGCCTGGTTTTGTTGATTGGCGTTGCGTTATTCGGTGAGATCAATAATGGCGCCAGGCGCTGGTTGAATATCGGAGTGACGCGCATTCAACCGTCTGAATTGATGAAAATTGCGATACCGTTGATGATGGCTTGGTATTTCGATAAACATGAAACCGCACTGCGTTTGAGAGATTATTTAGGTGCGGCGGTGCTGCTATTGCTGCCAGTTTTTCTGATTTTGCGGCAGCCCGATCTCGGTACGGCCATTCTGATTACTGCCAGCGGTTTTTTCGTGCTGTTTCTGGCGGGATTGTCTTGGCGCGTCATTGCCGGATTGGGGATAACCGCGGCGGGCAGCTTGCCGGTATTTTGGACGATCATGCATGATTACCAGCGCAAGCGCATCATTACCTTGCTTGATCCTTCGCAGGATCCGCTCGGCGCGGGCTACCATACCATCCAATCTTCCATCGCGATCGGTTCCGGCGGGGTTACCGGTAAAGGATGGCAAAACGGTACGCAGACGCAGCTGGATTTTTTGCCGGAACAAAGCACGGATTTTATTTTTGCCGTTTTTTCCGAAGAATTCGGATTGATGGGTAATACTGTATTGCTGCTGCTGTATTTGCTGGTGATCGGACGATGTTTAGTGATTACCGCCAACGCGTCGACGCAGTTTACCCGGCTGATTGCCGGTTCAATTACGCTCACTTTCTGCACCTATATTTTCGTTAACATGGGTATGGTAAGTGGTATCCTGCCGATCGTCGGCGTTCCGCTGCCGTTGATCAGTTACGGTGGCACGTCGATGGTGACAATGCTGCTCGGTTTTGGTATTTTGATGAGTATTCAGACACATCCTAAATTAGTAAAGACATGAAAAGCCTCTATCCTAGGTTCCAAAAAGCGCGTAAATATTTACCTCTAAAAACTTTTCCAGTAAGCAGCATGGCATCCGCAGTCGTTTTGGCCATGCTGACCGCGTGCAGCAGCACGCCGCACCACCCCGGTACTATCACCGTATCCAAGCAAAAAAACAAATGGATTGCATCAATGCCGGATGCTGGAAAGAATTCCGGTTCAATGACAAGAAAAGGGGGAGGATACTATCTGGATGATGGTCCGGAGGATAATCCGCCATCCGATTTGCATTTGATTCCGGATGCCGTACCCAAAGCTGAACCGTTGCGGCAAGCCAATATGCAACCATACGTTGCGTTGGGAAAGCAATTTAAGCCGATGACGGAATTAACGCCTTATAAAAAACGCGGTGTCGCTTCCTGGTATGGCCGCCGTTATCACGGCAACAATACCGCTTCGGGTGAAGTTTACGATATGTACGCGATGACGGCGGCTCATCCTACGCTGCCGCTACCCAGCTACGCCCGAGTGACAAATCTGGAAAATGGCAAGTCTGTCATTGTGCGTCTGAATGATCGCGGGCCGTTTTTGTCCGACCGTTTGATCGATTTATCGTATACCGCGGCATATAAATTGGGCATATTGGCTGGTGGTAGCGGCCGCGTTGAAGTCGAAAGCATCGTGCCGGATGATTCGGCCACACTGGCTGCCGTCAAACCATCCGTAGCGCAACCAGCGATGGATAGCGATGCCGTAATGAATATGGTTTACCTGCAATTAGGCGCATTCGGTTCATCGGATAACGCACGTAATTTTCTCACACAGATACAGAGAAAACTGCCGTCGCTCAAGGATACCGTCAGTATTACGAAAAATAAGGGTTTATATAAAATACACGCAGGCCCTTATCCCGATCACGCTGTCGCGAAACTCGCAGCCAATACCATTAGTCAGCAACTGGCAATAACGCCCGTAATAGTGATCGATTAAGGAAGCTCGGATTAATTCGGCGGACGAGAGAAGCACGAGGCGTACGGAACGCAGCAACCGAGACATATCGGCAAGATAGGCGAGGGAACGAGTGCTGCGCAACGAAGTGGTCCGCTTTTATAATCAATTAATCAGCATTCTCTTAGACGAAGGCAAAAAAAATCCCTATTGCAAGCAATAGGGATTAAAGGGCCTCGTCATAAAATCATTCATCGCACGTTACGGTTGAATGTAAAACATCTTCCTCAGTAAGTATCACCACAATTTTTACATTCCGGCTTCGATAGTTCTATCGATATTGCGATAACTGATTTTAAGTTTAATACCTACTGAGTACCTTTGAAGATGAAAACAGAGAGGAAATATACCCTTATATCCGGATTATGATTGTGACTTTTTTCACACGTAGGACGAATTAGTTTAGCTGCATCTTGTTGATAGGGATAAAAAACTATTTTTGACAGGATTTCAATAGATGAATTCCCTATTTTTTAGTGATTGCATATCCATTAGAATAGGAAGGTTTTTTCTGTTTTAGAAAAGGATTATCCTTTTTATGTTCCAATATTTGTATTTTTACATCCACTCAACTTCAAATGTTTCTTTTTTTGTAAGTCAATTGAATGAATAGTAGCGATCAGATTCCGGAAGATCCTGCGACCAGCGACACGGCGATTCCGGCTTCCATTGTTCTAAGCGATGAACAATTAAGCGAATTGTTCGATGGCACGAAAGATCTGATTCAGAGTGTTGCATCGGATGGCCGTCTTCTCTTTGTGAATCGTGCTTGGCGCGAAGCGCTGGGTTATACGCCGGATGAAGTGGCTGCACTGAATATTTTCAGTGTCATTCATCCGGATCATCATGTGCAGTGTCAGAAATTCATGCAGCGGCTCATGGCAGGAGAATATACCGGATTAATCGAAGTACCCTTTCTGACGAAGAGTGGACAAACCATTATTGTAGAAGGTAATGTCAGTCTGTACAGCGTAGAAGGCAAACCGGTTGCAACGCGCGGCATATTCCGGAATATCACGGGACGTAAGGCGGCGGAAGCAGAGATTCTGGCGTTGAAGGCGGATCTTGAGCATACCGTGATACAGCAAACCACCGAGCTGCAAGCGAGTGAGCGGCGTTTTCGCAATCTCGTTGCCAGTATACCGGGGGCCGTGTATGAATTTTGTATCGATGCTGATGGCCATCGCTCACTGCCATTCATGAGTGAAGGCATTGCCGATTTAACCGGACGTGCTGCGGCTGAATGTATGGTTGATGTTGAAATTTTATTTCGGATGGTGTCTGCCCAAGCTTTACCGGGGTTGGAAGAGTCCATTCGGGATTCGATGGAAAAATTGACACCTTGGTTTTATGAATTTCCAGTACAGACTTCGTTCGGAGAGAAATGGTTGCGCGGCCACTCGATACCGCAACGGGAGGCTGACGGTAATACGTGCTGGCAAGGTGTCTTTGTCGACATTACCCGGCAAAAGCGAATGGAAATTGCGTTGCGCAATAATGAACAGCTTTTTCGCAGCCTCACGGAAGCCGCCCCGGTCGGCATTTTTCGCACCGATGCGGCAGGCCGATGTTTGTACGTGAACGAACGCTGGTGCGAAATAGCCGGTTTGGATGCCGCTGCGGCGATGGGGAATGGCTGGACGGCGGCTGTTCATTCCGAAGACCGGGAAAAGGTCAGCAGTGAATGGGCGAGGGCGGTGCAGCAGCGGCAGCGGTTTGTATCCGAATACCGCTTTCAGACAAAACAGCACACAACTACCTGGATTCTGGGGCAAGCCCAAGCGGAATACGATCAGAATGGCGATGTACGCGGTTATGTGGGTACGATCACTGATATTACCGGTCAGAAAATGAAAGAAACGGAATTGGCGGAGTCGCGCAATCTGCTGAAGATGATCGTTGATACGGTGCCTGTGCGCATTTTCTGGAAAGATAAGGAATCGCGCTATCTCGGCTGCAATCCTATTTTTGCGCAAGATGCCGGAATGGCATCGCCGCAGGAAATCATCGGAAAGGTCGACTATGAGCTAAGTTGGACCAAGGAACAAGCGGACCGCTACCGGCATGACGATCAGCAAGTGATCAGCTCCGGGAATTCTATGCTTTATTACGAGGAGCCTTTGAACAATGCCGCCGGGGAAACGATCTGGATAGAGACCTCCAAAGTGCCGCTGCTCAGCACGCAACAGAAGATTATCGGTGTACTTGGAATCTATCAGGATATTTCCAAACAAAAACAAGCAAGTGATTCGATGCGGCTGGCGGCTGCGATCTATCAGTCGAGTAATGAAGCCATTATGGTGATGGACGAAAACAACCGTATCATCCAGGTGAATCCGGCTTTTACCCGCATGACGGGCTACGAGTTGGCGGATGTTGCAGGTAAAGATCCGGCAGTGTTCTGCTCGGACCGGCATGATGACGCTTTTTACCGGGAAATTTGGCGTAAGCTTTTGCAGGAAGGTTATTGGCAGGGCGAAATATGGGACCGGCGCAAGGACGGCACGGTTCATGCCAAATGGCTCAGCATCAGTGTCATCCGCTATCCGGAAGGGCGCGTGCATTACTATGTTTCGCAGTTTTCCGATATCACTG
This sequence comes from uncultured Nitrosomonas sp., assembly GCA_964421895.1. Classification (GTDB taxonomy): domain Bacteria; phylum Pseudomonadota; class Gammaproteobacteria; order Burkholderiales; family Nitrosomonadaceae; genus Nitrosomonas. Next base: position 13,395 of record CAYQZF010000012.1, on the reverse strand, counting down.
AAAAAAAGAAGAAAGACGAAATCATCCTGTTTCAAGCCAACTACGATTCATTAACTGGCTTACCCAACCGCAACCTGTTTAAAGAGCTTCTGGATCAGGAAATCAAGAAGTCGCAGCGCGGTAAAAAACCGCTGTCATTACTGTTGATGGATTTGGATCACTTCAAAGATATCAACGATACGCTGGGACATGACAGGGGCGATGAATTGCTGAAGGAGGCGGCATCCCGCATCAAATCCTGCGCCGGGCAGGCCGATATCGTTGCGCGCTTGGGCGGGGATGAATTTGCAGTTATTTTATCGAATTGCGGAGATGCCGGATCGGTTGAGACCATTGCGCAGCAAATTACGCAGGCATTGAACAGACCGCTAAAATTCAAGCAGAACCGTGCTGATTACTATATTTCCACCAGCATTGGCATCGTGTTTTATCCGCGCGATGGAATCGACAGGAAAAGCCTGATGAAACATGCCGACCAAGCCATGTATGCGGCAAAGCTGGGCGGGCGCAACCGTTTTTGTTACTTCACGCCTTCCATGCAGCAGGAAGCGCATGAAAAAATGATGCTGGTGCATGACTTGCGCCAAGCCATCGCAAAGAATGAACTGCATATCTTTTATCAACCGATCTTGGATTTGCATAGCGAACGCATTGTCAAGGCGGAAGCGCTGTTGCGCTGGAAACATCCGAAAAGAGGCATGATCAGCCCTTCTGTATTTATTCCGCTGGCGGAAGAAAGCGGTTTGATTCTGGAGATCGGTGAAATGGTGTTCAAGCGGTCGATCGATCTGATTGACCAGTGCCGGCGTAAGCTCGGTTATGCCGTGCAAATCAGCGTGAACATATCGCCGGTTCAGTTCAAGCATATGAACGATTATCGCTGGCTCGACAATCTGGCGCAGCTTGGTTTGCCGGGAGATTGCATCAATGTGGAAATTACCGAAGGCCTGTTGCTGCAGGATTCCGATGTGGTGCAGCGGAATTTGCTGGAGCTGCGCAATAACGGCGTTGAAGTTTCCATCGATGATTTCGGCACGGGATTTTCTTCGCTTTCTTACTTGAAAAAGTTCGATATCGATTTTCTCAAGATCGATTATTCATTCGTGCATCAGTTGATGGCCGATGCTACCGATCGCGCCCTGGTGGAAGCTATTATCGTCATGGCGCATAAACTGGATATCAAAACTATTGCAGAAGGTGTCGAGACCGAGGCGCAGAAAGATTTGCTGGCGCATTTCGGTTGCGATTACGTGCAAGGTTTCCTCTATTCGACGCCGGTTGCGCAGCCGGTATTTGAACAATTACTGCTTGAACAGGAACGGAGATGCAAAGCATAAGTTGCTGTCAATTTTCCTTGATCCGATCGTATGTCAGGGGGCGAGTATTTTCAGCAAAACCGCATATTCCTCCAGCCGGCTTAATCCGCGTTCTTGAAAGCGCGGGGTTTGTGCGAGCACATCATGTTGCGACAGCAACGTGATTTCCGCGTGGTTCCGGTAATGCGCAGTCACCTCGTCCAAGGAAACCGCAAAAGGCGGACCGGCCATTTCATGCTGCGGATAATCGAGTGTGACCAGCAGGATTTGCGTGCCCAACGGAAGAATCCGCAGCAGATGATTCACATAATCCCGGCGCATGTCCGGCGGCAATGCCACCAATGCGGCGCGGTCGTATACGGCGCTGACAGCCGCGGTATCTTCTGGATTCAAATCGAAAAGATCGCCGCACAAAACCTGTATGCCGCTTGCTGTCAGACGCGTGAACCGGTCAGCGGTATTGTTGTGCGGCGATAGTTCATTTTCGGCGAAAAATGCATGCACTGCGATGGCGCTTAATTCAACACCCAGCACTGCGTGTCCCTGTTGACGCAACCACAGCATATCGCGGCTTTTGCCGCATAGCGGTACAAGCACCGTGCTGGCCGGGCTTAGTTGCAAACGCGGCCAGAATTCGCGCAGATAAGGATTGACTTCGCTCTGATGAAAACCGGTATCTTGCCGGTCCCAGCGATTCAGCCAGTATGCTTTGTCCATGGCGTGCTATGGTGATAACGCTGTGTCATGACGTCGCTGCCAGAATGGCGCATCCGGCCAGCGTTGTTCTTGGCGGTAATAGTCCCGCCAGGTTGCGGCGTAATGTTCGAATTCAGTGCGCATCAAAGTGAAATATTTGGAAAATCCCATTGTATCGCTTTTCAAATGATGATCGGCAATGGCATAGGAGGCGTAAAGCGCTGAACGCAGTGCTTTGATGATACCTTGTGAGGATAAGGGGTCGAAGCGTGAAAGGGCATCTCCGGTGGGTACGATACCGAATGGATAAGTATCCGCAAAATAACGCGACGATGCCGGAAAAACCAGCGGTTGTGTCAGAGGAAACTGCGTGCTGATGCACGCTTTGATGTGGTTGGTCAGCGACAAATACCGCATCCATGCGGAAATGCGGGCAATGCCTAAGCGCCGCGCAATATCCGTATCGGTCATCAACATGGCGACCCTTTTGTTGTCCGGAATCGCAGCGGTATACCACCAGCCATGCGGGCAAGCTTCTATCACCGGAGCATTAACATCCATTGACGAAGGTTTCTGCACTTGATCGGCAAAAAATACCGCGCAGGCGATCAACCGATCCAATTTGTGCGCTGTGAGTTTCAACCGGCGCGCTGTGATTGCGGTACCGCCGCTGGCATCGATGATATAGCGCGCCGAGAATTTTCCCGCGCTGCCGCACTCGATGTGCCAATTGTGAATATTTCCGCTCAGTGAAGTTACCTGTGCAGGCACAATGACCGTTCCACGGCGCGTCGCCTCTGTTTTCAGCATGGCATCGAAATGCGCGCGATCCAAGCGCCATCCGGTTGGATGTACATGCAAGAAGAATTCATTGCTTTCAAGTCTGGCGCTTCCCCAGGCGCTGAAGGTGCGGAAGGATGGGCTGTGCCCTGCTTGCGCGAAAGCAGCTGCTACGCCGAGTTGATCGAGGAAAGGCTGGATCTGCGGCGGCACTGATTCGCCAATGCGGAAAACGGCGGCTGTTCCGCCATCTGCAATGCAAACGCGAATGTTCGGGATGATTTTCCGCAGTGAAATCGCCGCTGCCGTACCGGCGGGACCGGCGCCGATGATGAAAATATCGAAGTTTGGATCAGTCGGTTTTAACAGCATAAAATGATGCAACAACACCGGCGGGGGATACCGTACCTGGCTCGCCGCCGGAATGCGGAATGGTACGAATCACCGAACCGACGATCGCGGGCCGCTGTTGCACACCATTTGGCCAATGATTGACCAAATAGCCTTCGTAATCGTAAATCCATTGTTCGCCATTGACGATGCCGGTTCCCTGAAAGCGTACCCGCATCGGTGTGCCGTATTCGCGCGATCCTTTCAGCGTCAGCGACCACCCTGGGCCGCCGATGACGCCGCTCAGCAACTGCATCGCATCGTCGTTGATGGTAATGGTTCCTCGGCCGAATTCCAGATTATTGAAAGCCTGATTCACATCCGGATTGTTCAGCAGACTGCGGTAAGTCCAATTGCCGGTATACGGATTGTCGCTCATGGAAATCTCCTTGTTCAAGTTTTCTTGCCGGGGTTGATAATGGCGCTGAGCTGCGGATCCGGTGCGATCAGCTGTTCGCTGCCGTAGCGCTCGATGCTGTAATAACGGCCATCCGGGCCGGTGGATGGCGTGGTGTCGATGTTGGGCATATAGGGATTGCGGATGATGAAACCGAGCTTCCACCAGTCTTCGACCATTTTCAAATCGCCGGCATAGGTTTGCTGGATGCCGCGGCTCCAATCTGTCCAGGCGGTAACGGGTTGACCATCCTTGAAACCGGTCAATTCACTCGATTGCAACGGTCTATGCGCAGGCCACCACAAGGTATCCCACATTTTTTCCTCGCGCTTGAGCCGTTGATCGTTGTCTCCGCCGGGATTGATCGTGTTCCAGTCGGCATAAGTGATATTGATGGTATTGGTAGTGCATTCATTGAAGTCTGCTTGCCACGGCACAGCCATGTATTTGGTCAAATCACCGGGCTGCAGTCCGGTAGCAAAGTCATTATCCTGGCTGAGCGGATTATTCACGCTGAAACTCAATTCCTCGATCACGCTGGTCGGTTGCCGGTTGGCATTCGCTTGCGCGGCGGATTGCAGGAAATCTGATAAGCTGCGATCCGCTTTGATGCGGTAGGGTTCCCAGTAGATCGACGGATTGCGGATGATCCAGTTCAATTCGCCGCCGGGACAGAATGCGCCGCCCAGTGCATTGCTCAATACTCCGCGGTCCAGTTCGCGTCCGTTCTTCGGCGCGGTAGATGGATAAGGAAAAAATACCGGATAAGTTTCCCGGTTGATCCAGCCTTGTTCCATTTCGTTGATAAATTTTCCCTCGGCCCATTGTTTGAGGATGAACAATTGGTAATCGGTCAGCCGCAGGAATTTGGTGACGACTTCGTTGGTCAGCGGATTGTCGCCGCACAGCAGCGGCATCAGCGGCAGGTTATGCACCCGGCTGCCGACTTTGTCTTCCAGCTTGAATTCGTTGTCTTCACCGTTGCGGCGCAGCAAATCGAAGAGAAATTGCCGCATCGGACGGTAAGGATCGTGGCTTTGCTCGTCAAAGTGCTGCGATGTGGCGGTAAACGCTTCGCCCAGGCTCGCATCGCGGCAAATATCCTCCGGCTTCATCGTTGCATGCTTGTGCACATAGCCCGGCGTTTGTCCGATCTTGAACGGATCGAATGTGCCGCGCTGCTCCTGGTCGTGCGGAAAATTGGATTGCGCCAGAATATCGCTGAGGTACAAAAATTCATTCGGGCGGAACAGAATCGGCCAGATATCCCGGTAAAACCACGGTTTGAAGTCTTTGTTCCAGGTCAGGCGGCTTGCTAGCCATTGGCTGAGTGCTGTCTGATTGCCAGCGGGTACGGTTTCCGGGCAAGCGAAGCTGCCCAAGCGACCATACAAGCCGGTGTCGTATGCGAATTCGCGCAGAAACAAATCGTACAGCACTTCATCCATGGTAATCATGTCGTGAATCTGCGGCACGAAGCGCGGATAGGCGACCACCGCCCAAGCCGGATATTCCACATCGATATAGCGTATCGCGCTGACCTGATCGGAATACATCGCTAGCCGCGCCATCACCGGGCCATCGGAAATGTCGTCGTACCAGCCGTCGTTGTTGGCGTAATGCGAAATATGCGGTTCTCCCGGCCCGGCTATTTCACTGCCCGAGCGACCCAAACCGCCCAGCACCAATAAGCGGCCGCTATCGTCGGTCATAATCTCACCGAGCGTATCGATGTCATGCGGTTTTAAGCCTTGCGGCGGGAAAGTGGCGGCATAAACGCCGTTGCCGGAACGATCGAAGCTGGCGCGGCGCGAATTGGTGCTATTGATGGTGCGCGGTCCCGGATCGATGACTAAGCGGTCGCGATTTGCAATTGATGCATTGCGGCGCGGATAATCGGCCGCATAACCGTGTTCGCCGGAACGGGTATTGAATTCGTACCAGGATGATTTTTTGTTCGCCAAATAAACGCGCCATTGAATGTCGATCAGCTTGCCGCGGTTGCCGCCGCCTTCGACGGCATCGCCCAGCTTCAGCGGACGTCCATGCGGTGTTTCATCGTCATAAACGAACACCTGGAAACGCGCTGCCTGGCGTTTTATACGACCATTCTTGTCCTTGAAATTTTTCACTAGGACCGGGCCGCTAAGGTCGTCCGATAACAGCGGATTGCCTGCGGCATCGCACGCGTGGGGCAAACCAGCGGGCACTTCGGGCGCGAGATAGAATTCGGTGTCGCTGTTACCCACGCGGGCGATACCGATGCCGGGATGGATTTTATACGTAGCCACGGAAATCTCCTGTAATCAATCGAGAAAATTCAACGAAACGCCTTCCAGCTTGAGAAGATCGACATCTTCCTCGTAGTCGGCGCCGATGACGATCAAGGTAATTTGCAATTCGCGCGTACCAGCGGCAAGCAGCTTCTGGGCGCACTCGGTGACATCGATGCGGTGGTTGCGCGGCGTATTGTGATTGCGCGTGCGATGATCGTAATCGCGTGCCCGCGGCGGCGGTGCGTCGCAATGACCGGGGCCGCCGTAGCATGCGCCGTGACCGAAAATCGATAGATAACCGGCGAAATGCGGATTCCCTTGTAACGGCGTTTTCGCATCCGCGCCCGGCTGGTTCAGGAAAGCACGGATAAAGCAGGAACGGATTAATTGCGGCACCCAATGCAAGCGGACTTCCGCTTTGCGGAATCCCTGGGTGAGTGCACTGACCGGTATCGGCTTGGAAATGATGCGTCCGATCGGCGCGTTCAATCCCACCGGAATGAAATGAGAACTGCGCACATACTCGTAACCGAAGCGTGCGGCATCCAGTGTATCGCGCACGGTGTAGTTCCATGGCGATAAAATGGCATCGAGTTCTACCGGCATTGCGCTGGGATTCAGCCGCTGCCATTCCCACCACAGTCGGTCTACGTTGACATGGATCGGCCAGAAAACCGGATCGTAGGATGCGGTTAGATTACTGAACATATCACCATACTGCGGCTGGCTGTACATGTCGGAGCGCGAGTGAAAATGGCGCCCACCGGCGCGCACCATGCTGTTGCGCCGCTCCCCGGTATTATTTTGCACCGGCGGGCAAGCGGTATTGCAGCTTTCTTCGTATGACTTGCCGTCGCCGTAATAGGGATTCATGCCGCCTGTCCATATATGCATCGTATTATGCGGATTTTGATCCAGAAATCCGAACGAAGCATCGTAAATGCTGCCGCCGCCGAAATCGCGGAAATTGTTCAGACTTAATATCTGCTGGATGTCATTGGCGGATGGGTAATGGTAATGAATCGCTTCGTTGATGGTTTTGCCGCCGTATTCCGCCGGAAAGCGTAGTGGATACCAGAACGGATTGGATGCCAATAATGCATCGATCATGCACTTGCGGTTGGCGTCATCCGGTTGCGGCGTTACATGCCGGTAACCGATGGTATTGTAGACATAGCGGAAAAATACGCTTTGCGATGTGAAAAGCCGCTTGTGCTCGGCTAGTTGCTTGAATGCGTTTTTTTGTGCTGCGCTAGGACTGGGGTTTAAGCCGGCAATCAATTTTTCCGCTTGCTCGGGTGTCAGAAACGCTTGGAACGACCTGGGAATGATCCAGCCGTCTTGTGCGCAATCAGGCCGGTACTGCGGCATTACCCAATCCCAGTAAGGCACCATGATGTCGGGGTCGTAATCCTGCAGATCCTGCTCGAATTCGTAGAGGTATGCGCGATGCCAGGCAAGGAATCGCTCCCAGCCGTGTTGGCAGTGATTCTGGTGAATCAAGGCCTGGTTGTTGTAGCTGCGGATATCTTCCGGCCAGTTGTTGAGACTGTACAGATAACGGAACGCGTCGCCCAGCCGCTTCAATTCTTCTTCATCCATGCAATCGAGATTGCCGCGCTGACGCAATTCACCGGGACGGCTGGGTGCGCGAGCGCCTTTTGCGGCCAGATCCAACTCGGCGATTTCGTGCACCGAAAGCCGCACCGGTAAGGTTTCGCAGTGCTGTATGCCGGTTTCGATCGTGTGCAAGTGATCGTCGTCGGGGCAACCGTCATCAATCCAGCTGCTGATGAATTCGATATCCTCGGGCGATACGGCTTTGCCGCCCCACGGCAAACGCGGAAAACGCGAACCGTCGAACGGCGCTTCGCCTTTTAAACCGCGCACCAGCATGGATTCACCGCCGTTCGCGCAGCCGGTTTTTTCGACGGTGTGTCCGCAGCAGGTCTTGGTCTGTTCCGGTTCCGGTTCCGGTTCCGGCGCAAACAAGTGCACGCCATGGATGACCGCTTCCTTGAGTTGTTTGACGCCGTGATCCCAAAACCGCCCGATGCCGCCGTAATCGGCGGTGCTGCCTGCGGCGGCTGCGTTGAGGATTTTGCGGACACGGCCGTAGCGCGTGATGGGAGTAGTCTTCCGGGTCGGCATCGCAAGTTCTCCTTAATGACTGTGCGCAATCGGCGTATTGACCACTTCCTCGACTTCCATCATGCCCAGATCTTCGTGATCGAGAATATGGCAATGCATGACGAATTTTCCGGTGTAGGTGCGGTATTGCGTATACACATTGGTTACCGCGGGGCCCTGCACCAGCAGCGTGTCTTTCCAGACCATCTGCGATTTGCCGTCCGGCCCGGTGCGCTGCCACTGGAATGGATTGACGTGGATATGGAAAACATGCTTCAACGGCGGGATACTGTTGGGCACCGCGGCCGGATCGCCGACGGTTGTAAGCGACCACATATCGACTCCACCTAACGCCAATTGGCGCACATGATCGGGATTGAATGCACGGTAATTGACCTGGAAGTAATTCTTTTTACCCGGCATATCCTGACCGAGCTTGAACGCGGCTTCCTGCACGCCGACTGCTTGCTTGCTCAAATCGAGATCGCCGAACGGCGCCAATGCGGCCATTTCCGCGCTAGTCGGCAGCGCCATATCGTCGACTTCATCCGTTACTTTCAAAATAGCCAGCAGGTGTTCCGGTTCGTCGGCTTGCCGCAGCGCATTTTCTTTCGAGGTGGGTTGATCGACGATGCGGTATTCACCTGGCGTCATGCTGGCTTTGATCAATACATCACTGCGGTAGCCCGGTTGCAGGTCGATCGCTTTTCCATCCTTCCACGTATCGACACGGCCGAGGTAATTGCCATCCAGCGCAATTTCATGCAAGTCGTGTCCTTCTACCGCGAATGCGATACCTTCACGGAAAGCGGTATCGATCAAGCGCCAGCGCTGGACTTCCCCGCGCTTCATGGTAATCACCGGAACGATCTGACCGTTGATAGTGATGCGCCGCTTTGAGCAAGGCCAAGTATCTTTATTGCTGGATTGACTGCAATCACCGCCGGGAAACAGGCTGGTGATGTTGTTCAATTCGCCCTGCTGGTTGTACAGAATGGATTGCAGCACGAAGATTTTTTCGTTGGCGTTGGCGGCCAGCAGCGCTTTCGGTGTGATGCTGGGATCGTCCTCGATGACGATGGCGCCGGCCATGCCGCTGCCGACTTGGATCGATGTCGAACCGTGTGCGTGCGCGTGATACCAGTAGGTACCGATCGGATGGTCTTTCGGTAACGTGACTTCATACGGGAAATTGCTTTGCGGCGCGATCGCCAGCAGCACGTTATCGCTGTTACCGGCGGGTGAAACGTGCAAGCCGTGGAAGTGCATATTGGTGGTGTTGAATGACGCTGGGACGGTATCCAGATAGGCGTTTTGATTTTCTTGATCGAATTGCGCCTGAATTTCATTTGGCGATTCTTTGGGTAAATTATTTTTTAGCAGTAAATCGATCACATCCCCTTGCTTGACTCGTAACGTCGGCGCTACCAGCTTGCCGCCATAGGTGCGCAGTTTGACGCCGCATCCCGCGATTTTCGTGGTTTTAGGGTCGGTATACTGGACCGTGAACGCCGTTTCCAGTCTGCCGTTCTGCGCGCGCAGATCGGGCGGATTCTGGAATGGCTGCTTACCGTATTTTTCGACATCGATCGTTTGGTATGCGCAATCAGGATGATTTTTCCCGGCAAACGTGGAAGAGCAGCCGAGTAGCATGGTGGACATGGTTAACAGCGTAACGATACCGCTTTGATGCAATTTCTTCATAACGCCTCCTGTCAAGGAAGGGCGCTTCGAAAAACTTATGCGTGCGATCATCCGGCTGGGGTGCACGATGGGCTGTTCGCCTATCTATCCGGTGTGCTTCGTATGCTGTGCTCCGTGTGCTTTGCCGTCCGTCTGCCCGTTACGTTTTTTTCGATGTGCCCGGTATGGGTTGAAAATAAGCGCTCAGGTTATGCAATATTGCGATGTAAGCGGCGGTAGTTTCTCACATCTTTCATGAGAAAGATATAATTAATCGTTGATTAATAGAATCTATTAATTCTGGTTGCGTGAGGCTAAAAAAGCTAATCGCACTGCGGCTGCAACACCATCAATAATTCATCGGCTGTGACATACTTGCCTTGCCAGCAGTAAATATTTTTGACGATGCCGCTCACCGGAGCCGTCACTGAGATTTCCGTTTTCATCGCTTCGACGACGATTAAAACATCGCCTGCACTGACTTGCTGCCCTTCCGCCGCTAATATTTTCCATACCGTGCCGGTAACCGGCGCGGCGACAATGTGACTGCCCTCGGGCAAGTCCAATTCACTTTGCGCATCGGCTTCGTCCAAATCGGATTCGCTGACGTATTCCGCTTGGCCAGTGATCTTCCAGCGCTCGCGCTCGGCTTCGAAGGCTGCTTGTTGCCGGGCTTTGAAGTTCCGGATCGCAGCTTGATTCTGCTGCAAAAACTGATGGTGCTGCTGCAAGCTGAATGTGGTTTCTTCGATGCGCAGTTTGAATTGTCCGCTGATGAAATCCTTGCGCAGTGTCAGCAGTTCGCTTTCACTGACCGGATAGAAGCGGATCTGATCAAAGAACCGCAATAGCCACGGCTTGCCCTCTTTAAAATCGGCGGTCTGGCGGTAGCGGTTCCACACTGGCAACGTGCGGCCGACGAATTGATAGCCGCCTGGGCCCTCCATGCCATAAATGCATAAGTATGCGCCACCGATGCCCACGGCATTTTCCGGTGTCCACGTGCGCGCCGGATTGTATTTTGTAGTGACCAGACGATGGCGCGGATCGACCGGCACAGCGACCGGTGCGCCTAAGTACACGTCGCCCAAACCCAGCACCAGATAACTGGCGTCAAACACGATGCGATGTACATCCTCGATACTGTCTAGCCCATTGATGCGGCGGATGAATTCGATATTGCTCGGGCACCACGGTGCATCGCTGCGCACCGATTGCATATATTTCTCGATCGCCAAGCGCGTCGCTGCATCGTCCCAGGATAACGGCAGGTGCACGATGCGCGACGGTACGGTCATGCTGGCGATATCCGGCAGCGATTGTTCTGCGGCGATCAGGAATTGCAGCAAGTCATCGCGTGGCAGCAGACGCGCATCGAAATGTATTTGCAGCGAGCGGATTCCCGGCGTCAGATCGATAATGCCTGGCAGGCTCGCTTGCTGCATTGATTCCATCAAGGCGTGCGCGCGCAAGCGCAAATCCAGATCGAGCACCATCGGGCCGTATTCCACCAGCACGTAACGATCGCCCGATTGCCGGTAAGTGACTTGCAGTTGCTGCGGGCTTGCTGCAATTTGGTGCAGGATCGGGCTCGGCAATGCGGTGATATCGCTTGCGAAGTGCGGTTCCGGCAGCGCGTGCAGCGAGCGGACAAATTCATCTTGCTGCTTTTCCAGCGCTTGCGCTTGTTCCAATGTCAGCAGCCGGAAACGGATTTGATCGCCCGGCCTGAGCTGTCCGGTTTTCCATAATTCCGCATGCGCAATGGTGACTGGACAGACAAAGCCGCCCAAGCTCGGGCCGTCCGGGCCGAGGATGATCGGCATGTCGCCGGTGAAGTCGATCGCGCCGATGGCGTAGGCATTGTCGTGAATATTGGATGGGTGCAGACCGGCTTCGCCACCGTCGCTGCGCGCCCACTGCGGTTTCGGTCCAAGCAAGCGTACGCCGGTACGGCTGGAATTGTGGTGTACTTTCCACTCAGTGTTGAAAAACATCTCGATATCCGCAGCGGTGAAAAAATCGGGCGCAGCATGTGGGCCGTACAGCACACCGATTTCCCATTGCTGCGTGTAGCAGGGAATGGATGCGGGCGCCAGAGCGGTTTGCACCGGTTCATACTGCGCGGCGATATGCAATACATCGCCGGTTCTTAGCGCACGGCCGGCGTGACCGCCGAATTGCCCCAGTGTGAAAGTCGATTGGCTGCCGAGATAATCCGGCACTTTGAATCCGCCTTGCACGGCGAGATAAGCACGGCAGCCTTGATCTTTGATTTTACCCAATTGCAGTATGGCGCCCGCTTTGACTTCGTGCGTCTGCCACAACGGTAGCGGTTCGTTATCCAGAGAAGCGTCGAGCGGCGCGCCGGTGATGGCGATCAAGCAATCGCTGTTGAAGCGCAGCGTCGGGCCGGTCAGTGTGAGTTCCAGTGTTGCTTTGTCTTCTGGATTATTGACTAGCCTGTTGGCCAGGCGGAATGCGAGCGTATCCATCGGACCGGATGGTGGCACACCAACCTGCCAATAACCGAGCCGTCCGGGATAGTCCTGCACGGTGGTTTGCACGCCGGGACTTAACACATCGATGCTGTGGGCGCGATAGTGAAAGCCATTAAGAAAACCGGTGGTGTATCGGCCGCTCTGAAAAGCGGCGCTGTGCAGAATTTGCTGCAAGTATTCCAGGTTGGTTTCGATCCCTTGCAGCGAACTGTTTGCCAATGCGGTCTGCAATTGCGCAATGGCTTTTTCCCGATCCGGAGCATGCACGATGATTTTCGCCAGCATCGGGTCGTAGAATGCGGAGACCTCGATGCCGCGCTCGACCCAGGTTTCAACCCGTGCGGCGGCGGAAAATTCCGCCGCAGTCAGTGTGCCGCTGGAGGGTTGGAAGTCTTTGGCCGGATTCTCGGCATAAACACGCGCCTGGATCGATGCGCCACGGGGTTGAATAGTGAAGGAATCAAGTGGCGGCAGATCGCCTGCGGCTTGCCGCACCATCCATTCCACCAGGTCGATACCGGTCACTTCTTCCGTGACACCATGCTCAACCTGCAAGCGCGTATTGACCTCGAGAAAATAGAATTCGCCGCTGACGGCATCGACAATGAATTCAACCGTGCCGGCGGATTGATAGTGAACCGCTTGACCCAGGCGCACCGCGGTATCCCATAATGCCTGGCGCAATTGCGGCGTCAGATTGGGCGCCGGGGTTTCTTCGATGACCTTCTGGTTGCGCCGTTGCATCGAGCAATCGCGTTCACCCAACGCGACCACCTGGCCTTTGCCATTGCCAAAAATCTGCACTTCGATATGGCGCGCCTGATCGACGAACTTTTCCAGAAATAAACCGGCATCCTTGAAATTGTTTTGTGCCAGATCCTTGACTGATTGATAAGCGCCGGTCAGTTCATTTTCATTCCAGCACAAACGCATACCGATTCCGCCACCGCCCGCGGTGCTTTTCAGCATCACCGGGTAGCCGATATGCTTGGCTTGATGGCAGGCATCGTCGAGACTGGCCAGCAAACCGGTGCCGGGCAGCAGCGGTACACCGTTTTCCAGCGCCAAAGCGCGCGCCGTGTGCTTCAGGCCAAACGCGCGCATTTGCTGCGGCGTCGGGCCGATAAAACAAATACCGTGCGCCGCGCACTGCTCGGCGAAGTCGGCATTCTCGCTCAGGAATCCGTAGCCGGGGTGAATGGCCTGCGCGCCGGTTTTTTGCGCGA
>CAYQZF010000011.1:0-25955 GCA_964421895.1 uncultured Nitrosomonas sp. | reverse complement strand
ATACCAGCGCCTATGGCGTTGACGTGAAATACCGCACCGGTTTCTGGCAGGGGCGACCGGTCAAAACACGCTTGACTGAGCTGGCGCAAGCGCTGGGCTCATTGGGCGTCTGGGTGCGCCTGCACTATGTCTATCCATATCCGCATGTCGATGAAATCATTCCGCTGATGGCGGAAGGAAAAATCCTGCCTTACCTGGACGTGCCGCTGCAACATGCTAATCCGCGCATTCTGAAGGCGATGAAACGCCCGGCCAATGCCGAGAATAATTTGGCCAGAATCCGGCAATGGCGCAAGGTTTGCCCCGATATCACGCTGCGCAGCACCTTTATTGTCGGTTTTCCGGGTGAAACCGAAGCGGAATTCGAGGAATTACTGGATTTTCTACGCGAAGCGCAGCTGGATCGCGTCGGATGCTTCGCTTATTCCGCGGTGGAAGGCGCCGCTGCCAATCAACTCCCCAATGCCATACCGGAAGAAGTCAAGGAAGACCGCCGCGCGCGCTTCATGCAACTGCAAGAGGAAATCAGCCGTCAGCGCCTGGCCGCGAAAGTCGGTAAAACCATGATCGTGATGGTCGATCAGGTCACCGATGATGACGTAATTGCGCGCAGTAGCGCCGATGCACCGGAAATCGACGGCTTGGTCTATGTGGAAGACACCGGTGAGGTGCAGCCGGGCGATTTTATCGAAGTCGAGATTACCGGTTCGGATACGCACGATCTGTTTGCGGCCGCAGTGACGCGGAATTGATCGTGTGTTTGATGCCGTCAATAAAATGACGGCAACGACATTCCCATCCATAGCATGACCAGAATAATCATCGCGATGCCGATACCGATGATTCCAATAATCATACCAATCAGAATAGTCAGGCCGTCTCTGTTCAGAAGTCCGAGCGACATCACCAGGATTCCCCAGCCCGGCGAGAAATTGATCAGCGGTATCGGCAGTGCGATCGCCAAAGCGAAAACGAATGAAAAGAAGCCGATAATCCGTTCCCACGTATGTACGCTGATATAGGTAATGCGCGGTTGCATGCGTTCTTCGATTTTCTTCAGCCAAGGATTTGCTTTAGCCAGTATTTTTTCAAGTGTGCTGCGTTTGATGTGTTTTCCTTCCAACCAAGCAGGCAGCCAAGGGGCGCGCATGCCCAGAATCATTTGCGTTGAGAAAATGAACAGCGGAATTGAGAAAACCGTGGTGTAGCCGGGTGGAACAGGAATGGGAAGACAGATGGGTACTGCGGCGATCGCCATCAAAATGCCGAATCCGCGTTCATGCAGCGCATGCTTGATTTCGCCGACGGATATTACCTCGTTTTTATTTTCAACGACGGCAATAGCCAGAAATTCCGAAGTAGGGCGTTCTTTTTCCTTGACAGTCATGAGTGACTCCCGTTGTCAGATTGTTACCCATAGTATCGGGTAAACAACAAATAAACTAATACTCGTCGTTGGAGAGTCAAGTCATGAAAAGATTCTGTTGTGGAATCACAACAGCGTTTCCCAATTGATACATCCGATTATTCGTAGCGCAATGCATCGACCGGCTTAAGAGAGGCTGCTTTTTTTGCCGGATAAAAGCCAAAAAATATGCCGACCGCGGAAGAAAATAAAAAAGCCAATCCAACCATGCCGGCGGTAATCACAATCAACATGTCGGCCACCCGGCTGACGACCCACGCGCCGCCGATACCCAGTAACAAGCCGATCACGCCGCCCATGATGCAGATCACAATCGCTTCGAGCAGGAATTGCGTCAGAATGGCGCGCTGGTCGGCACCAATCGCCATGCGGATGCCAATTTCGCGCGTGCGCTCGGTCACCGACACCAGCATTATATTCATAATGCCGATTCCGCCGACCAGCAGTGATACCGATGCAATCGCGCCCAACACGATGGACATGATTTTGGCGGCATCGGTTGCGACATCCGCAATCGCAGTTAAATTGCGCACAGTAAAGTCATTTTCCTTGCCTTTGGCGATGCGATGACGCTGGCGCAGCAATTGGGTGATTTCAATTTCAGCGATGTCCATATCCGCAGCCGATTTGCCTTGTACCAGCATGTAGCGGATTGAGCCAGGAAACTGATTGCCGGTAATTTGGCGTTCGCTGGTGGTGATGGGGATCAGTACGGTGTCGTCCTGATCGCGCCCGGTCAGACTTTGTCCTTTCGCCATCAGCACGCCAACTACCAGGAAAGGCCGGTTGGTGATACGGACCGTTTTGCCGACCGGTTCTTCATCGCCAAACAGATTCTTGGCCGTCACCGAACCCAGCACCACTACGCGCGCCGCGGAACGCAGATCGGATTCGGTGAACGTTGTGCCCGAATCCATTTTCCAGTTGCCGACGGTGAAATAATTGGGCGTGGTACCGGTAATGATGGTGCTCCAATTCTTCGCCGCGTAATTGAGTTGCACGGTGCCAGTGGTGACCGGCGCAGTGGCGCTGATGGATGGTAACTCGGCAATGGCGTAGGCATCGTTGATGGTCAACGTTCTGACGCTGCCGCTACCGAAACTGAATCCACCGGACGACGTGGCGCCCGGCACCACGAGAAACAAATTGCTGCCCATCGCCGCAATGGTTTCATTGATTTTGGTGCGCGCGCCTTGCCCGATGGACAGCATCAATACTACGGCGGCCACACCGATGATCATACCCAGCATCGTCAAGCCGGTGCGCAGGCGGTTTTGCCGTAGCGCGCGCAATGCTTCGCCGATGATCGTCAAAAAATTCATAGTGTCACACCGGATTGCTCATAAAGTTTCCGCCAGCACAGCTGCATCCGCATCTGCACTATTACGCTGATCGACGACGATACGGCCGTCCTTCAGGCGGATCAGGCGCTGCGCATAGGCTGCGATATCATCTTCATGCGTCACCAGCACGATGGTCATGCCTTGATCGCGATTGAGTTGTTCAAACAAGTGCATGATTTCCCGGCTGGTTTGTGTATCCAGATTGCCGGTGGGCTCGTCAGCCAGAATCAGCGGTGGCCGGTTGACCAAAGCGCGGCTGATTGCGACCCGTTGCTGCTGGCCGCCGGAAAGTTGATTCGGCAGGTGCATGGCAAAATTTTCCAGTCCGGTGCGGCGCAGTAGTTCCAGCGCTTGCTGGCGGCTTTGCGAACGGCTCGCGCCGGCGTAAAGCAGCGGTGTGGCGACATTATCCAGCGCGGTCATGCGCTTGAGTAGATTAAAACCCTGGAACACGAAGCCGATGCTTTGATTGCGAATATGCGCCAATTCATTGCCTGACAACGCGGCCACGTTTTTTCCGGCGAGCCAGTATGATCCGCTGGTGGGCGTATCCAGGCAACCCAGAATGTTCATCAGCGTGGATTTACCGGAGCCGGAATGTCCCATGATGGCGACAAATTCGCCCTGGTTGATCGTCAGATTGATATTGAACAAGACTTGATTGGAAATGGTGCCGCCGTTGGCATCCTGCAGGCTGTAGCTTTTGCACAGATCCTCGATTTTAATGAGCGCATCGGGGGCGTGCGCAGCCTGGATCGAAGACATCAAAATACCCTCAGCTTGAATTTGCTGTCTGATTCTTTCTTATCAGCAACTTCGCTGATAATGACCTTATCGCCCGGCTTAGCTTCATCGCTGGTGATCTCAGTGTAATTCCCGTCGCTGATTCCCGTGGTCACGCGAACCGGCTCAGGGCGGTCTTGCGATAGCAGATACAGCGCGGCTTGATTCGGCGCCCTGGTTGTTTTACCGCTTTCAGCCGATTCGGCATCCTTCGGTTGATAGCGCAGCGCTGCGTTGGGCACGCGTAATACATCGTGTTTCTGCATGACAATAAAATTGATATTGGCCGTCATGCCCGGCAGCAATGCACCATCGGCATTATCGACCATGGCGACGACGTTGTACGTGACGACGTTTTCCTGAATGGTCGGATTGAGGCGGATTTGCTTGACCTTGCCGGTAAATTTGCGCTGCTGGAAAGCATCAACAGTAAAGTTGATGAGTTGATCAATGTGCAGTTGGCCGATATCGGCTTCCGCAACGCTGATATTCACTTGCATCTGCCGCAAATCTTGGGCGATTTGAAACAAAGTCGGCGTTTGAAAGCTGGCTGCGACGGTTTGGCCGATATCGACATCCCGGGCGATGACTACCCCGGAAATGGGCGAGCGGATTACGCTGTAGTTGAGATTGGCTTGGTCGCGATCGACTTGCGCTTTAATGACGCCAACCTGCGCGCGCGCGGCTTCTGCTTCTTGTTGGGCGATTTCCAATGCTTCCGGTGAAATGAATTCCTTTTCTTTCAACAGGCGTTGGCGCTTCAATTTGCTTTCAGCAAGTTTTGCCGCGGTTTGCGCGCTGAACAGATTAGCCTTGGATTGCTGCAATTGCGCGCGTAGTAAAGCAGGATCGAGTTCGGCCAGCACCTGATTGATTTCCACGTGATCGTTATAGTCGGCATGTAGCTTTGCCACGGTGCCGGAAACCTGCGTGCCGACATTGACCAGGATCACCGGCGTCAATGTGCCGTTGGCGGAAATGGTTTGGACGATGTCGCCGCGCTCGATGGTGCGGGTTTTGTATTGACCGGCTTTGGATTCTTTTTTGCCGCCGCTGTACCAGAATGCGGCCGCTGCGGCAATTACGATGACGACTAGGAGAATTTTCCGGGAATTGATAGTGCGCATGCAATGAGACGTTTAATAATGATCAAAGGGTTTCATGATACGTTAATTGCCGGCCGGGAAACGGTTCCGGATACTTATTTTTCTTTTTCTTCTTCCTCGACGAGCGCTTTCATCTGTTTCAGACGCGCTTCGATGCTCGACAATTGATAAAAATTGCCATTATCGCTTTGCAGCGCGATTTTCAATTGATCTGCGGCGGCTTTGAAGTGATTTTTGAGAAAATACACTTCCGCCAGCGCGCGATGCTCGAGCATTTTATTGCCGAGCAACGAATAGCATTGCGCCTGTAAATTGTACAGTTTCGGGTCGTTTTGAATCGATTGCAGCTGCATGTTGATAAATTCCAGCGCGGTTTCGGTTTGCTTGTTTTGTATCAGTGCATTGGCATAGCCGTGGATCAACGCGCGGTATTGCGGATACACTTTCAGTGCAGTCTTGTAAGTCGTGAAAGCATCGGCGGTTTTACCGTTGGCCAGTTTCACACTAGCGGACAACGTTTCGATCATCGCGCCGGCAATGATATTTTTATGTTCCACCCGGATGGTTTTTCCCAACAGGTGATCGGTCAAAGCAGCCGATGTGAAATCACCGTGCAGCAGCTCGTATAAATGCGCCAGCTCGCTGTTCGCTTGTTTGTATTTTTTAGCGCGCAACAGCGCATGAATATAACCATAGCGTTCAACTGCTTCGTTGCTATAACGTTTTTCATCCAACCGGATTTTGAATTGCGCCACGGCATCGGGCGGTTTGCCCTGAAACGCGCGCAGCTTGGCGCGCACCAGTAAAAAGTCGATACTGTCGGGCACCTGACGGTAAGGCATCTCGCGCGTGCGGTTCTGGATATCGGCAATACGCTCGTAAGTGATCGGATGCGTACGCAAATAGGAAGGCGCGCCGTTTTCATAAAAACGCCCGGATCTTTGCAAACGATCGAAGAACGTGGTCATTCCTTGCGGATCGAATCCGGCATCCAACAAGATATTCAGGCCGATCCGGTCGGCTTCCTTTTCGTGATTGCGGGTGAAATCCAGCTTCGATTGGATCATGCTGGCTTGCGAAGCAATCAAAACCGCTTGGCTGGCCTGCGGATTGTTGGAACGCGCGGCGACAATCGCCGCAGCCAGTGCGGCCAGCATTTTGACCATATCGTATTTCTGCGATGCGATCATGCGCGCCAGATGCTTTTGCGTCACATGTGCAATTTCATGCGCCATCACTGCTGCCAATTCGGATTCGCTTTGCGCTGCAATGATCAACCCGCTATTGAATCCCATGAATCCGCCCGGCAAAGCAAACGCATTGATCGACGGATCTTCCACCGCGAAAAACTCAAACAATTGATTCGCATCGGCTTCCTCGGAATTGACGATCAGACGCTGACCAAGATTGCTCAGATAGCTGGCGATCTCCGGATCATCCATATAACTCGGATCGGCGCGGATTTGACGCATGATCTTTAAACCGAGCTGGCGTTCTTCATGCGCCGATATAGTCGCCCGCGACACATCGCCCAGATTGGGTAACTCGTGCGCCAAGGCGTGTGCAGGAAATGTAAGTGATAGTGTAATTATCAAGCAGATCAGTTTCATGGCAATAGGATAGCGATTTATTATTCAAGTTCCAGTGCTATTGCTCATTTGCCGGTGGTAATAAATTTCGATATCCGGATGTGATCGGATAACGCCACGCCATACCGAAATCGTGGCGCGTGATGCGGATACCCGGCGGGGATTGGCGGCGTTTGTATTCATTTTTATGAATCAGGCGGATGACTTTTGTTACCGTGGCTTCGTCGTACTGCAACGCGATAATTTCCGCCGGGGAGCAGTTTTTTTCAACGTACGCTTCAATGATGGCATCCAGAATGTCATACGGCGGCAAGCTGTCCTGATCGGTTTGGTTGGCGCGCAATTCGGCGGATGGGGCGCGCCGGATGATGCGTTCGGGAATCACGCGATTAATCCGGTTGCGATATTCGCATAGTTGATACACCCGGGTTTTGCTGACGTCTTTCAAGACTGCAAGACCGCCCGCCATATCGCCGTAGAGTGTGCAATAACCAACCGCCATTTCGGATTTGTTGCCGGTTGTCAGCAACAGCGAACCGGTTTGGTTGGATAGCGCCATTAATAGCGTGCCACGAATACGCGCTTGCAGATTCTCCAGCATGGTAGTTGTTTCTGCGGTGTCATGCGAAATCTGGAAATCGCTTTCGATGGCTGATAGATAATGCTCGAACAATGACTGAATGCTGCATTCGTAGTGTTTAACACCCAATAATCCGACCATTTCGTTGGCATCTTCCCGGCTGATAGCCGCCGTATACTGCGACGGTATCATGACGGTGGTCACGTTGTCTGCACCCAGCGCATCGACCGCGATTGCGAGCGTCAAGGCGGAATCGACACCGCCGGAAAGTCCCAGAATGACGCCGGGAAAACCGTTTTTGCGCACGTAATCTTTAACGCCCAGGCACAATGCCTGATAAATGCTGGCAATCTGCGGTTGTGTGGCCGGCAAGTTGGTTTTTACCGGCTGTTTAGCGTGAATCTCGATCAACTCAACCGCTTCGGCAAATTCCGCCGCTTGCTGCGTGAGTTCACCTTGTTCGTTCATGGCGAAGGATGCACCGTCAAAAACCAACTCATCTTGTCCACCAATCAGGTTGACGTGAATGACCGGGATGCTGGTGCGTGTGACGATACGGTGCGAGATTTGATAGCGTGAGACTTGCTTGTCGATATGGAAAGCCGATGCGCTGAGTACCAGTAGAATATCGGGATTGCCGTAAGCGGTTGTATCGGGCAATCTTTCCAGCCAAAAATCGGCGCAAATCGCGATGCCGAACGTTACTCCACCAAGCTCGAAAACGCAGGGCGCAGTACCGCTATCGAAATAGTAATGTTCATTGAAGAATGGAGAAGCGCTGAGGATCCTTTTGTGATAGCAGTGCAGGATTTCACCGTCGCGAATTACCGCAGCCGCGTTGTAGAGCTTACCGTTATGAAAGTGCGGGTGACCGGCGATCAGCGTGATGCCTTGAACCGCTTGCACCAGCTCCGCCAGGGCTTGATCGCATGACCGGCAGAAGGCTTCGCGCAGTAAAAGATCGGCGGGCGGATAACCGCACAGTGCCAGTTCCGGTGTGACGATTAAGTCCGCGCCCGCTTGTTTGGCTTGTTCCGTGACTGCCAGTATCTTGGCGGCATTGCCACTGATATCGCCGACGGTACAGTTGATTTGGGCGATTGCGATACGCATCGTGGGGGCAAAGCCGCGATCGCGGACTAGAAAGGCAGTTGCGCGTCCGGTTTGGCTTGCAGGATATTGCGGCGGAAATCTTCCTGAATACGTTTCAAAGCTGCGTCATTATCGGCCTCAAAGCGCAAGACCACTACCGGTGTGGTGTTGGAAGCGCGCGCCAAGCCGAAGCCATCAGAGTATTCAACCCGCAAACCATCGATGGTGATGACTTGTTGTGGATTGTCGAACACGGCATTTTTTTGCAATTGCGCGATCAGTGCGTGATTCTCGCCTTCCGCCGTGCGTACCTGTAATTCCGGTGTGTTGAGGCTGTCGGGCAGGTTATTTAGCGTGGCGGTGATGTCTTTTTCGCGGCTGAGCAATTCCAGCAAGCGTGCGCCGGCGTATAGACCATCGTCGAAGCCGTACCAGCGTTCTTTGAAGAACAAATGTCCGCTCATTTCACCGGCGAGTAATGCTTTTTCTTCGATGAGCTTGGATTTGATGAACGAGTGCCCAGTTTTCCACATCACCGGTGTGCCACCGTGCTGACGGATCCATGGCGCCAGATTACGTGTGCATTTGACGTCGAAAATGATTTTTCCGCCGGGATTGCGCGACAGCACGTCGGCGGCGAACAGCATCAGCTGCCGGTCGGCGTTGATGATATGGCCATCCTTGGTGACGATGCCGAGCCGGTCGCCATCGCCGTCGAACGCCAAGCCGATTTCCGCATCGGTTGTTTTGAGCGCCTGAATGACGTCATTTAGATTATCCGGTACGGAAGGATCAGGGTGGTGGTTGGGAAAAGAACCGTCCACGTCGCAGAACAGTTCGGTGACCTGGCAACCCAAGCCGCGATAAAGCGCCGGGGCATAAGCACCCGCCACGCCGTTGCCGCAATCGACCACAATTTTGATCGGGCGCGCCAGCTTGATGTCGCCGGTAATGCGCTGCAAATAGGTTGCCGTGATATCGTGCCCGGAATAATTGCCTGCACCCTGAGTCAGATCGTTGTTCTCAATGCGTAAACGCAATGCTTGGATGGTTTCCGCCGCCAGCGTTTGTCCTCCCAGTACGATTTTGAAGCCGTTGTATTCCGGCGGATTGTGACTGCCGGTGACCATGACACCGGAATATTGACACAATTCGTGTGCGGCGAAATAGAGCATGGGTGTCGCCACCATCCCTACATCCACGACATCGATCCCGCTTTTGCGGATGCCGCGCGCCAGCGCTTGCGATAATTCCGGTCCGGATAACCGGCCGTCACGGCCGATGGCGATGGCGGTCAGGTTCCTTGTGCGCGCTTCGGAACCAATGGCGTGACCGATTTTTTCAACATTTTCCGCGGTGATCGTTTTGCCGACAATGCCGCGAATGTCGTACGCTTTGAAAATTTCATGAGGAATGGCTGGCATAGGTTAATCTCCCGAGAGCAAGATTGTTGATAAAACGCGATCCGCCATCATGATTCCATCGCGATCACCGGAACGCAAGGTTGCGTGGAAATCAACCGGTTTTAATGATGTCCTGCAACGGCGCCGCCTTTCAGCGTGTAATGCGTGCCGCAGTAAGGGCAGAGCGCTTCGCCGGTCGCTTCTATTGGCAGAAAAACCCGCGGATGGGTATTCCACAGCAGCATCGCCGGTGTCGGGCAGTGCAGCGGCAAGTCGTCGGCGGTGACTTCGATTTCTCGGGCTTTATTATTGCTTTGTTGATTCATATGAGTAACTCCAAAATAACGGGATTAAACCAGGGTGAGCCAGTCGGCGTGACTTTTAGCTCTGCCTTTGACGCAATCAAAGAATAGGGTTTGTATCTGTGCAGTAATTGGTCCGCGTTTGCCGACGCCGATGATACGGTTATCCAATTCGCGAATTGGCGTCACTTCAGCGGCGGTGCCGGTGAAAAACGCTTCGTCGGCGCAATAAATCTCGTCGCGCGTGATGCGTTTCTCAATCACGGGAATGCCGAGTTCCCCGGCGATTTCAATGATCGATGCGCGCGTAATGCCTTCCAGGCAGGATGTTAAGTCTGGCGTGTACAGTTTGCCTTGCTTGACGATGAAAATATTTTCCCCGGAACCTTCGGCCACGTAACCTTCTACGTCCAGCAATAAGGCTTCATCGTAACCGTTCAGCGCCACTTCCTGGTTCGCCAGAATCGAATTGGCATAGGTTGTGACCGATTTGGCGCGGCACATATTAATGTTGACATGATGCCGGGTAAAGGACGAGGTTTTGACACGGATGCCGTTTTCCAATGCTTCCGGTCCTAAATAAGTTCCCCATGACCAGGCGGCGATGGCGACATGCACCGACAACGTCCGAGCGGAAAGTCCCATTGCTTCGGCGCCATAAAAAGCGATCGGACGGATATACGCGGATGACAATTTGTTCTGTTTGACGACATCGCGCTGCGCTTGCATGATCGTGGCCTTGTCGTACGGCATTTTCATCATGAAAATATGCGCCGAATTGAACAGGCGGTCGGTATGTTCCTGCAAGCGGAAAATAGCCGTGCCCTGCGCAGTTTCATACGCGCGCAATCCTTCAAAAACACCCAAACCGTAATGCAGAGTATGGGTTAACACATGTGTATTGGCATCCCGCCAGGGGACCATTTTCCCGTCATACCAGATTACACCGTCGCGGTCAGCCATTGACATTCAGGAACTCCCGATAAAATTTCTAAAAGGCGCATATTCTAACGTATTTTTTTGATGGCGTTGAAATAGCTATTTTTCTGATGTGTGACAATTTGTCACATTGCTCATTGTTAGGAATTTTCCGACAATGATCAAACTTTCACGAAGTGATCTTTCATGAGGCAGTAGTTCTTTTTATCTTCTTTTGATGAATTTTCTGTCGCATTGGATTTGATCGGGCGGGTTTCTTTCTGATTGTTTACTCAGCAATCAATTTGAATCAAGAATACTACTTACTTATTGGTTAAATTTCATGAAAATTAACAGTTTGAAACTGATCTGGAAGAATTTGTGGGTATCAGTCATTTTAGGGGCAAGTTACTCCGTTTCAGTTTTTGCGCATACTGTCATTGAACCGCCGCAAGTGACGGAAGGAAAGAAATCCGAAAACTATCTGGTTATTACTCATGGGTGCGGTGATGCGGATGTAATTGGAACGACAATTGTCTTTCCGGATGGCATTGATTCCACCATTGTGTCCAACGGCACTCCTTACACAGGTTCATTGGACGATTTTTTGCAAAACTGGGGAGGTAATGTTCATTTGTACCAAGATCGCTCTGCATTCAGCGAACAGGATGTCAAAAGAGATGAAAATGGTAATGTCATAGGATTTTGGTCTGGTGGTGGACGTCCGGCTTCTGCTCATTTGTATACGCGCATTCCATTCGTTACCAGTGCGATATTGTTTACACCGGATTCATGCGCTAAAACTGTTCGAATTACCGCAGCTGTTGCAGATATTTGCAAAATCACTGATGCCAGTGGATTTTCCGGGGATGGTGTAGTGAGTTTTTGGACACCGGCTGTAGGGTCAAATTTTGATGGCACTCCGGGAGGTCACGCCTATGATTTCCCAGTATTCTTTACCATCAACCGTGATCTCGATTCCAACCCGCTGCCCGATTCATGCGGTGCTGGGACACTGGTATCCGTTAAGCCGTCCGCAAAACAATTAAATCGCGACATGCCAATCCGGATTAATGGCAATCAAGTATGGCCATTGCCTTAACTAATAAAAAATTTCTTGATAAGGATCACTCAATATGGCTTTGTCGGAAGAACAACAAACATCTCTCTTGCAACTTATCCAAGCGATGTTCAATGCAACACCAGGTGCAATCTTTTTGGAACGACTGGGTAGTGAGCTGACATCTGGACAAACATTATCAAATGTTGCGCAATTACTTGCAGGCAATCAATTATTTTTCGGTAAAACCTATGACAGTGGATTGCCGTCTGAGGCATTTGCCAGCGCATTTATCGATGACTTGCTTGGAAACCATGTTTCCGCTGACAACAAAGCGTTAGCCATTGGCTATATTGTCAACCGGATGAACAACGATGGTGCGACCCAAGCCGAAATCATCGCCGAAGTCACACAACTATTGTCCGGATTTTCTACCACGGATATCCATTGGGGGGCAGCGGCCTTAGCCTACAATACGGACAATGCGACCAAGATTGTTGATAATTTGCTCGGCGATAGCGTTGCAGATGTTAATAAAGCCGTTGCGATTGATCTTTTCCTCGCACAGCAAGCATCCGGATTATCTTTCGGTGAAACGATTGATTGGGCGATTTCCGCGCTGGATGGCATTAATCATGCCGATTCATTATGGGGCAATGCAGCGGCACGGTTTGATAATCTCATCGAAGTTTCGCGCTACTATGCGATTGAAAAGGCTGGGAAATCGACAGATCTGGTTGTACTGCAGCAAATGCTGGCCGGAGTGACAGCCGAAAATGCTTCCGTGATAACCGCTAAAACGGCCATCAACGATCTGGTAAATGGACCGGGAAGCTTGACGTTTAATTTGACCAATTTAAATGGCAGCAATGGATTCCGCATCAATGGCATTATCGGTAGTGACGATACCGGTGAATCTGCCGGTAATGCGGGGGATATCAATGGTGATGGTTTTGACGATGTGATCATCGGCGCGCCACACAATTTCGATAATTTTTATGCTGGCGCCAGCTTTGTAATTTTTGGCAAAGCGACTGGCTTCGATGCCACAGTTCCGTTATTGAACCTTAATGGCAGTGACGGATTTCGTATCAATGGTGTTGCTGGCGGAGATGCTGCCGGGCAATTTGTTGGTAGCGCCGGTGACATTAATGGCGATGGCTTTGATGATTTGCTCATTGGTGCACCGATATCGGATGTGCCTGTTACGGATACCGGCTATACCTATGTAGTTTTTGGCAAGAATTCCGGATTTGAAGCTGCAATGAACCTCTCAAGTTTGGATGGAAAAAATGGATTCCGCATGCAATTCAATGCAGCCGATCAATTGTTAGGATGGGTTGCCAGCAGTGCTGGTGATATCAACGGTGATGCCATTGGTGACATTATTATTGGTGCACCGGTTGGAGAACGCAGTTATGTTGTCTTCGGAAAAACTTCGGATTTCGATGCATCATTCGATTTGGCCGGTTTGAATGGCAGTAATGGATTCTTGATTAACGGTCCAGTAGCAGGGGCCTCTGCCGGAAATAGCGTGGGTGCTGGCGATATCAATGGCGATGGTCTCAGTGATTTAATCATTGGTTCCTATGGCGCGGGAAATGGCACCAGTTACATAATATTTGGCAAATCAACCGGTTTTGATGCCGAATTGGACATATCTAATCTCAATGGTACCGATGGTTTTATGATTGAAGGTGAAGCCGAGGGTGATGAAGCCGGTTATTCAGTCAGCGGTGCCGGTGATGTGAATGGCGATGGATTCGATGACATACTCATTGGCGCAAGAAGTGCCGATGTCAATGGTGAAAATTCCGGCGCTGGTTATGTGGTATTTGGTAAAGCTTCGGGATTCGATGCCATAATCCATCTGAGTGATTTGAACGGCAGCAATGGCTTTCGTTTGACGGGCTTCAAAGCGAGGGATTTGTTTGGCCGGGCGGTCAGTTCCGCTGGTGATTTCAATGGCGATGGTTTTGACGATGTGATTATCGGCGCATACGCCGCGGATCCCAACGGAGTCGACTCGGGCACCAGCTATTTAATCTTTGGCAAGGCTTCCGGTTTTAGCGCATCGTTAAATGTATCGGAATTAAGTGACAGTGCCGGTATCGCGATCAATGGATTGGCGGCGGGCGATTCATCGGGCAAATCTGTCAGCAGTGCCGGTGATATTAATTCCGATGGTTTCGATGATTTGATTATCGGCGCACCGTTTGGCGATGGCGGCGCGTTTAATTCCGGGGTAGGGTACGTCATTTTTGGCAGTAACTTGTTCGGTTAATGCTGCGGCTGGATGTTTTTGTTCACTTTTCATGTAATGGTTTTCTAAAGTGAGTTCAATAAATAAGTTTGAAATCACTACTTCCCGCCAGATGGTTTCTTGGCTTGCTGAAGAAAAAATTGCTATTGCACTGACCACTTACCAGCTTGGAAAACTCTGTTTGATTGGAACCAAGAATCAGGAATTGTCGATTTTTGAGCGAACGTTCAACCGTTGCATGGGGTTATGTGTCACGCCAAATGGTCTGTATATGAGCAGCTTGTATCAAGTATGGCGCTTCGAAAACATTTTCAACCCGGGGCAGCAACAGGATGGATACGACCGGCTGTATGTACCGCGAACTGGCTATACCACCGGTGATCTGGATATTCACGATATGGCAATTGATAGTGCCGGGCGGTTAGTATTCGTTAATACGTTGTTCAATTGCCTAGCAGCCTTGAGTTCGACGCATAGCTTTAAGCCGTTATGGAAACCCGCATTCATTAGCAAGCTGGCGGCAGAGGACCGCTGTCACCTCAATGGATTGGCAATGAAAGACGGTCAACCAGCCTATGTCACTGCGGTGAGCCGTTCCGATGTGGCGGATGGTTGGCGGGATTATCGCGCCAATGGCGGGATTGTAATCGAAGTGACATCCAATAATATTGTCTGCACCGGTTTATCAATGCCGCATTCGCCGCGCTGGCACAAAAACAAGCTTTGGTTATTGAATTCGGGAACGGGTGAGTTCGGTTATGTTGATTTGACCAGCGGATATTTCGAACCGGTTTGCTTTTGCCCCGGCTATATGCGCGGTTTGAGCTTTCATGGCGATTACGCATTAATCGGTTTATCCAAACCTCGTTACGAGCGGACGTTTAGCGGTTTGCCATTGGACGAGCGTCTTCAATCGCGTAATGCTGAAGCGCGCTGTGGCATCCAGATCATTTATTTGCGCACGGGTGATGCTGTGCATTGGGTGCGCATGGAAGGCGTGATCAACGAGTTATATGATGTTGTTGTTTTATCGGATGTCCGCCGTCCTATGGTGCTTGGATTTAAAACCGACGAGATTCGCCGGATTCTGAGCATCGAAGGTTAATTGAATTTATGGATGGATGCCGCGATCATTCTTAAGAATGGTTAAGATAGCCGGTGAATAACAACGAAGCATCGCAGCTTTGCAGCACTATTCGATCGATTAAGTGTAAGAGCGGATAATTTTGTATATTAATCAACCCATGTTGATGGATCATTTTTAACGTGTGCGGTCCTTCGCCGGAAATGTCGCCAGTTTCTTTTCGAGCCAGTTTGCGGCCTAATTCATGGTGATGTGAGCTTTCGCTGGTCGCAGTGGTGATCAGATCACCCAATCCTGCCAAGTGATACGGAC
This sequence comes from uncultured Nitrosomonas sp., assembly GCA_964421895.1. Lineage (GTDB taxonomy): Bacteria > Pseudomonadota > Gammaproteobacteria > Burkholderiales > Nitrosomonadaceae > Nitrosomonas. The sequence goes on along the minus strand of CAYQZF010000011.1, from coordinate 10,694 downwards.
TATCAGCCTGTCCGCCTATTGCTTGTACAATTTGGCTCAGTTCATGCAAAGCGGTAACGGCCAGAAAACCACGTACATTATCGCCAAGTTTCAGTTCATCGGTCATGCCGAATGCCATCGCATACACATTCTTTAGAATCACCGACCAGCTGATACCGGTGATGTCCGAAGTGTGCTCGATATGCAACCGGGTGTGGTTGAAGCAGGTTTGCACGAACTGAGAGACGGCCGGATCGAGGCTGCCCAGTTGTGCAAATGCATGCCGTCCGGCGCGGATTTCCTCGGAGATCATCGGGCCATACAACAATGCGTACGGTTGCTGGGGTAGCAAGTTTTCCGCAAAGATTTGCGCTGCGGTTCGCCCGGATTCATCGAGTCCTTTGGCGATACTGACGCACACACAAGTCTTTTTTAGTGACGGTGCAATGTATTGAATGACTTCGCGGTGCGGATTAACCGGCAGGCAAAATAACACGACGTCGGCATGCGCTGCACCATCCTCCAAAGCGACATAGGGATAATCGTTTTGAGGAAATTTCTCCCAGATACTCAGCTTGTACTGACTCTCAAGTAAGTATTCCATCGCATGACCCATTTCGCCATGCCCCAGAATGAGAATTTGTGAAGGTAAGGTCATAATCAAAATTTATGTGAAAGATTCATACACTGATGATACCGCTTCCGGGTGCGACAATTTGCCGCATTGCAAATGAAAGTATTATCAACGAAAATTGGGCGGAAGAGTAGGTGAGCATTTTGGAATTGATTTTGTTTGAAGGTTATATTGTGTAATCAGATGCAATCCAAGTCATTTCCGCGGATTGCATATTGAATGACTCGATGCGAACAACAAAAACTTCGATATGGTGCTAACAACTCAACAACAAACTTCCATTCTGCAACTCATGCTGGCGTTGTTCAATACCGCGCCAGGCGCAGTGAATCTGACAATACTCGGTTCGCAATTGCAGAATCAACAATCATTGGGCAATCTGGCGCAATCTTTGGTGCAAAGCGCTTTATTCTTTGGCAAACATTATCCTGATGGATTCAGCTACGCTGAATTTGCCGTCTCTTTTATCAACGATTTGGCCGGTAACCGGGCATCGGAATGTAATAAAAATCTGGTGATTGATTTTGTTTTGCATCGACAGACTACCGGTGCTGCACGCAGTGAAATAATTGCAGAAGTAATAGGTGCTTTGTCGTCAGTTCCATTTTCGGATCCCAGCTGGGGAAATGCTTCGCTGCATTTTAATACTTACAATGCGGCAAGAGTCGTAGATCATTTGCTTGATAATACATTTTCATCGACAAATAAATCGGTGGTGGTGGATCATATGCTCACACAGATATCTACCGGTAAAACCTTGGGCGATATGGTCGTGTGGATTGTCGATACGGTAGCTGATGTGGATTTCGGCAATGTGGTCTGGGGAAATGCAGCTATGCTGCTAAACAATCGCACCGAGGTTGCGAAATATTATTCGATTGATCGAGCAGGTCTCGAGGTCGATCGCGAAGCTCTGCAACAAATTCTGGCAAAAGTGACTGTTGATGCACACTCGATTGTAACCGCTAAAGCTGCAATCGATCATTTACTCAATCATGGTAGCGGTTTATCCATTTACCAAAGCGAAGATGCCCGGTTGGATGAGGTATTGAGAATCCAAAAAAGAGACATGCCATCGATGCCTAAGGGCAAAACAAAGATGATCGAACTTGTAATTTGATCGCATGATGAATTTGCCTTTTTCGGCTTAAATTCGAATTATCCGAAAGCTTTTTAATTTTTCCGCGAAGAAAAAAATTTTTTCATTCTATTTTTGGTACTATTTGTAAACAGCATTCAGCTTAAAAAGTTTCTGATCTGTTGTTGAAAGGTAAATAGTCCATGCCCCGTATTGAGGCCGTGTTTCAAAATTCGCAAGGCCAATCCTTATCCAGTTTGCTGGAAATTCCATCCGGCGCGATCAAATCGTATGCGCTGTTCGCGCATTGCTTCACTTGTTCCAAGGACAATCCCGCGGCTGCACGGATTGCGCTGGCTTTGGCGGATCGCGGCATCGCGGTATTGCGTTTCGACTTTACCGGCCTCGGTAACAGTCAAGGTGATTTCTCGAATACTAATTTCTCATCCAATTTGCAGGATTTATTAGCCGCGGCGCGTTATCTGGAGCAACACTATGCTGCACCGGAGTTGTTGATCGGGCACAGCTTGGGCGGCGCGGCTGTGCTGGCGGTTGCTCAAGATCTGCCTTCGGTTAAAGCGGTGATCACCATCGGCGCACCGGCGACGGCTGCTCATGTCAAGCATTTGTTCGCCAATTCTTATCGGAAGTTACAAAATGAAGAATCGGTGCAAGTCGAATTGGCGAGAAGAAGCTTTAAGATACGGCGGCAATTCATCGACGACTTGGAGCAATACAATTCAGTCGCGCATATCGGCGCGCTAAGAAAAGCATTATTGATATTTCATTCTCCGCTGGATGACATTGTTTCGATCGACGAAGCGGGGCGAATTTTTACCGCGGCCAAACACCCGAAAAGTTTTGTATCGCTCGATCACGCCGATCATTTACTTTCCAATCCGCAAGACTCGCAATATGTGGCGGAAGTATTATCGGCTTGGGCCAGCCGTTACCTGCAGGTTGGCCAGATTCCGGTTAAAACTGGAGGAGCTCAGCGGCCAGCTGTTGAACCGGGTAGTGTGATCGTGCGCGAAAGCGATAAAAAATTCACTCGCGAAATTCTGACGTCGAATCACCGGTTGATCAGCGATGAACCGATTGCATTAGGTGGTGCCGATCTTGGGTTCAATCCCTACGAATTATTGCTCGCGGCATTGGGTAGCTGCACTTCGATGACGTTGCGCATGTATGCGAATCACAAAAAGATCGACTTGCAGGATATTTACGTCGAGTTGCATCACAGCCGGATTCATGCCGAAGATTGCGGCAGCTGCGAAAAGCAAAAAACACAAATCGATGTCATTATGCGCAAAATTCAACTGAGCGGCAATCTTAGCGAACAGCAACGAGCCCGCTTGCTGGAAATCGCCAATCAATGTCCGGTGCACAAAACGCTACAGAGCAAGATTCAAATACAAACTAATCTCGTGGATTAGCTTTACTATGCAATCAGATGATATCGTAGAGAAATTTCGCATCGACAAATGGTTATTTGCAGCGCGTTTCTTCAAAACACGTTCATTGGCCGCCGAAGCGATTGAGCGCGGCCGGGTAATCGTGAATGATCAACGGGTAAAACCAGCCAAAGTGCTTGCTGTCGGGGATAGATTAACCATTCGTATTAATAATTATCAGTATGATATTGAAGTATTGGGATTATCCAATAAAAGAGGATCCGCGCCGGTGGCTCAGCAGCTGTACCGGGAAACCGACGAAAGCCGGGAGAAGCGGGAGTTGCTGGCAGTCCGTTTAAAAGCGCAGCCGCAGCCGTTTTACACCAAAGGGCGGCCAACCAAGCGCGACCGTCGAGAGATCGAGCGTTTCGTTTCCAATCACGACGACTATTAAAATCCGGAAAAAATCATGAGCAATGACACTTTCAATTTAAACAAAGAGCAACTGATTCAACAATCGTTTGTGCAAATGGATAAGCATTTGCAGGGCGCGAATTACACGAAAGCGCAAAAGTTGGCACTCACTTGCCGGATTCTGTTTGATAACGGCCACGATTCCGGATTGGCGGGACAAATCACCGCGCGCGGCGAACAACCGGGCACTTATTTGACGCAGCGCCTGGGCTTCGGGTTTGACGAAATTTGCGCGAGTAATTTACTGCTCGTCAACGAAGATTTAGAGGTTTTACAAGGTGACGGCATGGCCAATCCGGCCAATCGCTTTCACTCCTGGCTATATCGAGTCCGGGCCGATGTGCAGTGCATTATCCATACGCATGCGGTGCATACTGCCGCGCTTAGCATGCTCGAAACGCCGCTGGAAATTTCGCATATGGATAATTGCGTGCTGTACGACGATGTGGCTTTTTTGCCTCAATGGCCCGGTGTGCCGGTCGGTAACGAAGAAGGCGAATTGATTTCCCAAGCCATTGGCAGCAAGCATGCCTTATTGCTGGCGCATCATGGCTTATTGATCGCCAGTTCGAGCATCGAAGAGGGATGCATTTTAGCGCTCGCCTTTGAACGCGCGGCGCGCATACAGTTGCTGGCGGCTTCCGCCGGAACGATCCAGCCGATTGACCCCGCTTTGGGACGGGAAGCGCATGACTGGATTTTGCGCGGACAGCGCAGCGCCGTGACTTTTGCTTACTATGCGCGGCGTACCTTGAAAAAAAATGTGGATTGCTTGCAATAGATTTTGTGTTATTGGTTATTGGTATTTAGCTGAGCTTTGGCATTAGGGTGACCGAGGTCTATAAAAACCTTGCAATCCAACCGTTAACTTTCCAATTGGACGTGCACAATGCAAGAATTCTTTTTCGTTGAGTTTTGAATCAGAAATCGAAAAACTGGCCTATCATTCTAATTAGAAGGCTCTGATTCTTATTGGTACCAAGCAATTTCTCTACTTTTTATATTGAATTTTTATGATAAAAAAAGTGCAAGCAAGCGATGTGCGGTTAGGGATGTATATTCATGCAATCCGCGGTAACTGGCTGGAACATCCATTTTGGAAGAAATCATTCAAATTGGAGCAGCAAGAAGATGTGGATATGCTTGTAAGTTGCGGTCTGGACGAAATATGGATCGATACCAATAAAGGGCTTGACGTTGCTGGCGATGAAGAAATTCCTACGGAAAATCGTCAATCTGCAACGCCGGCTAGTCCTGTCAATGCGGCTCCGCCGGTCAAGAAACCTGTGGTGAGGGTTTCGGTTGAAGAGGAATTGGGTACTGCTAAAAAAATCCAGAATAAAGCCAAAGAAGCGGTGACCTCGATGTTCAATGATGTGCGTATGGGAAAAGCGCTGGAAATCGAAGGAGCCGAATCATTGGTTGAAGAGATCAATCAATCGATGGAACGAAATCCGAATGCGTTGTTGACGTTGACTCGCTTGAGGAGTGTCAATGAATACACCTATATGCACTCGGTTGCGGTTTGCATGTTGATGGTTGCTCTGGGAAAGCGGCTGGGATTGGATGAAGTGCAAGTCAGACAAGCGGGCACGGCTGGATTGTTGCATGATATCGGGAAAATGGTGATTCCGAATGAGGTGTTGAACAAACCGGGCAAATTGACGGATGAAGAGTTTGTCATCATGAAAAGCCATCCGGAGCGCGGCTGGGAAATTCTGAAATCCTGTTATCAAGTGCAAGAAACGGCTCTGGATGTGTGTTTGCATCATCACGAGCGGGTCGATGGAAAAGGTTATCCGAAAAAAATATCCGGCGATGCGCTAACGCTGTTTGCCCGCATGGGGGCGGTTTGCGACGTATACGATGCTATTTCTTCGGATCGTTGCTACAAACCTGCTTGGTCACCAGCGGAGTCGATTCGCAAAATGGCTTCCTGGAAGGATGGGCATTTTGATGAAATCGTTTTTCAAGCTTTTGTGAAGACAATCGGTATTTACCCGAGCGGTACCTTGTTGAAACTTAAATCCGGGCGGTTAGCTGTAGTAATGGAGCAATCCACCAAGAAATTAACCACACCGATAGTAAAAATTTTCTTTTCAACGCGCACGAATGCACACGTCCCTATCAAAATTCTGGATCTATCGAAGGGGGTCGATAGCATCGAAAACATAGAAGATCCGGAGAAATGGGGTTTTGATATTAATAAAATTCAAGGGATATGAACGGTTCTGTGATCTTGGTCAATAATGTGCAAGCGGAAATATTTATACTTCAAAAAATAAATTCACATGACAAAGAGGATTGATAGCAATGACCGGTAAATACCAAAAAATGCGGAAACTGATTGCCGCTATTTCGTTTTTATTGATGACGGCACCGGTTAATGCAATTGCCGATGCAGTGACTGAATGGAATGAACTGGCGGGCGATATTGTGGTGAATGCCAAGATCGGCCCATTACCGGCCGAACGGGCGCTGGCGATTGTGCAAGCATCCGTGTATGAAGCGGTTAATGCGATTACCCAACGCTATACGATTAAGGATACAAAACTGCAGGCCGCACCTGGCGCATCGGTCGATGCCGCAGTAGCCGCGGCGAATCGTGTGGCATTGACTCAACTGGTGCCATCGCAGCAATCGGCAATCGATCACGTTTACCAAGCTGCATTGGCCGTAATTGCTGGCGATGAGAGCAAAGCTAGCGGCATCGCCGTGGGTGAAAAAGCGGCGCAGGCAATTCTGGCATTGCGGACTGGAGACGGAGCGGCTGCCGGAGAATCCTACCGTCCTTATACTCATGCGGGGGTTTATGTGCCAACGGTTATCCCAGAAGCGCCGCAATGGATGCACCGCAAACCCTGGTTGATGACGCACCCATCACAATTCCGCCCAGCGCCGCCGCCTGAATTGGGGAGCGAATTATGGGCGCGCGATTATAACGAAGTAAAGGCGCTCGGCGGCAAGAATAGCCGGGAAAGAAGCGTAGATCAAACCGCCATCGCCCGTTTCTGGGAAGAAGTCATGCCACCGATTTATCACGGTATCGTCCGTTCGGTTGCGAACATGCCGGGAAGGGAAATTACCCAAAACGCGCGCTTGTTTGCGGCAGTGACGCAAGCCTCGGATGATGGGCTGATCGCGGTGTTCGACGCGAAATATCACTATGGCTTCTGGCGGCCGGTAACGGCGATCCGTAACGGCGATATCGACGGCAATGATGCCACGGAACGCGATGCCTCGTGGTTGCCTTTTATTGATACACCGATGCACCCGGAATATCCTTGCGCGCATTGTATCGTTTCCGCCGCTGTGGGTACGGTGTTGCAAATCGAAATTGGCGACGGCCAAACGCCGGTGCTAACAACAACCAGCGCCGCTGCGGGCGGCGTAGCGCGCAGTTGGACTAAGCTGGATGATTTTATGCAAGAAGTTGCCAACGCGCGTATTTACGATGGTGTGCATTATCGTAATTCCGGCAAAGTGGGTTCCGAGATGGGGCGGAAAATTGCCCATCTGGCTGCTGAAAAATACGCATTGAAAACAAAATAAACCGGGAAATTCAGTGCGTGCAAAGCCTCAGTTTTTCCGGAAAATCAAATCCCATACGCTGTGCCCGAGTTTGATCCCTCTTTGTTCAAACTTGGTCAATGGCCGGTAATCCGGTCGGTGTGCGTAATCCGTCGCAGTATTCTTGAGTTGCGACTCCTCGCTTAACACCTGCAAAATTTGCACGGCGTAGTCTTCCCAATCGGTCGCAACGTGAAGATAGCCCCCCGGTTTCAAGTGGTAGCATAAGCGAGCGGCCAATGTAGGCTGAATCAATCTGCGTTTGTGGTGCCTGGCTTTCGGCCAGGGATCGGGAAAAAAGATGTGAACGCCATCCAGACATGCGGCGGGCAACATATGCTGCAATACCGCCACAGCATCGTGCTGAATGATGCGTAGATTCGTCAAGCCGTGCTGTTCGATTTGATTGAGCAGGCTGCCCACGCCGGGCGTATGCACTTCAATACCCAGATAATCATTTTCCGGATGCGATTGCGCGATGATCGCAGTGCTTTCCCCCATGCCGAATCCGATCTCGAGAATTTTAGGCGCTTTACGGCCAAACACCTGATCCAGGTCGAGCAAGGTTTCGCTGAATGGAATACCGTATTGGAGCAGCAGAGTTTCACAGGCGCGGCGTTGCGCGTTGGAGACGCGCCCTTGGCGAAGAACGAAGCTGCGTATCGAGTGTTGCATGGATTGAGAGACTGGCAATAACCGGACCGGTCAGGATTTGCCACCTGCCGGTTTTTTCGTAGATTGAGCGATGATACCTTCCGTCGGTGAGCTAGGGCTGGCACTGTAGAGTTTTTTCGCCATGCGGCCGGCCAGATAGGCTTCGCGGCCGGCTTCAACGGCTTTGCGCATCGCCGAGGCCATCAAGACCGGATTTTGCGCTGCGGCAATCGCGGTGTTCATCAGTACGCCGTCGCAACCCAATTCCATCGCAATGGTTGCATCGGAAGCGGTGCCGACACCGGCGTCGACCAGCACCGGAATTTTGGCGTTATCAATGATGATTTGCAGATTCCACGGATTCAAAATACCCATGCCGGAACCGATCAACGACGCGAGCGGCATCACGGCGACACATCCCATTTCTTCCAATTGCTTGGCCATGATCGGATCGTCCGAAGTGTATACCATTACTTGAAAATCCTCTTTAATCAGAATTTCCGCCGCTTTTAGCGTTTCTACCACGTTCGGATATAGGGTTCTGGGATCACCCAGTACCTCCAACTTGACTAGACTGTGACCATCGAGTAATTCACGCGCCAGGCGCAACGTGCGCACTGCGTCGTCAACCGTGTAACAGCCCGCCGTATTGGGCAACAGTGTGTACTTCGACGGCGGCAGCGCGTCCAGCAGATTCGGTTCGTTGGCGTTTTGCCCAATGTTGGTGCGCCGAATTGCTACTGTAATGATTTCAGCGCCGCTGGCTTCCACCGCCGCGCGGGTCTCGTTGAAATCCTTATATTTGCCCGTGCCGACCAGCAAACGGGATGAATACGTTTTACCGGCAATGACTAAGTTGTCCATGCGATGATGTTTTTAAAGTGTTTTTAAGCGAAATAACAAACTACCCGCCGCCGACGGCGACGACGACTTCGAGCTGATCGCCATGCGTCAGCATTTGTTCCGAAAACCGGCTGCGCGGCACGATCTCACCATTGCATTCGATGGCGATACGTTTGCCGTGCAACGCAAGGTGGTCGATCAGTTGCGCAACATTGATCGGCGCCTCGAATTGCTGCGGCTGTCCATTAATGGTGAGTTGTATCATGGAAAATCAAGCAAGGATTGATGTTTCAGATTAGCCGGACGAACAATCAAAAATCAGGGTGAATTTTATCATGCGGGCAATAGGGTATTGGAGTAATTTATTTGAACCGGTGATGATAGTTATATTTACGGCTAAAGATGCATGTAATCTATTGCTTATCGAGCCTGCGATACTGAATCGCTTCCGCAATATGCTGGCTGTTGATTTTCTCAATGCCTGCTAAATCCGCAATCGTTCGCGCGAGTTTCAGAATACGGTGATACGCACGGGCGGATAGGTTTAGACGGCTGATCGCTTGCTTCAGGAGATTCTCGCAGGTGCTGTCGAGTGCGCAGTGTTGATCGATTTCTTTGACGCTCAAGCAACTATTGGTTTTTCCTTGCCGGTTCAACTGTAATTGGTGCGCTTTCTCAACGCGCTGGCGAATGGTGCTGCTTTTCTCACCGCTAATCTGTTGTTTCATCAATTCATGCTGGGGCACTGCCGGTACTTCGATTTGCATGTCGATACGATCCAACAACGGGCCGGAGATTTTGCCACGATAACGAGCGACTTGGTCTGGTGTGCAACGGCATTTACCGTTGGGATGCCCCAGATAGCCGCAGGGGCAGGGATTCATCGCGGCGATTAATTGGAAACGCGCAGGAAATTCAGCTTGGCGCGCGGCGCGGGAGATGGTGATTTTGCCGGATTCGAGCGGTTCGCGCAGAACTTCCAGTACTTTACGATCGAACTCGGCGAGTTCGTCGAGAAACAGTACACCGTGCAGCGCCAGTGAGATTTCACCGGGGCGCGGCTGGCTGCCGCCGCCGACTAGCGCGATCCCGGAAGCGGTGTGGTGAGGGGAACGGAATGGGCGGCGTTTCCAGTTTTCAATATTGAAGTTGCCGTAGCCGAGCGATTGAATCGCGGCGGATTCCAAGGCTTCTTTCTCGGTCATGGATGGCAGGATGCCGGGAAAGCGCGCTGCCAGCATCGACTTGCCGGTGCCCGGCGGGCCGGTCATCAAAAGGCTGTGTCCACCGGCAGCGGCGATTTCGAGCGCGCGTTTGGCATGTGTTTGTCCTTTGACTTCATCCAGATCGGGGTAGGCTGAATCCTGTGTGCCACTATCACTCTCCGGGCGATTCTGGTAAACCGGTAAGGGTTCGTGTCCGCTCAAGTGTGCGCAGACTTGCAGCAGGGATTTGGCAGCATAAATCGTAGCTTTATTGACTAGCGCGGCTTCGGCGGCGTTTTGCTGTGGCAGAACGAAACTGCGGCCGGATTGCGAGGCGTTGTAAGTCATCGCCAGCGCGCCGTGGATGGGACGCAGTTCGCCGGTCAACGCGAGTTCTCCAGCCCATTCATACTGATCCAGTTTGCCGCCGGGAATTTGTCCGGTCGCAGCGAGTATTCCCAGTGCGATCGGCAAATCAAAACGCCCGCTTTCTTTCGGCAAGTCGGCGGGTGCCAAATTCACCGTGATGCGTTGCGCGGGTATTTTGAATTGCGCATTTTGCAGTGCCGCCCGGACACGGTCCTTGCTTTCCTTAACTTCAGTATCGGGAAGACCGACGATGGTGAAACTGGGCAAGCCGTTGGCGATGTGTATTTCCACCGTCACCAACGGCGCTTGAATGCCGGAGACCGCCCGGCTATACAGAACGGCGAGAGACATTTAAAAAATGCAATGCTGAGGGCAGTCCGGCGTAGATGAGGAAAAGCTCAAGAATGACAAGTGGCAAGCAGAGATTGTCCCGGTTTATCCTTCCGTTTGCACGCGATCCGATGTTTCATTATTTTCTGTCGAACGCAATGCGG
>CAYQZF010000010.1:0-29083 GCA_964421895.1 uncultured Nitrosomonas sp. | reverse complement strand
TCATTTATGCGGGTTTCTTTGGTGTTGCTAGGTATCTATTGGTGTATCTGTGGCGGAGAGGATGTCTGTTTACTTGTTGTCCAACAATGTTCCAGTATATGTCATATCCAATTAATTATTAGAACCTTAAATATTTTTGTTGTTCCAAGTTGCTTCATAAGTTATCATCAAATCCCAATCATTTTGATGGGATCATTGATGGGAAAAATCAAGTCTGCCATATCGGCTTTAGGTGTTAAAAAACTCTCCAAAACGCCCGGCATGCACGCTGTTGGGGGTGTTTCAGGCCTATACCTTTGCGTCAATGTGAGTCCTGCTTTATCCGCGAATATGAATCCCACTTTCGCAGCCTCCTGGATCTATCGCTACTCATTTTCTGGCCGCCGCCGCGATATGGGATTAGGCAGTTATTCCGATTTCTCATTGGAAGAAGCCCGCCATAAAGCCAGCAACTATCGCAAGCAGGTTTTAGAGGGTATAGATCCCCTGGAAGACAAACAAAAGCAAGCTGATGTTCACAAGAAAGCGCATATCAAGCGCGTCACCTTTCAGCATTGTATCAATAGTTATCTGGATGCGCATGGCGATGCCTGGAAAAATGCAAAACATAGAGCGCAATGGCGAAGCACGCTTGAAACTTATGCTTGCCCGGTTATTGGCAATCTGAATGTTGCTCATATTGATGCTGGTTTAGTGTTGAAAGTATTGGAACCCATCTGGAAAACCAAAACAGAAACCGCAACCCGGCTACGGGGGCGCATTGAAAGCATCCTGGATTGGGCAACGGTCAGAGGTTTCCGGGAAGGTGAGAATCCCGCCCGCTGGAAAGGGCATCTCGATAAGTTGCTGCCATCACCGGCTAAAATTGCCAAGGTGAAGCATTTCACCGCATTACCGTATAAAGAAATTTCCCAATTTATGCAGCAACTGCGAAGTCAACCCGGCATTGGTGCCGCTGCTCTCGAATTTGCCATTTTAACCGCAGCGCGCTCCGGTGAAGTCAGGGGTGCGTTATGGTCGGAAATCAATCTACCAGAACAATTATGGTTAATACCTGGTGACAGAATGAAAGCAGGACGTGAACATAGGATTCCCTTGTCCGATGCTGCTATTGCCGTTCTGAAACGAATGCAAGAAAACCATGTATCCGATTACGTTTTTCCGGGTGTAAAACAGGATAAGCCGTTATCGGACATGAGTTTAACAGCGACATTGAAACGTATGGGTCGCAACGATCTGACGGCACATGGTTTTCGATCAACTTTTCGAGACTGGGCAAGCGAAACCACGGCTTACCCGCAGGAAGTCTGTGAAATGGCATTAGCCCACACCATTACCAATAAAGTGGAAGCCGCTTATCGTAGAGGCGATTTATTTGATAAACGGATTCATCTTATGAATGACTGGGCCAATTATTGCAATACTTTGATTGCAGATGCTCAATCCTAAACGACACCGTAGTAACAATCCTGATTCCACTAATTTTAGAAAGAATATTTTTTTTCAGAAACTTAAAATAAAGGTGGATGATATGTGTGGATATTGTTACGAAGGCATCATGCTGCATGTTGTGGAAACTGGTCATAGAGGTACAAAAGGTTACCGGTTTTGTTATCTCCAGGAATCGGAGGATATTAAAACTGAAATACAACAACTGGAAGATCCCAACAATCCGGAACCGCTGATTGATCTGGCATTCTGCCGTCTATATGATCATTATTTTACCCACGGTTTTGATGTTGAGCTATTCAATATCCTGCAAGACAGATTTGGTTGTGAAACAGTTGATGCCTATCTCAACAGAAGACAGGTCAGTTCCAGTGCATTCAAAGCGGAACTCAGCGATATAACTCTGTTAAGCGATGAAGCGTGTTGGAATCAGTTCATTGCGAATAATGGAAAGATTCTTAGAGATTCTCTGGAATTACTGAATTTTTACTATGGCTGGTGGCTGCTTGGTATCGGTAAAGAAAAAAGTGAGCCACTTCAGAGGATGGAGCAAACTGGGATCATGGATCCCATTGACAATACAACTCTTGCTGAATGGAACAAATTCGATACATTGTATCCAGCAGTATCCTTTGCACTGTCATATATCATCCACCATCATAGTGATTCTGAAATCATCCAGAAAATTGCATTAACAAACCTGGAAGACGCGCCTGATATGTGGGGAAAGGATTTATGGCTGCAACGGCGAGCCATGATTGCCTGTGTGAAACGAACCGGGCTTTCCTTTATTATGAAAAACCTAGGCCAGATCAGATATGAATTGATCTACTACGTATTGTTGAAGATTGATGTCCAACCCGGCGAATTGAATAAGTTAAAGGAAGTAATTCTGTCTGAGGACGAACATCCAGTACTCAACAGTATGATGGAATCTGGACATATCATCGAGCTGATGGATAGATTGGCTGAGTATTAGAAAGTGAAATGGTGACGGAAAACTATACAGGTAGATAATCTCTAATATTACAATAATAATATGAGCAAGCAATGTAAATCACTTATGTTACAGGCTATTGAATAAATGTAGAATGAAAGAGTTATCTCAATAATCCCTTTCAGTACATGAACAAACGATACTAAATGAGACTTTTTAAAAAAAACTTAAATAGAGACAGGCGCTATGAGAATAATTCAGGCGTAGACAATTATATATTGCTTAATCCAGCATATCCGTACATATTTGGGGTTTTCTTTATATTCGTTTCTCTTATATCGTTAATATCGTTACTTTTAGACATCTTTTTTTCCATTACACTAAATCAGAATCAATACATATTTGTTCTTTATTTATCATTTTTTGCTTCACTCTGGATTGTCTATTTCAATTCGCGTAAAAGAAATGCTGATCCTAATGATAAACAGCCCGCGGGAATTACCTCATTTAAGATAAAGTCATTAAGAAGGCTTTTGTCAGAAAGTAGTGTTCATTGGATTCCCTTTAATAAGGAATCATCAGCAGCCTTGGATGATCTTGAAGATTCATTCAGGAAAAAGGCAGATACAAGCATGAAGGTATTAGCTATTCTGATTGCGGTTACAGTTCTAATCATGAAAGAAGTTAGTAGTGTACTTGTTAATTCAGAATGTTTGACCTTTGAAGTTCTGATGTTATACATGTCAGGATTTTCATCCCTAGTCGCTTTCATATGTTTTGTTATATCGGTCGATGCCTTAGACATAGTATTCAATAAGTTCAGAACTGAACTTGACCGTCGTATAATCATATACCATTATTATCAATCTACCATCAATCCCAGATATTTCGGGCTTATTGGCATGATGTTGGGTGTAATTTTTCTTGCCTCTTATTACAGTCCTCTTGCGGGTAGCTTAGCTATCGGTATCACTTTATTTGTTGGGTATTTTCATTGGTTCCCAGAAATACGTCCCTACAGTGAAAAAAATAAAGAAGTAACAAATAGTTGGCCTAGAGTATTTTTATGGCTTGTGATGATCGCACCATTAATAATTTTTATTATTAATAAAATTGGATCCTATTGATCCTATATGTCAGATTATATATATGCCATCCTAAGCGCTTTATTATGGGCAGTTTCTGCTCCTATAGTTAATCTGGGGATAAAAAATCTCCCCTTGGAAAACCGCTATTCTGCGATTTTCTTTGTACTTTTTTGCGCTTTGCTTGCTGGAGTGATGTTGCTCTTTCCTTTTACAAGTGATAGTGTTTTCAATATATACAACATTAATATCTATATCATACTGTCAGGTATATTCACTTTTCCAATTGCGACTGGTATGTATTATTTGTCTGCATCTGCTTTTGGAACAAGAGCAGAGCTGGCCTCACAGTTTGCCAAGGTTAAACCACTATTCTCTATTTTATTTGCAGCAATTTTTCTTAATGAAGTAATTGACACATCGTCCACAATTGCAATTGTTCTGATATGTCTTGGATTATTAATGTTTGTTAAAGCCGCGCCTGCCTCACACTTTACCTGGCATGCATTACTGTGGGGGGTGTTAACAGCAATAACATGGGCTGTAGGCGAGGTTCTCGTAAAAATAGGCTTTCAGGAAGGGAATACTATAGACAATAGTTTTATTGCCCTAACTTCCTCCTTTGTACTAGTAACTATTATTGTTATTCCTTCAATAAAAAAGTATTTCACAAGAAACTCTCTTTGCTGGGTAATGCCTTTTGCAATGCATGGGATATTAAGTTTCTCCATCGCTTATACCTGCTTTTTTAAATCTATCATAACGATTGGCCTAGCAAAAACAGTAATTGTAAATGCCTTTTGGCCTGCGCTATCGGTATTGATTGTTTACGCACATAAACGTTTCAATGGTGAAATCTACAGAGTAAACCACTACTTGATTGTCGCCATGGTTCTATTTGTTTGCGCGAGCATCATTGCAATAACAAGTACGAAAATCCATTAAGTATCAAATTATTTGAATGTTCCAAGTAACGCTAGGAATTCATCCATGCTTGTAAGCAGTTTATAGAAATATCATTGCCATTTTGAGCGCATAAAACAACCTATTAAAATAGAGCTATATTGCAATTGTAATTGTTTGTGCAGATCACTAAGTTAGTGTTTACTGCGCTGCATAAATTAAGCAGCTTCACTCAAGCGGCCCATTTGCAATACCAGTACGTTTCAAAGTATCTGGTAGCACCTCAGTAACACCCCAAAACAATCCCACTAATCGCAGCAATCAGGACAGGCGCATTTATGCCCCCGTCAGCTTTTGCTCGTCCATAAAAAGGAGAAAAGAAATGTGTAACCCCAAGTCTACAAGGGAGCGGCGGCCTATTGCGCTGTTTCCGTTAGGTCAAGTAGTAGCAACACCTGGAGCACTGGAAGCACTGGATCGGTATGCCATCAATGCGGCTGATCTGATTAAGCGCCATCAATCCGGTGACTGGGGCAATGTGCCGCCCAGTGATGCGGAAGAAAACTTGCGTTCAGTCGAGAATGGCTGGCGCATCTTATCGAGTTATGCCATCAGCGATGATCAGAATTTATGGATCATTACCGAAGCGGATCGCAGTGTCACCACTTTGCTGTTACCCGAGGAATATTGAAGCAGTCTCTCCTACTTAGTTTTAGATCGACTTACAACAAGCTCTTTTCGGATGTTATGGGAGCAAAATAAATGAAAACACCCAACCACTTGCCTGCCTGCAAACCCATTGCTGGCGGGCTTTTTTATGCATGTTCAACTTACGATAACTGATCATTATGACGACCGTGATGATTCTGTTATCCATTACTTCGGAGGTAATTATGAAATTGATTGAGAAACCGGGTTCGCCATTGACTGATGCCGTAGTCGAATTAACCGGCAAAGACGGCAATGCTTTCTTTATTCTAGGGCAAGTACGGCGCGGCATCCTAAATAGCAATCGTCCAGAATTGGCTGAAGAATTCATGCGTGAAGCCACAGCCAGCGATTACGAGCATTTATTGAGCGTATGTATGCGCTACGTCGATGTTCGCTAGGAGTGTACAGTGAAAAACAAACTAACGCTCTCAAGTAATCACACCCGTAAAAAGGTGAGCGAATTTCTGGCGGCCACGCAAGCCAGGAATACGCAACTGGCTTACCAATACGATATTGCCCACTTTCTGAAAAGCGGCGGCAAAATTCCGGCAACACCCCGATGCGTAGCATCTTATCTGGCGGTTCATGCCAATTCATTGTCACTGGCGACATTGAACCGGCGTGTAGTGGCTATCAATCATGCTCACAAAGATAAAGGATTGAAATCACCAACTCGCTCCGCATTGGTAACCGATACTTTGCGCGGTATCCGGCGCATCAATGGCAGCAAGCAGCGTCAAGTCATGCCATTGCTCAAAGCTGATTTGATGAAGATCACAAAAAGACTCAACGGACTGATCGGTATCCGTGACAAAGCACTATTGCTGATCGGTTTTGCCGGTGCATTCCGCCGCTCTGAATTGGTAGCGTTACAGGTTGAGGATGTGCGGTTTGTGACGGAAGGCGTATTGATTCATATCCGGCGCAGCAAAACGGATCAAAACGGTGTTGGCCGAAAGGTTGCCATCCCCTATACCAAAGGCAGTCATTGCCCTGTACGTGGACTAAAGAGGTGGCTGGAAAAATCAGGCATCAAAACCGGTGCATTGTTTCGCCGCATGAAACGCTTTGATCAAATAACAGACTATGGATTATGCGCGGCATCGGTAGCACTGATCGTCAAACAGCGTGTGCGTGATGCTGGTTTGAATCCTGAACAGTATTCAGGTCATAGTTTACGGGCAGGATTGGTTACCAGTGCGGCGCAAGCCGGTGTCAGTTCCTGGAAAATCCGTCAGCAAACTGCGCATAAGTCGGATCTGATGTTGCAGCGTTATATCCGCGATAGTCAGTTGTTTGTTAATAATGCGGTCAGCCAAATTTGGTAGCCGGTATGGATGATGAGGAGAGCATCATGCCTATTCGGCAAGGCAGTATTGATGGACTGTGTGGCGTGTATTCGGTGATGAATGCAACCGAGATCGTCATTGGTAAATTTCACTATGATCCCAAACTAAAACACAAAGCCAGCCAGCGAAGAGTTTTATATAAAAACCTGATTGGATATTTGGCTAAGCATGATCTGCTGGAAGATGCGCTGATTTGGGGCTTTAGTGATATTGACGCCAAGGGTGGCTTCATTGATATTGCCATCAAATCGGTGAAGAAATATCAGAATCGCAAACTACGCAAACAAATCGCATTCGATACCGATGATGTGACACTGGATCAATACTGGGAAAAGTTGACCGATCATTTAAGCCAACCAGACTCGGTGGTCATTATCAGTCTGAGCGGACGTATCAAGCACTGGACTTGCGTCAGAGAAATTACGCCCAATGCGCTTATTCTATCGGATTCATCGGGTATCCGGCGGATTACCCGGGATCGCTGTACCATTGAAACGGAAAGCCGTGAGCTGTATACCTTGTGGCCGACTTTGACCTATTTGTTGTCGGTGTAGGGTAAAGTATGAATGGTTTGAGTTCATGGTTGAATGCTGTGTTTATTGATATCGTGCATTTGCGACGGAACAAAATCTGTTAATAATTTTACGCTAAGCTAAGACCAAATACCTTGCACCCTCAATAGAACATTTAGATAGTTTTCGGTAAGTATATATTTCTTGACAATTGTTCCCATATTGGGAACAATAGGAAAGTTAATTGATTGGACTCAATATTAATAGTCCCATCGTATTTGGGATTTAATAAGAATTATTAATTATGAGACTGATCGGAAAGGATAAATTGCACAAGTTTTGTGAAAAGCACCCAGATTGTAGATCCTGGATTGGAAATTGGATTTTTGATGTTTCAGCTGTGAGTTGGAACTCATTAAATGACTTGAAGGAGCGGTATCCTTCCGCAAGTATTCTAGCAGAGAATATTGTTATTTTTAATGTTAAAGGAAATAGCTATCGGCTGTCAGTACAGATTGCAGTGAAAACGCAGATCGTTGTTGTTAAATGGATCGGTACACATGCTGAATACGATAGCAAAAAATTTTGAGATATATCATGGAACTTAAGGTTATAAAAAATGACTCCCAGTACCAATCAATGCTCCGCGAAGCAGAGCGTCTTGTGTCATTGGATCCTGATCTGGGTTCTGAAGAAGCAGAACAGCTTGAACTATTGTCGGTGCTAATTGAAGATTTTGAGAAAAGAAATTTTCTTTTCGATGCGCCTGATCCAATAGAAGCAATTGAATTTAGAATGATGGAACAAGGTCTTCGTCAAGTTGATCTCGTTCCGCTTCTTGGTAGTCGTAGTCGAGTCTCCGAGATCCTTTCGCGTAAGCGTCCTTTGTCTGTACAAATGATTCGATCCATTTCAACAGGATTAGGTATCCCGTATGAAGTTTTGTTATCTGAGAGAGAGCCTGATCAAAGTTTGAAGAAATCCAAGAGCATCGAAGAAAAATATGAATGGGATAAATTCCCAATCAAAGAAATGGTTCAACGTGGCTGGATACATTTTGATACAACTTCTGAAATTAGCTCTTCGACGAAAAATGCCGCCGAAAACAGTTTAAAAGCATTCTTAACGCAGATCTATGAAAATGCAGCTGCACCGGCTCTTTTTCGTAGAACTTTTCGCGGAGATACCTTGAATGATAAAAAATCCTTTTATTCAACACTGGCATGGAGTGCTCGAGTATTGCAACGTGCAAAACAGTCATCTAAAGAATATAAGAAATTCGATCCATCTGAACTTAATGAAGAATTTTTTGCCCAACTTGCCCGTCTTAGTAGTTCAATAGATGGCCCTAGGAAGGCAGTTGATGTGTTGGCAGACAAAGGAATTGCTCTTATTATTGAGCCGAAGTTGCCAAATACCTTACTAGATGGCGCAGCCATGCTCTCAGAAAGTAGATTGCCAGTTATTGGGATGACACTACGATATGACCGCATAGACTATTTTTGGTTTACGTTGCTCCATGAGCTAGCTCATATTTGGAAGCACATTAATTCTCCAGATGAAGCTTTTATTGATCGCGTAGAGAATGCCACACAAAGCTCTACAGTTGAAAAGCAGGCCAATCGAATTGCTCGGGATGCAATGATTCCCCGAGCGATATGGAAACGTAGTTCGGCGTTCATGAACTCATCACGAGAGTCAATTCTGAAACTGGCTAAGGATCTATCTATTCATCCAGCAATTATTGTGGGGAGGTTGCAAAAGGAAAATGAGCAGTACGACATGTTTAGGGATATGTTGGGACAAGGTTCTGTACGCTCTCTCTTCCCAGAAGTATCTTTTTCTTGAGAAGCGATATGGTTAAGCACATTTACATTCCAATCATTAAGGGAAAACAGTATGACCTTCGCGCCCTTGGAAAACTTCAGTTAGAGAAGCGAGAACTTATAAAGCCTCTCATTGAGCTACCACCCACTCCGTCCAAGATCAGTGTTGATATTTATCTGGAAAGATTTCTCCTAAATTTAACCAGGTATGGTGGAGATGGCAAATTATTCGTCGATTTCTATGGTTTTCTTCCCGGAGAGACAACAGAAGATGGGATGCTTGCCACTATAGCCGGATATGAGCTTTTATATAAAGCTGGAAAAAGGGTAACTCCGGTATATGGCTTTGGTCGTGATGACATAATGTGGAAACATCTTGGATCGGTGTTGCAACAACACCAAATGGGTTTTTGCTTTCGTCTGGAAGAAGATGACTTGGAAGAGGATTCAGCCGAAGAAACGTGGCATGAAATCCTTACAAGATGTTCCCAGCTCGAAGTTAGTTTAAAGGATGTAGATCTGGTCATTGATTTACGCGATGTTCGTCAAAAATCCATAAGTAATATAATAATGCTTATTACAGACTTCATGGTTCTTAGACCAAAAAACACTATGTTCAGGTCTATAGCTGTAGCTGGCTCTTCTGCTTTAAAAGACGTTTCCGAAATTGAAAAAGATAGTTTGGGAGAAGTCGAACGAAAGGAGCTAATGATTTGGGCAATTTTAAGAACTGATCTTGCTGATGGAGATGCTTTTATCTATTCAGATTACGGCGTTGTACATCCAGATTTTGCCGCAGATGACCTTCCAGTTGGAGGAAGTGCGAATTGTAAGATACGCTATACAGTGCGTAATAAATTTATGATATTTCGAGGTCATAAGCGCGCGGGTGATCCTGGTCAGCCGCATGAATTAGCTGAGAAAGTACGTAGGAATTCTATGTATTGTGGACGGAATTATAGTTATGGGGATGAATACATTGACGATGTAGCAGATTATAAAACAGGTCCAGGAAATCTCGGTAATTGGGTTTTAGCGGACATGAACCATCATCTATCATACACATCTATCCAGATTGAAAATCTAAGAAAAAAATTAGTGATCGACTTATCACAAGAAGATATAGGTGCGCTGCTGAAAGAATCTATATAGCGTACTGATTTATTGTTATTTTTTACTGTAGACAGGATTCAGTCAGCAACTCCAATGTCTTGCGCTCCAGCTCGTCAAACCACAACCGATATTTTTCTTTGATCCGCTGCCAGCGCCTGCCATACTCGCACCAGTAATCTTTACGTGGCGGCAACCATTCATGCGGAGCCTGATCCCCTTTGGATTGATTGACCGAATCATCAACCACCAGCAGATTTTCGAAATCATTGGCAAACACACGCCGCTGATCTCGTGTCCATTTGTCAGCCCCGTGCCGATGCGCATGAGCTAAAGGCACAATATGATCAATATCGACATCCGAAGCTTTGGTGAACGTCTTGCCCGTGTACACACCAAACCATTCACCGGAAACTACCGTACATTGCCTGGAATCTTTAAATTTAACGGGCACCCGACTGGTAGCGATCAGCATTTCTTGCCGAGTATTCTGACAATCCCCGTCGGCATCAATCCAATGCGGCCAATCTTTGCGATTGTAGGGGCTGATTTGAGCAGGAACGCCAATTGATTCTTGTGGAACTGGCACAACCCGCTTTTCTACGGCACAGCCGGAAATTGCCGCCAAGATCGAAACTAACAGGATTAGAGCGATATTCTTCAACAGATATACGAATTTTGTTGCTGACGGTGAGATAACTGCAACTGGTCTAGGCGGGTAATCGACAAAATAACAGCGGGCAATACAATCTATGTAATTACCCGCTGTTGTGCTATAAATCAGTTGCTTGGATTTTCATTGAACTCCGCGATACATTTTTTCGCGGCTTCAATATTCTCCGTTTTTCTTGGGAAAACAAAACAATGAAAACGACCGATTTTATTGCCGTTCAAAGAAATTTGTCGAGTACTATTCAATTTTGAATCGGGTAACAAATATCCCTTTGATTGGTAATGTTTAAGCAATTCCTTGTAGAGAGATTTTGGTATCAGTGATTCCACAGTCTCCGGTTTTAGCGCAATCACCTTGACTCCTTTTATGGATAGAGCAAAGGCATCAACTTCATTAATCTCTTCCTCAGTCCCTTTTTCTTTTGACCGTAGCGCTGGAAATTCATTATTTTTTAGATATTCGATAAGCTTTTTGTTGCATATGCCTAGTCGTTCCTCAAGCGTTTTTGGCTTTATACCCAGAGCTGCTTTATAACAGCGGGAGATTCTGTTGAATATCTGATTATTTTTAAATGGCAATACTTCATACTCAACCGCCATGCATAATGCAGCATATGCAAGCGCGAAACGGTCGCCAAACCGGTTTGTTGTTCCCTCTGTTGAGTCAATATTGAGCTTATTATTAAACTCACTCATGTAGCATTTAATGCGATCACTAACCGATCTCTCTGCATCTTGTGCATTATGATCAGCAACTAGCTTCTCGAGAAATTCGATCTGCGGTGTCCCATAATATTTTTGGGTCGCCTCATCTAGGAATTTCACATAACTACTGGCATCAGTATATCCATCAGGTATTGTTTTAAATATACCCAAACCTTCACCAGCATCGGCAGGAACATCAATGATGCGAACTTCCTCACCTTTCATTCGATTGCCACCGCCTTTCTCTGCAAATTCAGCCAGACTAAGTTCTCCCGTGCTAAGCAGGACAACTCTCCAGTTTTTCAGATTAGGGTCATACTTTTTGGATCTGCTCTTTCCCCTTCCTGAGCTTATTACGTGAGTGAATGCAGATGCTTTCTGATGGGCTTTCTTGGGATCGGCATCCAATGTTTTAAACTCATCCAAAGCCAAGTGGCTATCATTGTGGCCATACGCAAGATCTTCGGCTCCAGCTTCAGTAAAGTTCCATGATCGCAAATTCGAGCGCGGACCTGAAATGGAAATCGCCACCTTCTCAGTGGTCGTTTTTCCAATCGAGCTTTTGCCAAAAAGATTGAATCCACCGCTTTCAACATTCACAAAATACAATAAGTATCCAGATAACGCGTTACCTATGGCTAGCATAATACAAGGGCTATTCAGGGCTGCTGGTGCCACATTTTCTTTCCAATCCTGCAACGTACCACTTACGCCATAATGCGGCAAATGAGCGGTATGTTCGGGATCTAAGAATAGTGTATGCTTTTTCTGCGGTCCTATTATCTTGCCATTAGGAAGAAGATAACTTGTTCCATGAAAACCGATTCGATCAACGATTTCTCCGGTTTTATCTGTTTTCTGTTCAAGCAATTTAATAATATCATTCCAATTTTTATCAGCAGGTAATTCGAAATGACGATCAATAAGCCATTCTTTTGATGCTTTGATGTTTAGCAACAGCTTAGTGGGAAACAAATCTATTTTTCTGTCACCAAATTTGTCAACAAATTCGATTGCTTTAAATGATCCTGGCAAGTTGTTTTGTCTTTTTACGTTACATAAAACTTTTATACTCACGGCATGAATTCCTTTAAAATGTATTGGGTTAAATATTTATCTGATCCGGTGATCCGCCGATCTGTGGAACACCAGATCAGCAGATCAGTTATTTATTGAATGCGTGCAGATTTAATTACACATTGAAAATTAATGTGTTTTTGGCTGAGTAGTGTTGTCAATCATCCCTCCGTAACTCACCCTCCCGTTAGCTCAAACCAGGGGTTATCAGTAACCTTTAGGGGTTTTTACCTTTTAACTCACAGACAGAAGGGGATACTTTGAACTCGTTATTAACAACTCTAACTTTGTATAAAATCATCAGATCACTAAAGGTATAACTATCCAATACAATGAGTGATAGGATGAATTTATACCCTTTTAACCTTAATTTCCTGGTCTTACGTTTACGTTTACCTTTAACTATGGCTATGTATGCACTAATAGATTGCCATCTCTGTTTGCATAGATAGCTGAGTTGCTTAGGCGGACGTTTCAACCTCTGTACCATCATGGGTCTACTCGTGGGGGTGGTATGTGTACCTTTAGAAGTCGGGCGTTTTTCCTTTGCGAGGTACTTTTCCCTTAATATTTCCAGGGGTTCAATGTCGTTCGTTACAAGTAAATGGAAATGGGGAACCCACAGGCCGATATCCTCGTGGTAATCAAGCTCAAGGCCGCCGATAACTGGGTTCTGGAAGCCGCAACGGGTTAACTGTTTGCGTACCCTTTCTGCTAGCCGGTTGGGGTCGAAGCTTTCTAGTTCCTCATCTGTCATCGCTTCTGAGTGGCAAATCAGCGTAACTGTGCGTTGGTTAGCTCTGTCGTGCTGTTTAGAAAGCGCGGCCGCTGCGTCGTAGAAACCCCGGCGGTTGTGACGTACACACCGGGGGCAGGCGGGGCTTTCGCAACGGTAATCCTGAGCGCAGTCAGCTAGTTTCTCGGCTAGATCGCGATATCCTCCTTTGATTAGCGCTTTCTGCCTGATCTGTGATTCTTTTTTTGCATCTTCTAAGGTTTCAAAATTCGGCAGATCAGTTCTAATATCGTAGAAATCCAGGCGCTTGCTTTGCCTGTTTGGTTCGAAGGGAAAGGCCATCTTAATTCTCCTTTGCAGAGTCGCTTTGAAGTTTTATTCTGGGTCGAGAACTGACCCATTCCATCACTTCGGAGCGGATGAACGCTATTTTTCGTAATCCAATTTTTACGGGTCTCGGAAAGGTTCCATCGTTTATTCCCCTCCATATGGATGATTTTGTACTACAGGAAATCTGTACGGCCTCTTTAAAATCCATCAGCGGCCTATTTTCATTTGGGTTTTGATTATCGGTATTCATGTGTACCTCATAGTTTATTAATGAGATTCACACGTTACTCAATTTAGAAGGGTTTTTTGAGGTGAGAAAAAACTGGACTTTTCCAACCTTGACATATAAGTTAATATGTGAATGAAATTTCACTATCAATTTTCATATTGACGTTGCTAGATGCCGTTTTAGCTATGGATGAGATCAGAATTCAAGGAACTTGAAGCGAAAGGTAATATTTGAGGCAATTACTTTGATTGTCTGATGAAAGGCTCTATGGTTGTTGCAGATGAATATTATTGATCCGGTGGCATGAAGTTTGAAGTATTCATGCGGTGCCCTAGATATGCGGATACTAGAAATGCGGTTTGATATGACCCAGATTGACTTCGATGAATGCCACTGGTATCAGTATCATCAATAAGTTTATTCTTCATACCGCCGGATCAATAGGTTCTTGGATTTGCAGAGCAAACCACTAATGGAATTAAAACAATCCGTACCGCGAACTGCAAACAATGGAGACGCAAACTCTAAGTGGTAGTTGTTTAGGTGAGGTGGCTATGATTCCACGCAACAATATTAATAGCCTGTTAAAGGCAACTTTCTAATCTGTAGCTTGATAGTTACATACTTTGTTAGATTGGCATTTGATTGTACTGTGACCAATTTAAGCTTTTTAAATCTACTTTAAATGAATTGGGTTTATTAGGATGCCGAAGTAATCTTTCCAAAGTAAGATTATCAGGCCGCGGATGCTTTATCTTGCCGCCGATAATCCTTATATACCCCCCGTCTCGCAACATCCTAGCTTTTTCTATAAGAGTATCTATCGTTGAATTATCTTTGTCCTGTTTAGGGAAAAATATCTCAGGAATTTCATTTTTAAACCCTTCACTCACTTTTTCGTCATAGAAACCTTCAGTAAATAAGGCATCAAGAATTCTTATGTGTCTTTTATAGTTTTTTTTCTTATCTTCCGTATCAAGAAGCTTTTGTTGATCAAGTTTCTTTTTATGTTGAGTATGGAATTTTCCGATTACCTTAATTTGAGCTTCTAAATCAGCTTCTGCCGATATGAGTGCATTAAATTCACCTGGATTGGGTTTTTCTTCAGGAAATTCAAAAAGGTCGATGACTATAATTTCTTTTCCTATTTTCGAATCTTGACAGGAGGATAGTGCGGTGAAATCTTTATATTCTTTGGCATTATTATTTTCGCTGTAAATATAAGTTTCTGAGGAAGATTTTGAAGGAACAGTAATGTAAGGATATGGCTGACCGCCAGTAAGATTATCAAATATAGGAGGAATATTAATGCTGGGATCGTAATTGTCAGAGTGAAAAGAAAGTCCATACCAATTTCGCATATCGTCTCGCCAAGCAATATTTCTGCCGTTTATATCCTTGGCCACGTTTCTTGGTATGTAACAAAACTTTCCTTCTTTTACTAGATCCTTATTTAATTCAAAATCTTTTTGATATATAAGGTTCCGGCGCAAAAATTCCCAAGCATAAGCTTCACTCGACGTCTTTTCTGTTAAATAGTCGTATTCTTCAGCCTTTCTCCAATCAGGTCGCCAGTTATTCGACATGTGTATCCATTAGATTTAGTTAAAGTAGATTCCGCTATCAATTCAGAGGGGACATTTCAGCAGGTAATTAATTGCTTTAAATAATTAGAAAATCTAAACCCATTCAGCTAAAAAGGCAACTTTATGGTGGGTTATACAAAATTGATCCGGTTAAACTGGTTACGTATTAATTATATGAGCGTTAAGTCCTGGCTAGCGATAATTTATTTTATCGCTGGTTGAGGGTTGGCAGTCACGTTCTATTTCGGCCCATTTTTATAGACCAAAGTTTCGGATAACGTTTTACTAGCAAACAAAGCGTAACTTTTGGCCATAAACGGACATTGAGGCATATCGGCCTCTGTTTATTAAAACTTAAATTCAGGAAGGGCTTTAAGTGCCAAATCCCCCACCATTGAAGAAAATAGTTCAAGAATCTCAATTTTTGATTTTCCGGCAGCTGTCACTTCAACAATCTCATCAAATGATAAATTCACAACATAATTCTTGCGTGGATTAAGGAGCGTTACACTTTTCCATTCGAGAGTATTCTGCTCAATAGCGGAAGCATAGCTAAGCAACCAATACATTAAGACTTGCCTATAATCGGCAGATCCAAAATTACTACTTGAACATTTTATTTCAATAAGAGTTTGCCCTAGTGAGAAATCACCTTTTCCAGATGAAATCCATTGATATCCAGGTACCCTAGGAGAATGGATTAGCTCATATTCAGGAGCATTTAATTTCATATGGTGAAGCATGGCAGCAAGATTGTTTGCGACATGTTCAGCAATCTTTCTGTCGGTTGGTAAAATTTCATCGGGTAATCGTGCATCAAAATGACGACGCTGCCTTCGAATGGCGACACGTAAACAATAATCCCAATCTGCTTCAGAAAATCCATTTAGAATTTGTTCGCCTCTTGCAAAAGCAATCTCGAATAACATAGCTTTCTGAAGTGTGCTGGAATGCACATCGTTTTCAGGGAGGACTTTTAAATCAAAAAGAATTACTGCTTTTTTGTTGAAATAAGCAACAGTACTCGGTGTCAACTGAGGAAATATAACATCAAAAATTCCCGGAATGTCGCGTGCAACAGTGCGTGGGTCTTTCATCGGAAAGCGGCTATATACCATTTACATTTACAGCCCATTCTTCATAGAGTTTGCAAAAAGTAAGCTTGTTATCTTGTTCAATTCCTAATGCCCAAGCTTTCGGCAATGATAATTTAACTTGAGAACGTGAGTGCCTACCCTCTTCTCCTAAATCTGCAAAAGCTAGCCATATCATGCGCTGCTCCTCTGTGCCAAGGGTATGCCACCGATTTCTAAGAGTAATAAACTGTGGGCGATCCTTCCAGATACGCCAGCAATCTATGCATGCTCGTTTAACGGATTCCGATTTTGTAGAATCGTAGGTTCCAAGTACAAATTGCGCTCTTTTTTCAGTTCGTTTAAATCTGATAGTTTTGAGGTAGTGAAGACAATTCGATTCAGCCTGTAAAAGATGAGAGGAATGAATGGGAATCTGATCGAGCATTTCATCCAGCTCATTAAAAATGATATTGTTGTCATTATCAGAGCGAACGGCAGCAACGCCACGCATTATCGTCGACCAAGAAGCTCTGAATGAATGTAAGTTTTTTGAGTTTAGTAATGTTGCACAAAGTTGAATTGCAATATTGGGAGAGTGAAATTTTAATGTCCGCCCAATTTGAGCAACCAAAAATGTGTCGGGCTGGGCCTTTTTCAGCTCTAAGTTCAGCAAAGTTTGAATATCCAAACTTTTTACAGTTTCCTGAAGCGCATTGTAATTTTCATCAGGAGAATCAGAATATGGGTCAAAGTGTAAGTCAATCTCTCTTAAGGCTTTACTTTCATCGTCAATTCCTCCTAGCTGGGTATTGATGTAGTCCTTATAGTGCTTAGCACTCAAAATGGTTGTTTTCGATCTATTCAATGATAATCCGTAGTCGGCTAATGCATGAGATAAGATAGATAGAGCACGGTATGCATCTTCCTGTGACTTTGTAATAAGTACAAAATCATCAACATAACGATGCCAAATTATCTCTCTAGCACTTAGCATTTGATCAATTGATGACATTAGCAATTCCGCAAGTATTCTTGCGCATTGGCCACCAATAGGAAGGCCAAAAGAACGACCAGAGGCAAACTTACTCAAAAGTCGGTCAATTTGAACAGCAACCGTTAAGTTATTAGAGAATAAATCATTAATACAATTTTCAAGGCGGTGATGATAAATATGTTCATAGAAACTGGAAATATCAGTTTGGACAATAACAGCACCATCTTTCTTTAATGCTTCGTCGGCAAGTGTAGCCTCTCTATAAGCACGCCATGATTTGTTACGATCAAATAATCCCTCTTGGTCTTGAATATAACGATAGGAATGAGCGCGGTCACTGCGAGATGGCTCATGCTTCTCTGCTATAGCAACACCAAGGCCATTAAAATATACATTCCAAAAGGGATGAAGCTTTGTCGTGATGCGAAATCCAGAAGGGCCTGTAGGAACAAGCAACCGCTCAGAAAAAATTTGTAGGGCATTAATTATTTTTGCCGCGTCTTTAGGACCTCTACTGTTTACTACACAGAAATACTCATATGCCACTTTAGCAAGATCATCTTTTGTATCTTTAATAAAGCGATTGTCCATATCAAACGGAAGCGTATCATTATCACCGTGAGCGCCTACATCTGCTGCGGCGCGCTTAAAATGATCTAAAGTAACATCATGCATATAAATTTATTTCCCTCACGATAATTTTCCTTGAGCATTTGTGTACTAACACTCCACAGACGTCAAAGTCTGCTATGGGTCGTAAGCAGGCAGAACCACAACAGTTCAGTAAGGATCCGACAACACACACATTTAATAACAATAACGCCTTATTTCTTCTTATCCAATTTTGGATCCAACTTTCCGACTAATCAAGCAGCCAACTCATTGGCAATCATCTCAGCCTGCTTCAATACCATTTCAGTCGCCAGTAATTGCATATCGGGTGGGTAGCCAAACTGTTTCAAGGTGCGTTTCACGATCACTTTCAGCTTGGCTTTTACACTTTCCTTAATCGTCCAGTCTATCGAGGCATTTTGGCGAACTCGTTGCGTTAGTACGATTGCCAGCTCACGTAACTTGTCATTTTGCATCAGTTCACGTGCACTCTCGTTACTGGCCACAGCGGTGTAGAAGGCATATTCAAAAGTAGATAAATCAAGCTTCTCGGCTTCCTTGTCGGATGCCACAATCTCTTTGCTGATTTTGATCAGTTCATCAATCACTTCGGCAGCGGTCAGGATCTTATTGTGATATTTTTTGATAGCGTTTTCCAGCATCTCCATCAACGACCGGCTTTGCATCAGATTGACCTTGGCGCGTACTTTTAGCTCATCGTTAATCAGTTTCTTCAATACTTCCAGCGCGACATTCTTGTGCTGATAGTCTTTGAGTTCTGCCAGGAAGTCATCGGAAAGAATCGAGATATCGGGTTTTTTGAGTCCGGCTGCGTCGAATACGTCAATCACCTGTTCTGATACCAGGGCCCGGTCAATCACTTGCCGGATGGTCGTTTCAATATCTTCATCAGTTTTGCCGCCGCCTGTACTGTCGAATTTGGCCAGACGCGCTTTGACAGCCTGGAAGAATGCAATCTCATCTTTCACATCCAGTGCCTGTTCATGTGGAATGGCAATGGCAAAAGCCTGAGAGAGCGCGGTCACTTCATTGATGTAGCGTTTCTTGCCATCATCCAAGCCGAGAATATGATCCTCAGCCGCCAGAATAAGTGCCAGCTTTTTAGAGGTATCCGCTGCAAAATAATCCTCATACGCAAAGCCGTGGTACATCGCCGATACCACTTCGAGTTTCTCCAGCATGAGCTGTACTGCTTGCTCCTGCAGCAAGGTCGGATCGCCTTTGCCGCCCGCATCGGAATAGAATGACAACGCTTCTTTCAAGTCTGAAGCGATGCCGAGATAATCCACTACCAACCCGCCGGGCTTATCGCCATAAACACGATTCACCCGTGCGATGGCTTGCATCAGATTGTGCCCTTTCATGGGCTTGTCGATATACAGCGTGTGCATACTGGGCGCATCGAATCCGGTTAACCACATGTCGCGCACAATCACCAGCTTTAATTCATCACTGTTATCCTTCATGCGTTCTGCCAGTAGCTTGCGTTGCTGCTTGGTGGTGTGGTGTTTCGACATGGCCGGGCCATCGGAGGATGCCGCTGTCATTACTACTTTGATTACACCTTTGTTCAGATCATCGGAATGCCATTGTGGTCGCAGCTTGACGATCTCCGCATAAAGATCAGCCGCAATACGGCGCGACATGCACACAATCATGCCTTTACCGATAAAGACTTCCTGACGCGCTTCAAAATGGTTGACCAAATCTTGCGCGATATTCTGGATGCGACGTTCACTGCCAATCAACGCTTCCATTTGCGTCCACTTGGCTTTGGCTTTCTGGGTATCGGTCAGCTCATCCTGATCCAATTCATCGTCTAGTTCTTTGATCAGTTTCCGGCCTTCTTCGCTTAAAGCTACCTTGGCCAGACGGCTCTCATAATAGATGCGCACCGTAGCGCCGTCTTCCACCGCCTGAGCAATATCGTAAATGTCCACATAATGGCCAAATACAGCGGGAGTGTTAACGTCCGTCTTTTCAATCGGTGTGCCGGTAAAACCCAAATAAGTGGCATTGGGTAGCGCATCGCGCAAATACTTGGCAAAACCGTACACCACTTTCTTGCCGATCACTTCGCCATCGGTATTCTTGTCATCCACCGTCTTGGCAGAGAATCCGTATTGCGTGCGATGGGCTTCATCGGCAATCACCACGATGTTGCGACGATCTGAAAGCTCCTCATACACATTGCCTTCTTCCGGCTGGAATTTCTGGATGGTGGTAAAGATCACGCCACCGGATGCCACGCGCAACAATTCTTTTAATTGTTGACGATCCTCGACTTGCCTGGGTTCCTGTCGTAACAATTGCTTGCAGGCTGCAAAGGTATCAAACAGTTGATCATCCAGATCGTTGCGGTCAGTGATCATTACAATTGTAGGATTATTCAGTGCTAGCACTATCTTTCCGGTATAAAACACCATCGACAGTGATTTGCCACTGCCTTGCGTGTGCCACACCACACCGGCTTTTTTATCTCCCTTGGGTTGCTGCGTCACATCTGGCAACCCGTAGCTGGCCGGGCTTTGCATGATTCTGGAATTAAGGCCAATGTCTGCTGCACGCAAGGTTGAAGCCACGGCGGCATTGACGGCGTAATATTGGTGATAGGCGGCAATCTTCTTGACTGTGCTGATACTGATCACACCATTCTGCGAATCTTCTTTCTTGGATTTCTCGAATACCACAAAATGCCGCACCAAATCGAGCAAGGTTTTTTTGTTCAGCATCCCTTTAATCAAAGTCTCCAGTTGGCTTACCAGATGAGAGGCTTCTACCTTGCCATCGGCGGTTTTCCAGGCCATGAAGCGGCTGAAGCCTGCTGATAGCGAACCGACTTTGGCTTCCAGTCCGTCCGAGATTACCAGCAAGGCGTTATAAGTAAACAAACTGGGGATGCTGCGTTTGTAGGTTTCCAATTGCCGGAATGCGGATTGCGTGCTGGCGTTTTCATCGGCAGCATTTTTAAGCTCAATCACTACCAGTGGAATGCCATTCACAAACACCACCAGATCCGGGCGCTTGTTCTGATTGTTTTCAATGACGGTGAACTGGTTGGCCACGATAAATTCATTATTGCCGGGGTTTTCAAAATCAATTAACCAAACGATATCACCGCGCTCATTGCCTTCGTGCTGGTAGCTGACCTTCACGCCTCCGGTAAGCAGGCGATGGAAAGTTTCGTTGTTGCTGAGTAATTCGGGGGAATGGATGCGTTCGACTTCTTTCAGGGCGATTTGTAATACCGCGTCAGTCATACCAGGGTTTATGCGCTTGAGTGCTTTTTCTAATCGACCGGTGAGCAGTACTTCGTCGTAACGGCAGCGTTCTGGGTGATCGCCATCGGGAGCAATATCGGGAGCGTGGATATGGCTGTAACCAAGTCGTTCAAAGTATTGAATCGCTAATTCTTCGATGGCAGACTCGGTGAGTTTACTCATGATTTTGAATAATGGCTTCTCAGCAAAGTAACCAGCTTATTATGATTCTGTTCCAGATCACTTTTCTGCCAGGTATCCTTCTGCATAACACATAATGAATTTGGAAATGTTTCTATGCTTTTAGTGAAATATTTCTCTTTCTTCTGTGCAAAATCAAGGCGACCCTGTTGTGTATTTTTTTTTCTGCTGATGAGCACAAGATTACCCAGCCTGTGCGTCCACTCATTCCTCTCTTCTTTTGAAAAGTCACTTACCCATTGACTGGTTTCTTCGGGGTTCTGTGGCAGCACATGCTCAACTGTCATCTCCTGATAAGAATTACGTCGTTCAGAATACAAATGGCCATCCAACAGAAAATCTACTTTGCGTAATAAGTATCTCGCAAAACGACGGCCATAGATCACTGAGCCTTCAATTTGTCGCATAAATTCTTCAACATCAAAATCGAAAACCGACGAGCCTAGTAATTCAATAAGTGCATTTTCTTTTGAAGTACCAGATTTATGGCATGTTTCAATTTTCTTTAGTATCTCTACCATCGCTTCTATACGGGTAGTCGGTGTTTCGCGAGCAATCCAGTCACCTGAAAACTTGTTATCAAGTAAAGTTAAGAAATCAAGAATCCGAGTGTTACCAAAAAGTTTCTTGTACATCAATAAAGGCGGAACCCAAATATCTGAAAGTGCGGTATCTCGCAACACAGAAACCAGATTATCGAATGCCCAATTATTACTGATGGAATAATTGTTACCACTAAAGAGCGCATCATGTTCTTGGTGATAACCTTTAATGAGCTCGAACGTCTCTTCACCGCGCTTCATTAATGGTGGCAGTCTTTCATACTGCTTGCTGCTTTTGTTGAAAACCTTTGGGTTATAAATGCCATCTTCAAACTCTTTGAGGAGATTATGACGTGCCTTATCCTTGACAAGAATTGTACGTATGTACGAGAGAAATATATCAAAATCATCACCAAGCTCGCTCTCCAACTCCTCCCAAAATCTGGCGTACTCCTGCTGCTTTTTCTTATCGCCAACCTCTTTCAGATTTTGCGCCTTTAGAATGTCGCAGTTACGTAGTTTTATACCCCGATCGTTCAATACGGTAAACAACCTGAAAGCATCTTCCAATTCGGCACTGGCCACATATATGAGAATCACATACTGGCGCAGATAGGGAAAAAACGTATCGACAGCAAGGCTTTCAGGAGCTGCAAACCATTTATGCAATATCAACAATGCTGAGGCCATGTTACGTACCGATACATGGCAATCTTTGCTTGAGGCTAGGTGTTCTAACTCATCATTTTTCTGCGTTCCGTGTAGCGGTTTGATAAAGTCATTAATAAACTGTTCTACTTCATCACGTATCGCAAACTCAATTCTTAGACGCTCAGGAATTCCATCATCGGCGTAACCCGCCTGAAAGATCACTTTAGAACAGGCATCCTGACGCCCCTTTTCACTCGCAATATCCCGAATCACGGCGTGCAACATATAGAGCGTTGTTAATCTCTGCTGGCCATCCAATACCGAGTTCTCAATGAAAGATGTCTTGCCAATATTTTTGCTTTCGCAGTGCAACACCAGTGAACCAAGAAAATACTGTGTATCTGGCGTGTTGAGTGCCGCATAAGCAATATCATCGAGCAATAAGGTAATTTGATCTTCACCCCACACATAAGGACGCTGGTAGTCGGGAATACAAAACCACATATCCTCACCAAAACAATCCTTGATGGATATTTTGTCACTCGATATTTGTTTGCCAGACACTTCAATCATCTTACTGACCTCAATTATTGAAATTAATCTTCTTGGAGCGCCACCCGAACTTCGCCACTCATCAGTTTGGGTAACAGAGTATCGCGGATAATTTCTAGGGTACGAATTTGAGCACAATTCTCTATAACTTTGTCATTTATCGGCTTTGCTTCTTTCTCAAACTCCACAATTAGTTCCGATGAAGGAGTAACAGTCTCAAGTGCATCAAAATCTGATTTACTAATCGAACCAAAAACGGTTCCCTCATCATTGAACTTCTTTATCTCTTCCATAAGAGAGCGCAATTTGAAATAAGTATAGGTATAGTAGTTATGGTTATTTTTATAGCGGAATGCAGCAACACCACGCCCAATGCAGCATTCCTTATGAGCCATATTTTGAGCACCAACTGGTGCACGTACACTGATTAAAGTATCAAATCTTTGTGCTAATCTTGTCGGTTCTGTTGTATAAACACGTTCTTTTGGAAATCGAAACTCAAAATCAGCATTACCTTGAAACATAGGCACACCAATACCTTCTTTATTGAAAGAAATACCCAATGGAGATTGCCCCATAGTGAAATCAAATTCATCACCCAACTTTCCTTTTCCCCAATCTTCCCCAGCTTCCTCCACAAACCACTGCCTAAACAGCGTTTCGGCCATGGTTTCGAGGGTTTTGTTCTGGCGGTGCAGCAGGTCGATCTTTTTTGAAGTATGGAAATAAAACTGGCCTATTGATTGCTGAATATCCCATTCTGGGTATGGCAAAATTAACTTATCGAAATCAGTTTTTTTTAAATGTGGAATCACTCCACTAACATCTAAATTCTTTATTTGCGCTTGAACCTCTTCTGAACGCAAAGCTGCAAACAAAAACAATGGATGGATAACCTTTTCATTAACCCTTAATGCCACCATATCTTGTGCAATTACAAAATTAACTGGGTCGGGGGCTAAACAAACCGCTCCGTTTTGACTCCCTTTTAGCGTAAGCAGCAAATCTCCTGGTTCAGGATGAGATCTGAACCAGGTAGCATATGTTTCTTGCGAGACATATCGAAGGTTTTCGTACACAGGATAAAGATTTCTATTGCTTATGCAGTTAGTTGCTATAAGTGGTATTCCAGTTTTCTCTGTTGGTGCTGTTCGCCCTCTATTATCTACAACAAATTTTGTTGTTTTTGATAAAGGAATTCTTTGTTGTATCGAATGCATCTTGCTTACCGCATTGCTCACAACTTCACCCTACTCAGACTCTCCAAAATCGCCTGATTCAGCAGTGCCTCTTCCTGCAACTGCGCTTCAAATTCCGCCTTCAATGAGGCAAACCGCTCGGGGAAATTAAAATCGTCTTCTTCGTCCGGCAGGCCGACGTAGCGTCCCGGTGTTAGCACGTAATCCAGTTCGCCTACGCGTTCCAATGACACGGATGCGCAGAAACCTTTGATATCTTCATACTTACCTTCCCCGGTGCGCCATGCATGATAGGTGCTGGCAATTTGCTGAATATCTTCATGTGACAGTTCAAGGGTGCGGCGATTGATGAGATGGCCGAGGTTGCTGGCGTCAATAAACAGGATTTGATTCTTACGTGGATGATTACCCCCATGTTGCGTTGAACGTGCACGGTTCATGAACCACAACCCCGCCGGAATTTGCGTATTCAGGAATAACTTGCCCGGCAAATTTACAATACAGTCGATCAGATTGCCTTCTGCTATGAGGTTCTTGCGGATTTCCCCTTCGCCGGAGGTTTTGGAAGTCAGCGCGCCTTTGGCCAATACCACCCCGGCAATACCCGTGGGCGATAAGTGGTAAACGAAATGCTGCAACCAGGCAAAGTTGGCATTACCGGCTGGGGGTGTGCCATATTGCCAGCGCGCATCCCCGCGTAACTGCTCACCACTCCAGTCGCTGACATTGAATGGCGGATTGGCGATGATGAAGTCAGCCTTCAGGTCTTTGTGCGCATCATTCAGGAATGAGCCTTCATTGTTCCACTTTACCTGCGAGCTGTCGATGCCGCGAATGGCAAGGTTCATTTTGGCCAGACGCCAGGTAGTCTGATTGCTTTCCTGGCCGTAGATGGAAATATCGTTGATGCGGCCTTGATGTTCCTCGACAAACTTTTCTGATTGCACAAACATGCCGCCGGAACCGCAACAGGGATCGAATACCCGTCCTTTGTAGGGTTCCAGCATATTCACCAGTAATTCCACAATGCTGCGCGGGGTATAGAACTGTCCGCCCTGCTTGCCCTCGGCCAGTGCAAATTCACCGAGGAAATATTCAAAGACATGCCCGAGCACATCGGCGCTGCGCGCTTTGGCATTGCCCAATGCGATATTGCCGATCAAGTCGATCAGTTCACCCAGTGACATGGGATCGAGGTTTTGTCGTGCATAGACTTTGGGCAGCACGCCCTTGAGCGATGAATTTTCTTTTTCAATCGCATCCATGGCGGCATCCACATAGGTGCCGATATCGGGTTGTTTGGCTTGCGCTACCAGATGTGACCAGCGCGATTCGATGGGAACAAAGAATACATTCTCTGCTTTGTATTCATCTTTATCTTCCGGGTCGGCACCAGCGAGATCGCCTTCACCGGTTTTGAGCCGGTCATGCAATTCCTCGAACGCATCGGAGATGTATTTAAGGAAGATCAATCCTAGAACGACATGCTTGTATTCCGCTGCGTCGATATTTTTTCGTAACTTGTCAGCAGCTTTCCAGAGTTGTTTCTCCAATGGCTCTTCTTTGACTTCTTTTGCTTTAGCCATGGTTAATCATTCTTTCCTTTTAGTATTGGAATAAACATCTTGATGTTTGATTTCGGTTGCAATCACAAAACAAACAGCAAGATATCATTAGCAGATCCTTTAATAAACGTCAAAATATAGCGGCTCTAAAGAGTGCGATACATAAAAATGGTCTACGCTTCTCGTTAATAATAGAGGATGTGCTTATAACATTCTTACAAACAAATTCGTGGTGACATGTCAGATATAATCCATTCATGTGCGGCGGCATTCAATACCAAGAACATAAAATCTACTTTCCCCAGCCCGATGCGAGACTACCAGTAAAGTTGAGACACGGTGGTATAACCTGGATCATCTGGGGTAGACGGAAGGAAGAAGCGACAGGTAAATTTCCCAATGGCGGATGGGCACGGCTTGATTCCATCAAAGCAGGAAAATGGAAGCCGTGGCATCCAATACCCGTATTGATTTCGGCTGAAAGCTTCATGGAAAAAGATCACGACAAACAATCCCATTGGATCACTCTGGCACCAGGCATGGCTATCCAGGCGTTATTGGCTGAGCGTGATGGTGAACAAAGAGTCTATGTAGTCACTGGAAACGCCATCTGAATACCACTGGATTCATGATCGGTGGCCAAGATTGCGCAGATTGTCGGAGCCAGAATCCGAACCATCATCCAACGACCTGATATAGATTCTTTCAGAAATGAATAATCCCGTCCGGGCCGTCTGCAATTGCGCCAGCGATTCTGTCAGTTGGCGTAGTTTTAAAAAAATTATTCGGATCATCAGCAAAATACTTTTCAGCAAGCACTCCTTGACAAAGGAGTTGGTCGTCGTGCTGGCTTAATACCGAAAAGTTTGACGTCGCCATTACTATTGATTTTCCAGATACTCGATAATTTCTGCATTCTATTACATTTCACACACCTGTTCCTCGGCCAATTAATTGAATACTACGGATAGCCCTAAGCTCACTTCATAGGAATTGGTGCCGTTACAGGTAAAATGCCTCACAACAGATCATTCCCTGATGGACCTAGAACAGCACATTACACCGCCAAACCCGAAAGATGAAGTGCTCCGTAAAATTGGCAGAAACTTACTGATATTTCAGCAAATCGAGGGCTTGCTGAAAATGATTCTGGGGAATTCGCAAGTGCAAGGCTATGCCCGAGAATTAGCGTTTAAACAGGAACAACGAATTCACGGAATGCAGAAAGACATGTTAGGGCAACTCATGCAACGGTATTTTGATGAAATATTATCTTCACCCGATGAAGAACCGGAGGGGCCAAGCGATTTGGCGGAGCCGTGGTTATCTTACTCATTTAAAATTACCATTGATGCCGCTGTTGCTGGAAACCAGCTCGAAGCCTTTGAAATGATGCGTGAGGAACGCAATCGACTGGTTCATCATTTCTTGCCATATTGGCAACCAGATTCTTCTGAAAACTTGATCCAAGCTAGTGACTATCTCGATAAGCAAAGAGAAAAGATTTTACCGGTCTGGGAGCATTTGAAAGCTGTAGCCGAGACAATGCAGCAAGTCAGACAAAAACTAGCCGGTTATGTGGCTTCAAATGAATTTGGTCAGCAGCTCGAGTTATTGTGGCTTCAACAAAGTC
The DNA here is from genome assembly GCA_964421895.1 of uncultured Nitrosomonas sp. Taxonomy (GTDB): domain Bacteria; phylum Pseudomonadota; class Gammaproteobacteria; order Burkholderiales; family Nitrosomonadaceae; genus Nitrosomonas. The sequence goes on along the minus strand of CAYQZF010000010.1, from coordinate 1,560 downwards.
CGTTGATACAGTTGTTTTGTGACATTGCAATGCAGATTGGCCGTTCTGACGAGTGGACTTGCCTTGCACATGCAGGGAAACTGGTGCATATGCAGTTGGCCGATGATGTCGCTCAGATGAATGCAACTTATGGTTATCATTCTTTCAAAAAGCTGTTGATTGCGTCCAACCTGTTTGAAATATGGGATAAAGCATTGCCGCATGGAGGATCACGGACATTCTATCGAATCCGTCCTGATCATAATTGACATCCAATCAATGGAAAAAATGATGGCTAGAAGAAAAAATGGCATTGCTGAAGCCTTATTCAAAATAACTGCAACACTGCCTTGGTGGGTGGGAATCGCTCTTGCTGTTGCGGTTTACGTTCTTTTGCAACCTTATTCTGTTCTTGAGACACCAATCCAAACGATTTCTGGACAAATCAGTTACATGGTTGTCGAGCAAATGGGTAGAACGTTTGCGTATTACGGGCAATATATTTTGCCGCTGCTATTTTTATCCGGTGCGCTGGCATCTTTTTTCAAACAACGCAAACGTAAGAATCTTGTTCGGATTGCCGGTAGCGGAAGGACAGATAATCCGTTGCACGATATCAATTGGAAAGATTTTGAATTGCTTGTAGGCGAAGTTTTCCGGATGCGAGGCTTTACGGTTATGGAGAATGACAGTGGCGGAGCGGATGGTGGAATTGATTTGGTGCTTAAGAAAGAGGGTGAAGTATTTCTTGTTCAGTGCAAGCAGTGGCGCGCCTATAAAGTGTCGGTCAATATCGTGCGTGAGCTACTTGGTGTGATGGTTACAAAAGGAGCCGCGGGAGGATTTGTTGTCACTTCGGGTATTTTTACAGCGGAAGCACAATCTTTTGCCAAAGGACAGAATATCGAACTGATTGATGGATCTACGCTGACGGCAATGATTGAAAAAGCGCATGAGATGACTTCAAATAAGGTAGATCGCGCTCAAAAGAATGCTGCGGAGTCGATACCTTCTACAAATACTGCGGAACCGATTTGTCCCCAATGCGGTAATGCTATGATCAAGCGTGTAGCAAGAAAGGGAGCGAATTCTGGTAAAAACTTCTGGGGTTGTGTTGAGTTTCCAAGATGCCGAGGTATAAGGGCCATTAGTTAAACTAGCGATAAGTTATATTATCGTTAGTTGATGTCAGCGGTGAGCAGTCATCGGTCACTGCTTGGAGAAATTGTTTCGGAGAATCGTTGTTTTCCTATTCTTGAAGCATGATCGACACTGGCGCTATAGAACATGCCTACTTGGCTAAGCTTCGATTCCCAATAAGCTCCACCAGTCACGTGCCGCATGTAATACACGTACGACAGATATACCGTCTTGGTGTGGTAGATAGAAGATCAGGTGATTATCAAAGTCTTTAACTCGCCATTTGCGCATTCGCGCTAGTACTGGATCGTGCAGCGTTAATGGTGCGCCGATCAGAGGTTGCTCAGCTAGAACATGGAAGCTGGCTTCTGTCTGTGCCAGAAAGCGTTCTGCTGTTTCTAGGTTGGCATTTTCGGCAAGATAAACGAAATGCTCTACCAA
>CAYQZF010000009.1:0-31216 GCA_964421895.1 uncultured Nitrosomonas sp. | reverse complement strand
ACGATAGCCCGGCGTAATAAAAATCCGCGTATCGCCATAGCCTGCAACCAACTGATTATGATGCGCCGCTGCGCAGGATTCCAGCGCCCGCAGCGAAGTAGTGCCGACGGCCAGGATACGCCCACCCGATTGTTTCGCTTGCCGGATCGTATCCACGGTGGCTTGAGGAATATGGTAGGTTTCACTGTGCATGACGTGATCGGCGATATTTTCGACCCGCACCGGTTGAAATGTTCCCGCGCCGACATGTAAGGTGACGTAGGTGATCATAACGCCCATTGCACATAATTGGTCCATCATACTGGCATCAAAATGCAAACCCGCTGTCGGAGCCGCGACAGCCCCCGCATTTCGTGCGTAAACCGTTTGATAACGCGCTTCGTCTGCCGCAGTTACCGGGCGACTGATATAAGGAGGCAACGGCAGTTGACCGTAGCATTCGAGCAATTCCGTGACCGTTTTTTCATGCTCGAAGCGTACAGTGTAAAATTCCTGTTCGCGCGCGATCACGGTTGCTGGTAGCACGTCTGCAAGCAGTAACGTTGAGTCCGGTTTGGGCGCATGGCTGGCGCGGATAGCCGCTAAAACATGGTGATCATCGAGTATCCGTTCCACCATGACTTCCACCTTGCCGCCGCTGTCCTTGCTGCCGAATAAGCGTGCTTTGATGACTTGGGTATCGTTAAGCACCATGACGTCGCCAGTACGCAAATACTGGGGCAAATCAGAAAATACCGTATCGCGCCATTGGTTATTATTGCTATGGAGGTAAAGCAAACGGCTACCGGTGCGTTGTTCGGCGGGGAGTTGTGCAATTAGTTCGGCGGGCAGGTAGAAATCAAAGTCCTGAGTCTTCATGCCGGTATTATACCGGTAGCGAATGTTTTTCGCCTGTGCGGCTTGCTGTGTTAGGGGTTTTCAGTAATAATTGCGCCTTCCGTTTATGCTGAAACGGGTAAGTCATCTTGCCGAGATGGCGGAATTGGTAGACGCACGGGACTCAAAATCCCGCGATGGTGACATCATGGGGGTTCGATTCCCCCTCTCGGCACCACTCGATTGAATCAAGAAAATCACTGTGCATACTGAGAAAGTTGTATGCGCGGCATCGTTCTCATTTAAATAATGCGGTGCTGGTCTTTGGGTAGCAACGATGTGTAATTGCCAACACATTCAAAAACTATTATTTCAGTAGCAGCGCTGATTATATAGCCAATCTTTTTCTTATTTATCAAAGTAAATCACTCATTATCCACAAATTCTGTGGATAACTTTGTGAATAATTACTTGACTTCAGTACTTAACCTGCATATTTCTAAGGACTTTTATTGATCTGATTAATTATTTAACACAATAATTATGTGACATATATCATATGGTTATGGGATATTTTTCATCCCGATACGAAATTATTAAGGAGAATTTCTATAATTTTTCCGGATTGTGGATTATTTGAAATGTCAAGAGAAAACTGAGTTACTTACCGGTTAATGCGGATGTTGGTTGGGTCTATAAATAATCAATCTATCTATCCAATTGATGGCTTATTTAAGGAAACTGACTATACGAGCGAATCACTTCGTTGCGCGGTACTCGCGCTCTCGCCTATCATGTTGATATGTCTCGGTTACTGCGTTCCGTGCGCCTCGTGCTTCATCTCGTCTGCCGAATTAATCGGTGCTTCCCTCTAGTATTTTTACACCGTATATCAGAAAAATTTTCTCTTCAAAGTCTTGATATGAAGCGCATTACTTGCTTTATTCCAAGTATATTTGTAGGAATCTTGAGTAATAATGGTAAAGAAGTACACCAAGTAATTTTTGTAAGGTAATGATATATATATCGTGTGTTTTTTTATCGGAAGGTTGGTTACCTATATCGCTTAGGATTATTGAAAGCTGACGATGCTTATTTTTTTCTCCCGGGAAAAGACCGGTTTATTAGACCACTATAGAGAATCGTTCGAAGTTTGCCATTTCTGTGATTTTTCCGAGTGGGAAAAAAATAGAATTAATCCTTCCGCATTTATCATTGCCGGAAAAGATCAGCAATATATTTCGTCGGTTCTTGGAAAAATACGCAGGGATGATGAAGCTTTTGCGTCATTGTGTTTTGCAACTGACCCGGTTGCTCCGTTCGATGATCTGTTACTGGATGGTCAATTGCCACAGCCGCCGGTTTTGCTGGAGGCGGTAAATCAAGTTGGAAACTTGCTGAAATCGCTTAAGAGCAATGAAACCTACATTACACACCAGGGACGTTTCATCAAGTACCTGTGGTTGCGCCCAGATTTTATTCTGCGGCCGCATCATGAGTGGCGGCATCCGCGCTTTTATCGCTACCCGCTGCTGGAAGCGTTGAGTCAGGATGGATCCGATTCTTTCGAATGGTTACGCAATCTCGCCAATAACAAAATAATCGAAGCCTTGACGATGGTTGACCGGCAGCGGGAGTGCGCTTATTGCCGTTCGGCGCATTTGAGTTTTATCGATGTATGTCCAAACTGTCTGTCGATCGATATTAAATTACAGGCTTCTTTGCATTGCTTCACTTGCGGTTGTGTCGATGTGCAGGATAACTTCATGCAGAGCGGCACCATCGTGTGTCCCAAATGCCATACACATTTGCGGCATATCGGCAGCGATTATGATCGGCCGATCGAGAACTATCGCTGTCAATCGTGCAGCCAGTCATTTATAGAAGGTGATGTGCGGGTCCGCTGTGCGATGTGTGAGAAAGAGGCAAGCCCTGGCGATCTCATTCTGAACGAGGTACATAGTTGGCGCTTGAGCGATAAAGGAAGGATGATCGCTTTCCGCGGTGAAGTGTTCGATTTGTCTTCCGGCTTCGATCAACTCGATTTTATTTCTCGCGAATTATTTATACACGATCTCGATTGGATGATAGTGACGTCGCAACGTTACCTCAATGTGCAGTTTAGTTTGTTCGGTATCTATTTTGCTAATCTGCCGGATTTGGTGGAGCTATTTAACCATGCGCGGCTGCTGCAGATGCTCGAATCCTTTGCGCAACGATTGAGGAGTTTGCTGCGTACTCCCGATCTTTCCACGCGGACTTCGGAGAACATGCTGTGGTTGCTGTTGCCGAATACCGATGAGCAGGGGTTAAATGGTTTTCAGAAACGCATCGAAAGCAGTATGAAGATGCTGCTGGAAGAAAGCGAGCACAAGCTAGATTTCCGTTTTATCGGTATTTCCTCGAAGGATATATCCAATAAGGAAAATGCCCAGCTTCTTTTGGCGCGTCTTGCGGGTGAATTGCTCTAGTTTATGGAAAGTCTATATCAGACTTGGGCATTTTTTCTTATCGCTACTTCGCGCTATCAAGATTTGCAGTATATCTTTATGCTGATCCCATTCGTATTGTTTTTTGAATTACCGCTGTATTTTCTCAATTGGATAAGTGTATTCCGCTATCTGTTTAAGAAATCGGTGGAAGTACCGGAATCTCATCTGTATTACCCCAAGGTTACGTGTCTGATTACTTGTTACGCGGAAGGAAAGGCGGTGCAAAGCACGGTGATTTCCTTGCTGGAGCAAGTTTATCCGGGACATATTGAAATCATTGCAATGGTCGACGGCGTGCAGAAAAATTTGGCCACTTATCAAGCGCTGAATGAACTTTCCCTGGTAGTTGCGGATTTCACCAAGCGTTCGCTGGTCATTGTTCCCAAAATTCAGCGTGGCGGTAGAGTCTCATCATTGAATGCCGGCTTGAGCCGGGCCCAGGGTGAGATTTTCTTTGCTTTGGATGGCGATACATCGTTTGATAATCAAATGGTGAGCTCTGCTGTGGCGCACTTTCATGATCCCAGTATTGTTGCGGTCACTGGACCGATGCGTGTGCGTAATGCCCGGAGTACGCTCATTACCCGTTTGCAGAGTCTGGAGTATATGTTGACCATGCAAGTAGGAAAACTGGGATTTGCAAAAATGAATGCCATTAATAACGTTCCTGGAGCGTTCGGTATTTTCAGAAAATCATTTATCCAAAAGATTGGCGGGTGGAATACCGGCACAGCCGAAGATCTCGATCTAACACTGCGCATCAAGCAATACCATGGGCGTTATCCACACTTGCGAATTGAATTTGAGCCCGGCGCGGTTTCTCATACCGATGCTCCGGAGAATTTCGGGGGGTTTCTCAAGCAACGCTTACGGTGGGATGGCGATCTCTGGTACATCTACTCAAATAAACACAAATATGGAATTTCAGCGGCCATGATGGGGTGGGGCAATTTTATATTTTTATTGTGGTACGGCATTCTGTTTCAGATCGCTATGCCCTTTTCGATTGTGATTTATACCGTCTATATGGCGGTGAAACTCCCCCTCCCTACCTTTTTGCTCAGTATGATATTGGTTTATATATTCTATCTAACTCTGATTGCGTTGCAGTATATTTTTTATCTTGCGCTCATCTCGGATAGAAAATGGGAGGATAGCGAGGCTATTTTGATTCTTCCGGTTTACCCGCTATTCCAATTTGTTGCGCGTGTCTGGAGTGCTTTCGCAATCTTGAATCAGATGCTCAACAAAGGTCACCTGGATTCTGCGATGGCGCCTTTGTGGGTGCTTAAAAAAGGGAAGCAGTAAAGTGCGTTTTTGCTTGCTTCCGCTATTGCTGTTGATGCTGATGGCCAATGCAGCCGCCGAAGAAGTGAGAATGCTGACTGCGTTTTACGCGAATCTTGATGAGGCGGCGGCAGTGCTAAAGGCGAAAGCGGATCTGGAGGCGCAACAATCGCAATTGCACGTGCAGGAAGCGCAGAAAGGGTGGGAGATATTTGGCGGGGTATCCGCCGGTTATCAAAAAAGCCCTTTCGCCCGGGAGCCTTTTGGACACTTCTTTGATCCGTTGGGCCGTATCGGGGTGCGCTATCCTTTACTCGGCAGTGCGGAGAGACAACAACGGGCGATTGATGATGCGGCAACTCAAGTGAAAATCGAGGGTATTCGCCTGGATTGGAGCAAGCGGCTGGCAAAACTTTTTCTGGAAGAAAATTATGCCGCCTATTGGAGCGCCAAGAAGATGCTGGCTTTGACCGCAACTTACTTGCAATTGCGTGACGACGGTGTCGCCGATATTTTGCATAAACGCCGTGAAGCAGGTTTGCTATTCATGTCGGATTATCTTGAATTTCTTTCCGCTTTCGATCGCGCGGAACGGTTGAAAATAGAATTCGGCAATAATCGTGATCAAGCGTTGATCCGATTGGGATACCTGACGAATGGCAAAATTCCCCCTTTCGTACCGGTGAAGCCCGAGTTACCGGAAATTGAAGGCAGCAAGCCCATAGACATCGAGCAACTGGATCTGAAAATACTGCAAGCGCGCATAGAAAATATCCAAAATACCAAGGAAAAGGAAAATTGGCGTGGTATCGAATCCGATGTCAATGCGACGGCTTTCGGCGGACCGGCTATTCCTCATCCATCGCCGGAATCGATGCAGCTCGGCTATGGTGGATCGGTCGGTTTTAATTTCAGAATGCCACTCGAAATTATGAGCCTGCGGAAAAATGAAGAATCCCGGCTAAACAGTCAATTGATCAGCCTGCGCGCGGATTACACGCACCGGGATCAGGAGTTGCAACATGAATTCCGCGCTTTGCTTAGCAGCTATCAACAACTGGCGCAGCAAATCAAATTTCAGCATACGCGCCTGGAAGCGGCGCGGGAATTGATGCGGGAGCGAAACCTGCGTTTGCAGGTTATCGACGGCGATGTGATCGAAAAGTATTTTCAGGCGGTTAATACTTATTACCGGATTGCAATTGAGAGCATCGAAGCCGAATCGGAGCAATGGAAGTTGCATATCCGGTTGCGGCAATTCGTTACATTGTTGGAGGCTCAGGGAAGAAACGCTCACCCGGAAATCAACGTGAACGAACTGACTAGGCCGTTGCAGCAGGCAGCTTCGTTTCTTGCCGGCGACAATAGACAAGCATCGCCAAAACATGTTAAGAATCAACCGATTACAGCGAATGTGCGAGTTTCTTCTCGCCGATTGGCCGCGTATGTTTGGAATTTTGATCGATTAATGACGCAACCGGGTTTATGGGAAAAGAAGCGGATTGTCGAGATCGACCGTTTTCTTGTTTCCCTGGACGAACAGCAGATTTCCATGTTTGTGGCGAAGCCCGCGCGGTTGAAAAAATTTCTGACGGATGCGCACCGGCGGGGGAAAAAAGTCGAATTGCTGCTGGGCGATCCTGACTGGATTTTGCCTGCGCAGCGCGGCAAGTTATTGCAACTGGTTAAAAAATTGAATGGCATCAATTTTGACGGCCTGCACCTCGATATCGAGCCGGATCAATTGATAGCGGATTTGTCCGGAAAAGCACGGCTGGAAGCATTGATCGAAACGGTGCGGCAAGTATCCGCCGTTTCCCCGTGGTCGGTAGGTATCAGCATTCATCCACGCTATCTGACGCAAGCGGCATCGTTTGGTCTATGTGTTCCGTGCGAGCTAAAAGCGAAAGGCGTCAACGAGATTACCGTCATGTATTACTCGACCAATCCGGTCAATATTGTCGCTGCGCTGAAGCCGGTGATGAGCCAATACCCGGATCTGTCGTTCAGTTTGGCGCAAAGCCTGGAATCCGGATTGGGTGCGGAAAATAGCTATGTGCACAAACCGAAAACCATTTTTATCCAGGCGATGCAGCAATTGCAGGAGCAACTACGAGCCCCTAATTTTACTGGGCTCGTGATTCAATCATGGCAAGACTTGGAAAGCTATCTTCATGAAAATACGCTTTAATCAACCGGAAAATAAAGCTCCGGATGTCGACCGGGGATTACGGGTTCAATATAGTGCAGCCAAACGATCCGCCAACCCGTGGCGTTGGTACTTGATTATCGCAGTATCCAGTCTCCCGATTGTTTATCTGCTGGCGGTGATTGTTTGGGAAATGATCAATATTGAAGCCAATGGCCGTATCCGGGTGCCTAATTTTACCGTGCGTACGGCTGTCGACGGCTACGTTGAGCAGTTATTTGTGGCGCCGTTGCAAAAGGTTTCCGAAGGTACGCGATTGGCTGAACTCGTCAATGCTTCATTGTTCGATAATCGGGACCGGTTGCAAGTCGAACTTGATGGACTCGTGCAAGAGAAACGGAAAATGCTATTGCGAGCTGATCATTCCAAAGCCAATGCAATGGAGTTGTTGAAATTTGCCCAAGAGCAGAAAAATTTTTCCTATCAGCGCTTGCGCCAATACGAATCGCTATTCAAGCAGGGCGCTGCAACGCAAGCGGAAGTTGCGTCAGCTCGGAGTCAGTATAATTCGGCCTTGGAGAATCTTTTTGTGCTGGAAAGAGCCGAGCGTCAAGATCGTAACAGGCTATATGGGCAGGAGCGCGGCCAATCACCGGAGATGTTTGTGATTTCTAACCGGATCAGTCAGTTGCAGTTGGAATTTGACAAGACTCAAGATCAGATTTATCAATTGAATTTGATCGCACCGGCGGGAGATGGGATGGTGACAGAATTATTCGCGCAGCCCGGCGAGTTTCTGGGACGTGGTCAAGCTTTGCTGGAAATCATATATTCCGAGAAAGTGTATATTGATGCCTTCATTCCGCCGAAATACCAGGATTATGCGGTGGTGGGCAAAACCGTTCTAGTCAAGTTTCCTAACGGTGAGAAAGTCAAGGCTACAATAGTATCCGTTCCGGGGGTCATGCAAAAATCGGCTACCGCTGAAATTAATCCGCTGGAGACGGTTCAATTCGCGATACTGGCGCAATTGGAATTTGCCGGGAATATCAAAAACCAGTTAATCAATGGAATGCCGGTTACGATCTATTTGCAATGAGCGGGCATATTCAAACCAATAAGAAATCGGCTCAGTAATACCGTTGCGCCAAGAAAATTGACTCCGGCGCGTAAGCTATCGCCTTCTTAACCCTCTGCAATTTTCATTTATCCACATTTTCTGTGGATAACATTGTGCATAAGATACATCTTGAGTGATTAACTTAACGGACAATAAGGAAAATTCCTGGTCTGCTTATTTATTTAACAATTTTGTTATGTTTTAATTATCATATGGTTATGCGTTTGTTTGGTTTTTGTGAAGTAACCGTACGGACGCTATAGCACGCACTCCTCGATTTGTTGCAAACTTGGATAAGTTGATCATTCATATCGTGTATGATCGCGCATTTCTATTCTTTAGTTACTCGATCGGCAGTACTAAAATTTTTAAGACGTTATGCTGAATATTCAGTCTTTGACCTATTTGCAAGGCGGGACTCCGTTGCTGGTAAATTGCCATTTACAGATTTTCGCCAATCAACGCGTGGGCTTGGTCGGTAAAAACGGCTGCGGCAAATCCACATTGTTCCGGTTGATTCGCGGAGTAATCAAGCCGGATGGCGGCGAAGTCAGTTTGCAAGCCGGCAAAACGGTTGCGTTCGTCGAACAGGAAATCGCTAATTCAGAACAATCCGCCATTGAATTTGTACTGGACGGTGATGTTGAATTGCGTCAACTGGAAAAGATTTTGGCGCAGGCTGAGCACGATGCCGCCTGGTTTGAAGCGCAGCAGCGTTACGAAGCCATCGAAGGGTATACCGCACCAGCGCGCGCGGCGCAACTATTGCGCGGATTGGGTTTCGCCAATGCTGCACTGGAGCGGACGGTCAACCACTTCTCGGGCGGCTGGCGGATGCGCTTGAATCTGGCGCGCGCATTGATGCATCGCGCCGATCTGCTGCTGCTCGACGAACCGACCAATCACTTGGATCTGGAAGCGATTTTGTGGTTGGAACAATATCTAGCGCGTTATCCGGGGAGTCTGATCGTGGTATCGCACGATCGCGAGTTTCTCAATGCGTGCATCAACCGTATCGCGCATATCTATAACCGGCAAATCGATGGTTATAGCGGTAATTATGACGACTTCGAGCGCGCCCGCGCCGAGCGTCTGCTACAACATAACCAGGCTTTGCAGCAACAACAGAGACAAATCGCGCACATGGAGGATTTTGTGCGCCGTTTCCGCGCCAAGGCGGCCAAAGCCAAACAGGCACAGAGCCGTATCAAGGCGCTGGAGCGCTTGACCCGTTTAGCACCAGTGCAAGTTGAAGACGGTCATTTTGCGCTACAGATCGAAGCGCCCGAGCGCAGTCCCGATGTCTTGCTGCGCGCCAGCAACATGAGCTTTGGTTACAACGGTCGGCTGTTATTCCAGCAAGTGAATCTGATTTTGCAAGCAGGGACACGCATTGCATTGCTGGGGCCGAACGGCGCGGGGAAGTCCACGCTGATCAAACTGCTGACCGGAGAAATCCAGCCGGCCACCGGTTCTGTGGAATGGGTGCAAAATATCCGCATCGGCTACTTTGCGCAGCATCAACTGGAAAATCTCGATGGAGTGGCGACACCTTTGGAGCACATGCAGAAACTGGCGCCGGCGCAAACCGAGCTGGAACTGCGCAAGTTTCTAGGGCGGTTCGGTTTGGGCGGGGACGGCGAGAACCGTCCGGTCGCCAGCTTTTCTGGTGGAGAGAAGAGCCGGTTGGCGCTGGCGTTACTGGCTTGGCAGAAACCGCATTTATTACTATTGGATGAGCCCACCAATCATCTGGATTTGGATATGCGCGATGCGCTGACGCTGGCATTGGAAGCATATTCTGGCGCCGTGGTGCTGGTTTCACACGATCGCAGTTTGGTGCGGGCCGTGGCGGATGAGTTGTGGCTGGTGGCGGATGGTCGGGTGCAGTTATTGGACGGTGACCTGGAAGATTATAAAAACTGGCTGGAAGCGCGCCGTTCCAATGAAGTTGCGGAAACAAAGGCGGCTGTGCAAAAAGCGCAACCTAAAGCAGCACCCAAGCCAAACAAAAAAGCATTGCTGTCCAAGCAATCCAAACTTGAAGCGGCTTTAACCATAGCGCAAAAAGAACTGACTGAGGTGAATCGCCGTTTAGCCGATCCCGCGACGTATACGAACTGTTCGCGCGAGGAAATTGATCGGCTCAGTACGATTCACGCCACGCTCGAGAAAAAAGTGGCCGAGCTGGAAGAAAACTGGCTGGAACTGGAAATGGCGATGGAAGAGTAAATGAAATGAGGCTGATAAGGCTGGCATCAGTTCTATACCTGCATGTTCATGATTTCCTGATAAGCGGTGACCAGTTTGTTGCGGACTTGGATCATGGATTGAAAGGACACATTGGCTTTTTGCAATGAGATCATCACTTCATGCAAATCGACATTCGATTGGCCGCTGACAAATTGCTCACTGAGCTTGTCCACATTTTTTTGCGCGTTGTTTACTTGATCCACAGCCGCTTTCAGCTTTTCGCCGAAATCAACGCCGGCAACTTCGTCCGCGCCCGCTGATTTTTTTACACCCGAAGCCAGCGCCGATGTGGCTTGCAATTGCTTCAGAATGCTATCAATTCCGGATTTGTCCATGATTTGCTCCATTTAAATTATCTGAAAATATATCAACTTATGCGCATCTGTTTGTAAAAAATTTGTGACTAGCTTGTCATGCGGTACTGCTGCAATTTATAACGCAAAGTCCGTTCGGAAATACCTAGTTTCTTTACGGCCAGTTTGCGCGAACCATTAACAGCGGCCAAAGTTTCCAGTATATGTTTACGTTCCAGAGTTTTGATATCCCCGGAAGACGGCTCCGTATCGGCTTCATTGGCTTCATCTGTTCGCTGGACGGGGTCAGTGTGCGGCAAATGGATATGTTCCGCGTCGATGAGATTATTCGCCGCTAGAATCATCGCGCGTTGTATGACATTCTCCAATTCTCTGATATTGCCTGGCCAGGAATACTGCGTTAGTTTATCGATGGCCGCTTTTGTCATTGTGCAAGCAGCGTGACTAGAACCGGCGGTTGCTTCCGCAAGCGCGCGCTGCGCCAGAGGCTCGATATCCAGCGGCCGTTCCCGTAAGGGAGGTATTTCGATCGGAAACACATTGAGGCGGTAATACAAGTCTTCACGGAACCGGCCGCTTTTGACTGTTGCCAGCATATCGCGATTGGAGGTCGCCAGAACGCGGATGTCCAGTTTGATCGTTTTATGCCCGCCAACGCGCTCCACTTCTCTTTCTTGCAAAACGCGCAGCAATTTTGCTTGTAGATCCAGTGGCATTTCCGAAACTTCATCTAGCAATAGTGTACCCCCTTGTGCTTGCTCGAACTTTCCGGGTTGCGCTTGCGCCGCGCCGGTAAAAGCGCCTTTTTCGTAACCGAATAATGTGGCTTCCAGCAGATTTTCCGGAATGGCCGCGCAATTGATGGCGACAAACGGTTTTGCCGAGCGCGCCGAATGCTGATGAATGAAACGCGCAATAACTTCTTTGCCGCAACCGCTTTCACCCGTCAGCATGACCGTGGCCGGTGATTGGGCGACGCGCTTGGCCAAGGACAATAATGCCCGGGTACGCGGATCTTTGGCGATGACTTTGTCATCATGTTTCGGCCGGGATAGAATGTGCCGTTGGATATGCGCGAGCAAATTATCCGGATCGAACGGTTTGAGCAAATAGTCGCATGCACCGGTCTGTATCGCGGCAACCGCTTTTTCCACATCGCCGTAAGCGGTCATCAATAGCACCGGCAATTCCGGATCGAATGCCTTGATTTTCTTTAATAACGTGAATCCGTCAACAGGTTTCATTTGAACATCGCTGACGACCATTCCTATCTGGGTTTGTTGCAACACAGTCATGGCATCGTTGCCGTTTGCAGCCGCTAAAGCTTCGTAACCGGCCAACTTCATCGTGGTGCAAACGGCTTCGCGCAAATCCCGATCGTCTTCCACGACCAGAACGGGTAATGATTTCATACTTTTTCTCCTGTATTTCTCGGCAGCCGTACCCTGAATTCAGTTCCTTCGTGCAGCGTTGAATGGATTTGCACGTCGCCGCCCATGGACTCAATGACACTGCGGACAATGGCTAAACCCAATCCCGTGCCTTCCGCGCGCGTGGTGAAAAAAGGCTCAAATAACCTTTCCTGCAATGCGGCATCGATACCGGGTCCATCGTCACGAACGCTCAGAATGATGTTTTTTTCCTGCAAACGGCAGACAAGAACGATTTGTCCGCCCGGAGCCGAGGCTTGCATGGCATTTTCCAGCAGATTGATCATGGCGCCGCCTAAGGCCTGATGATCCGTAATCATGATTTCCGCCGCGCTTTGGTCATCGACGGTGAATTGCAAATCTTGCTGTATCATTTGAGGCTCTACAACCTGGCGCAACTCGGCTAATAAATCGCTGATGACCACAGGCTCGCGCCGCCTCGCCTCGCCTTTTACAAAACAGAGCATATCCTTGGTCAAGTGTTCCAGATGATGCAGGCGCTCGATAGTTTTGGCGGCGAATTTTTTTCGCTCGGTGGAAGTGAGAGCGTCGTTTCCCAAATGATTGGCATACAGTAATGCGGTTGAAAGCGGGGTGCGTAACTGATGTGCCAGGTTGGCTGCCATTTCGCCCATGGAAGTCAGGCGCTGATTGCGCCGGATCAACTCCTGCATGGCATACGCTTCGGTAATGTCGTTGACCAGCAGAATTTGCCGGCCTGTTAAATCGGTTGCGCTGCTTTCGATACGGATGCGCCGTGGCCGCGCGCTGTGTTCTTGTATTAACAGCCATTCATTGATGATCGCAGCCGGTGCTAAACGTTCCCGAATGACTTGTTGCCATGCCAAACCAACCAACGATTCACCGAGGATGGCGATTGCCGCAGGATTGACCTGTTCGATGCGCTCCTGCGCATCTAGTGCGATTACGCCGCCGGGTAGCGCATTCAATAACAGGCTTAACTGCTGCGACAAGCTTTCTTTTGCGATTAACTGTTTGTGCAATTCGCCATTGGCGAGCGCCAGTTCGCGCGTGAGCTGCGCTACTTGGCGTTGTAAATCCTGATAAACACCGGAAAGTTGTTCCGATGCCTCGTTAAAAGCCGCAAACGCCAGCTTGAGTTGTTCTTGGTCGGATGGTATGTGATTGATTTTTATTACTTTTTTGCTGTGCACGAGTTTAGATGATGCTGATTAGGGATGGCTGGTAGCTTACCATTCCCGCCTGTTTCGACAATGCCGCAAATAAGGCGAGCAAAACTATTCTATTCACGAATTCAGATTTTATAATTTTATAGATAATCTCATTGCATCAATAAAAGTCCGCTATGAATGCGGATGGTTGATGCGCAAGCGGCGTGCCTGGATATTCCCGGGTGTTCCAATTCAAGCACCTTTGCTGAAATGGTTTGGAAATAGATTTGTTGGTGATAACGAGTGCCCTATTGATTGGCAACGCAGAATTTAAGCAGGAGAAGAACACGTGGCAACAGTACCGAGTGAATCCAATACAACGGCAGCCCCTTCAGCAATGGGTCTGGGGCAGTTAAGTCAGTTATCCAATCAAAAAAAGCTGGGATTGATTCTCTCAGCGGCGGCTGTTGTTACGCTCTTGGTTGGTGCTTTGATGTGGAGTCAGACGCCGGAGTATCGCGTGCTCTATAACAATGTGCCGGATCAGGATGGTGCGGCGATCATCAGCGCTTTGCAGCAAATGAACGTGCCATACAAGTTTTCCGAAAGCGGCGGTGCGATTCTGGTGCCTGAAAAGCAAGTGCATGAAGTGCGCTTGCGTCTGGCTGGTCAGGGATTGCCGAAAGGCGGTCTAGCGGGATTCGAATTAATGGAAAATCAAAAATTCGGCGCCAGCCAATTTGTCGAACAGGTTAACTACCAGCGCGCACTGGAAGGTGAGTTGGCGCGCTCGGTTCAGTCACTGTCTGCCGTGCAAAGCGCGCGCGTGCATTTGGCGATGGCCAAGCCTTCGGTGTTTTCAAGAGAAAAGCAGCAGCCCAGTGTCTCGGTATTACTCCATCTTCACCCTGGCAGGGTTTTGAGTGTCGAGCAAGTCAGTGCGATTGTGCATTTGATGGCCAGCAGCGTGCCCAATTTGCCGGTAAAGAATGTCACGGTGGTAGATCAGAACGGCAATCTGCTCAGCACGCAAAACGATAAACAGGATTCCCGGTTTGACGCCAAGCAGTTGGAATATATAAAAGAAATTGAAGAAAACTATATCCGCCGTATCGAAACCATTCTTACACCTATTACCGGCGCCGCCAATGTGCGTGCGCAAGTGACCGCAGATGTGGATTTTTCCCGGGTTGAACGTGCGGAAGAAATGTACCGGCCAAATAATAATGAGTCAGAGGCTGCCGCGATCCGCAGCCAGCAAATGCTCGAAGCGACTTCCACGGGTTCTAAACTGGATGGCGGCATTCCGGGTGCGCTGACCAATCGTCCGCCTGAACCGGCAACGGCTCCGATTGAAGCAGGTGGCGCTAACAAAGAGGGCGGTGATAAAGCGGTACCAACTGACAAGAAAAAAGAGTCGACGATAAATTACGAAGTCGATAAAACAGTGCAGCATGTGCAGCAATCGACTGGCAATATCAAACGATTATCCGCTGCAGTGGTGGTTAATTACCGCAAGAAAGCCGATGAAAACGGAGAGGTAACGCATGAGCCGTTAACGGCTGAGGAAATTAAGGAAATCAACAATCTTGTGCGCGAAGCCATGGGGTATAGCGAGAAACGGGGGGATTCGCTCACGGTAACCAACAGTCTTTTCACCGACAACGCCGAGGTGGTGCCGGATGTTCCGCTCTGGAAAGATCCCGATGTGATGATGTTGGCAAAAGATATCGGCAAGCAATTTTTGATTGTGGCGGTGGTTTTGTTTTTCCTGTTGAAAATACTCAAGCCGTTCCTGAAAAGCTTAGCGCCGCCACCAGTGCCGGTAGTTGAACAAGAGAAACTGCCGGGTGGAACGGCAGTACAAGGTCAGTTGCCGGGGCGAGTGGAAGAGGCGGCCAATCAAGCGATTCAGAAATTGTCTTTTGACGAGAATCTCAGGCGCGCTAAACAATTGGCTTTGGATGAACCTGCGATTGTAGCGAATGTGGTAAAGGACTGGATGGCTAAAAATGGCTGATGATGGAATTAAGAAAAGCGCAATCTTATTGATGACGCTCGGCGAACTGGAAGCAGCGTCGGTCATTAAATTACTCGGTCCCAAGGATGTGCAAAAACTGGGTGAGACAATGTCCACGTTGCAAAATATTTCACGCTCTGAGATTGAGGATGTCGTATTGGAATTTTGCAACGATGCCGAAGGAAGAACTACATTGGGTCAAGATTCGGCGGATTATATCCGCAAGGTTCTGACCAACGCATTGGGGGATGAGAAAGCATCCAATCTGATCGATCGCATTTTGCAAGGCAGCGATACCAGCGGCATCGAGGGATTGAAGTGGATAGATCCGACCTCGGCGGCGGAGCTGATAAAAAATGAGCATCCGCAGATTATCGCCACGATTCTGGTGCATTTGGAGCGCGATCAGGCAAGTGAGATTCTAAGTTTGTTTACCGAACGGTTACGCAACGATACATTGTTGCGTATTGCCACGTTGGATAGCGTTCAGCCTAACGCATTGCGCGAACTCAACGATGTACTGATGAAGTTGCTATCCGGCAGTAGCAATATCCGCAAAACGGCGATGGGTGGAATCCGGGTGGCTGCGGAGATTCTTAACTTTGTACCGACTGCGCAGGAAACCAGTGTCATCGAAAATATCAAGCAGTATGACGAAGAATTGGCGCAAAAGATTATGGATGAAATGTTTGTCTTCGATAATCTGATCGACATCGATGATCATGGTATTCAATTGCTATTGCGCGAAGTTCAATCGGAATCCTTGATTATTGCGTTGAAAGGCGCGCAGGAAGAATTGCGCCAGAAAATTTTCAAGAACATGTCACAACGTGCTGCTGAAGCTCTGCGCGAAGATCTTGAGAGTAAAGGGCCGGTACGGATATCCGAAGTCGAGGCCGAGCAAAAAGAAATTCTTAAGGTCGTGCGCCAATTGGCTGATGATGGACAGATCGTACTGGGTGGAAAGGGTGATGATGGTTTCATTTAATCGCTAGTCTTTTCATTCAATCAGCTTAATTGATAAGCAATAGTTTGGCATATTTATTTCTAACCGCAGGTTTCTCGATGATTGCAAGTAATTTTACTCCTAAGATGGGATCAGCCACTTACCAGCGCTGGGAGATGGATTCCTTCGAAACACCAGAAGTACCGCAAGATGCGCCGGAAACTCCGGAAGCGCCAGAAATCCTGGCTGAATCGAATAGTCAACCGGATAATCAAACACCGCAAGTTGCGTTTCCAACGGAAAAGGAAGTTGCAGCCATTTTTCAGGGCGCAAAGGATGAAGGATATGCGGCAGGTTTACAAGAAGGTTATACGGTTGGGTATGCGGAAGGACGGGCCATGGCCGAGACCGAAGTCAAGGCCGAGGTTGACCGCATCCATGCAATACTGCTCAAGTTGGATCAAGATCTGCAACAAATGGATCAGCAGGTGGCGGCTAGCCTATTAGAGCTAGCCATCGCACTGGCTAAGAAAATGGTGACGGAAGCGTTGAAACTGCAACCCGAACTGATTGTTCCGATTGTGCAAGAAGCTATCCGCAACTTACCCAATGTGACGCAACACCCTCGTCTTTTCTTGCATCCTGAGGATGCAAAATTGGTGTTTGCGTATCTGAGCGAGCAACTGGAACTGGATCATTGGAGTATTCGAGAGGATGAGCAGTTGTCTCGCGGCGGATGCCGCATCGAAGCGGGTGGCAGTGAAATCAACGGCAGCTTGGAAGTACGCTGGCAGCGGGTGTTGTCAACCATAAGCCGGACCGATGGCTGGCTGAACAAGACAGATCAACATGACGCGTCATGAACGATGGGGCGGTTTCCTGAAGAACTGCACCCAACTGATCAATCCTGCAACCCCTTTTTTGTTGAGTGGAACCATTACGCGTGTTTCCGGATTGGTAATGGAGGCCGTCGGACTCAGGTTGCCCGTCGGGAGCAGTTGCACCATTTCCTTATCGAATGGTTTTAGTGTTTCAGCCGAAGTGGTCGGATTTTCTGGGGAACGCTTATTTCTCATGCCTTCCAGTGATGTTTATGGTTTGTCGCCTGGAGCCAAAGTGATTCCCGCCGAGATTGCTGGTGAATTACCGCGCCTGGGCAGTTTTCTGCATCCACGCAGGCGTGCGGCTGATCGCGCCAAGCACGTCGCGGTCGGTCCGGAACTGCTAGGACGAGTGCTGAATGGTGTCGGCGAGCCGCTGGACCGTCTTGGGCCCACCCGCGCCGAACATAGCGTGCCGCTGTATAGCCGTCCCTATAATCCGCTGGAACGAGTGCCGGTGACTGAGCCGCTCGATGTCGGTGTGCGTGCGATTAACACGCTGTTGACGGTCGGGCGCGGACAGCGCATGGGATTATTTGCCGGTAGCGGTGTGGGTAAAAGCGTGCTGCTGGGCATGATGGCGCGTTACACCACAGCCGATGTCATTGTTGTAGGGTTGATCGGGGAACGGGGGCGGGAGGTCAAGGAATTCATCGAAAACATTCTGGGGGAAGAAGGACTCGCCCGTTCGGTGGTGGTTGCGGCGCCGGCCGATACCTCGCCGCTGCTGCGCTTGCAAGGCGCGGCCTATGCCACGGCCATCGCCGAATATTTTCGCGATGCTGGTAAGCATGTATTGCTCATTATGGATTCATTGACGCGCTATGCCATGGCGCAACGGGAAATCGCGCTGGCAATCGGTGAGCCGCCGGCTACCAAAGGTTATCCGCCATCTGTGTTTGCCAAATTGCCGCAACTAGTGGAGCGGGCTGGAAATGGTAATCAAAACAGCGGCTCGATCACGGCTTTTTATACCGTGCTGGCTGAGGGGGACGATCAAAATGATCCGATCGCCGACAGTGCGCGCGCCATTTTAGATGGCCACATCGTGCTAACGCGGCGATTGGCAGAGTCGGGGCATTACCCGGCCATCGATATTGAAGCTTCGATCAGCCGCGTCATGACCAGCGTAGTGCCGCAAAAGCAAACGGACATGGCGCGGCAATTTAAAAGCCTGTACTCGCGTTATCAGCGCAGCCACGACCTGATCAGCGTTGGTGCTTATGTCGCTGGAACGGATGCGGAATTGGATCGGGCGATCAGACTGTATCCGTTGCTGGAAAAATTTTTGCTGCAAAATATGTTTCAGCACGACAACTTTGCCGATAGCTTGGAGAAATTATCCAAGTTATTTGAAAACGAAGGGATCCGGTAATTAAGGAAAAACTATCATGGCAACGAAATCGTCACTAAAAGTGCTACTGGAATTGGCCCAGCAACAAGCCGATGCTTCCGCGAAGAATCTCGGAAAGTTGAACTCTCAGCAGCAGGAAGCGGAAAAGAAACTGAATCTGCTCTTGCAGTACCGCCATAACTATCAGTCGCATCTTCAGAATTCTACCGAGAAGGGGATGGATAATATTGAGTGGCTCAACTTTATTGCTTTCATGGACAAGTTGGATGCAGCGATCACAGAGCAGCGTCAGGCAGTCTTATATGCACAAAATAAAAGAGTGACAGGCAACGATGAGTTTTTATCTCATCAGCGCAAACTGAAATCTTACGATACGTTGTCGCAGCGTCAGCAACGCACTGAGAATCAGAAACAAATACAACAAGAACAAAAAGCACTGGATGAGTTTGCCTTGAATTCTTTTCATCGCAAAGACGGTTAGCGATGTTGCTGGTAATAGTTGGATTGGTATGGATATTGCTTTTTCACTGCTAGTATTATTAATCGTATGAGACCATAAGCTTATGTTAAACCTATCGATTGCACTTCAGAACATACCACCTGCGGATAATTCAGCAGCGGCGATGAGATCTGGTTCATCAGGAGCCAAAGAACCTGCTACCGAAGATTTTGGTAAGGTTCTGGAGCGAGAAGTATCCGAAACTACGAATAAGCAGAAGAGAAATGATACTGCAAGCGTACCAGACCGGCCTGAAAAAGATGATTCTTCGAAAAATAAGAATACGGCCGATACTTCTCCAGAGACTCCGGCGGATGGTAGCGGCAGTTTTATCCAGAATCTCTTGAATGATACTTCGGCTGCATTTAAAACGATCCCCTCATCGCAGGCAATGGGTGCGGCGGTTAATCCGGATGCAACGATCGCAGCATCCGCACTGCCTCAAACAGCAACTCCGGCATCTCCCGATAATCCGCTACTTCAAGCAGTAATTCCGGTACCTTCCGATAATCCTCTGCCTCAAACAGCAACTCCGGCATCTCCCGATAATCCGCTACCTCAAGCAGCAATTCCGGTACCTTCCGATAATCCTCTGCCTCAGACAGCAACTCCGGCGTCTCCCGATAATCCTTTGCCTCAAACAGTAACTCCGATGCCTCTCGATATTCCTCTTCCGCAAGACAGCGGACAAATTACCGGTGCCGTGATCCCGGTTGTTAATCAAATGTTGCAGCGAAATCAGAATCCGATCGATTCGGATGTGATCAATACTAATTCTTCATCTAATAATTATTGGCAATTTTTGGGAACGGCAGATTCTGCCGCTTACGGCAAATTTGCACTCTCTGCTTCAGAGTTAAATGAGGTGACTCAGATTGACAGCGCTGCGCAGATCTTCAAAATTCCGGAAGAGCCGGTGGCATCACCATCATTCGGCTTAAATGGCGCTACTGCGGTAACTTTGCAAAATACAGTTTCTCAAGACATTAAAGTTGATGCACCTGTGGGGCAACATAAGTGGGGCGGCGAATTCGCACAGAAAGTTGTATGGTTAAGCACGCAGCAGCATCAGGTGGCGGAAATTCGTTTGAATCCCGCGCATTTAGGACCTGTTGAAGTTATGTTGAGTATTGCGCAGGATCAGGCGACGGCACAATTCGTGTCTCCTCATCCTGCTGTGCGCGATGCTATTCAAGAGGCGTTGCCGCGCTTAAGGGAAATGATGGCGGAAAATGGTATTCAACTGGGTAATGTAACGGTTGGTTCTGATTCATTTCCGCAAGAAAATAAGCAGCAACAAGCTTTCCGTGCGGCAAAAGACTCGAGCAATATGAATAATACCGCAAGGCAAGAAGCCGCTGGTCAAATTCAAACGGCTACTGTCCCAGTCAGGCATCAAGGTCTTGTTAATACCTATGCATGATGGTTTGTCGAATAAGTTTGTTTTTTCACACTAAGGGGGGGCGCTGATTAATTGATTGTACGAGTGAATCGCTTCGTTGCGTTGTACTCACTCCCACGCCTATCTTGTTGATAAGTCTCGGTCGCTGCGTTCCGTGCGCCTATCACTTAATCTCGTTCACCGAATTAATCAGCGCTTCCCTGGTAATCCCAAAGCATCATCGGTCATGCTGATTCGTCTTTCATCAGTGTGACTGCTGCAGGGGCTTGATCGATTCACTCGATTCCGTTTTTTCCACTGCTTAACCAAGATATCCAGTTTAAAAAGTACCAAAGTTTTATCTTTTTAACACTTAAATCAGCTAATAGCGTTTAATTTTTGATCGGCTTTTTTATCCGAAAATAGCGACATTATTTCAGTGTTATTTGTGACATCGGTTTATTGTTGCGTCGGCCATAATGAGCTCCATTCAATGAGGAGTTACGCAAAATGGCAAAAACGATCGAAGCACCTGCTGCTGCAGAAGGTAAGAAAGGCAAGAAGGGACTGATAATTACTCTCTTGGTAGCAATCATCGCGATCGGCGCAGGTGCCGGTGGCGCATGGTATTTCATGAAAATGTCAGGGGGCGAAGAATCCGAGCCGGCCCAACCTAAACCGAAACCTACGAAGTTTGTGGACTTGGATGTTTTTACCGTTAACTTGCAGCCCGAGGAAAACAATCAATATCTGCAAGTTGGTTTAACGATAAAAGCCAGAGAGACTGAAGTCATTCAGGAAATTACCAAACAAATGCCGGATATTCGCAATCGAATCCTGATGTTGCTTTCCAGCAAGAAAGCAGCCGAGATTGCAGGCATTCAGGGGAAACAGTTATTAAGTCAGCAGATCGTTGAAGAAATCAAGAAATCGCTGGGCTCGGAAGAACTGCAAGATGACATCCGGGAAGTGTTATTCACATCATTTGTAATCCAGTAATCACTCATGGCTGAAGATTTTCTTTCACAAGACGAGGTCGATGCACTTCTCAAAGGCGCTACGGGTGAGAGCGATGAGGTGCAAGAGGAAGAGGATCGCGGGGGTATCCGGCCCTACAATATCGCGACGCAGGAGCGCATTGTTCGTGGTCGGATGCCGACCTACGAGATCATCAATGAACGTTTTGCGCGCCTATTCCGAATCGGCTTATTTAATTTCATGCGGCGCGCGGTGGATATTTCGGTCAGTCCGGTCAAGGTGATCAAGTTCAGTGAATTTGTGCGTAATTTGATGGTGCCGACCAACCTTAACATGATTCATATAAAACCGTTGCGCGGTACAGCCTTACTCGTATTTGATCCAAATTTGATTTTCCTGATTGTGGATAGTTTGTTTGGCGGTGATGGCCGGTATCATACGCGCGTTGAAGGGAGAGATTTTACCCAGACCGAGCAACGCATTATCCAACGCTTGCTCGAGGTGGTGTTTGAGGATTATGAAAAAGCGTGGAAGCCTGTGTATCCAGTCAAGTTTGAATACATCCGGTCGGAAATGAATCCGCAATTTGCCACGATTGCAACCCCGAACGAAGTGGTTGTTACCGTCACTTTTGATATCGATATGGGTAACCAAGGCGGTGAATTCCATGTCTGCATTCCTTACTCCATGATCGAACCCATTCGCGATACTTTGTACAGCGCGCTGCAAGGCGATCATCTGGAGGTCGACAAACGCTGGATCAAGTTGCTGTCACAGCAAGTGCAAGGCGCTGAAGTAGAGTTGATAGCCAACCTTGGGCAAACGAAAGTGACTTTTGAACAAATTCTCAGTATGCAAACTGGGGATATTATCCCGTTGGAAATACCAAAATCCATTACTGCGCACATCGACGGAGTGCCGGTTTTGGATTGCCGTTACGGCACTATGAATGGGCGCTATGCGCTGAAAGTCAACAAAATGGTCTCGCCGTCAGAGTCTGAATAATTTATTGGAGAGTGGTGAAATGTCAGAACCTACAGCAAACAATCAAACTGAGACCGATGGCTGGGCTGCTGCGATGGCGGAACAGGCGGTAACGTCTTCACAAAATAGCGCTATGGAACAAGGGCTGGGAGTAGACGATTGGGCTGCGGCGATGGCGGAACAGGTGGCAGCGGATCAGGGGGCGTCTGCGGAGAAAAATGATAACCCTCTAATGAGTGCGCAAACAGCATCTCCTTCTGTTTTTCAGGAATTCTCAAAAGATGGTGCGGCGAATCATGCCCACCATGATATCGATCTGATTCTCGATATACCGGTGCAAATGACGGTTGAGCTTGGGCGTACCAAGATTGCGATCAAGAACTTGCTGCAATTGGCGCAAGGTTCCGTGGTGGAATTGGACGGCATGGCCGGCGAGCCAATGGATGTGCTGGTTAATGGTTGTCTGATTGCGCAAGGGGAGGTTGTGGTGGTGAATGATAAATTCGGTATCCGCTTGACCGATATCATTACCCCCAGTGAACGCATCCGCAAACTTAACCGCTAGGGTGCTTATATGCTGCGATTTCTAATTTTTTTGTTGCTGGCAATACCCTATCCGGTTGCTGCGGAAATCACAAAGTCAGGTTATGTCCCGCCTACTCCGGTGATCTCTACGGAAAGTACGCTGCAGATGATTGGTGCGTTGTTGTTAGTGTTGGCGGTTATCGTGGGCGGGACATGGCTATTGAAGCGTTTTGCTTTGCTGCCAACGGTGGCGTCGGGTGTCGTCAAAGTAATTGCAGCCGCTGGCGTGGGGCAGAGAGAACGGGTGATCGTGGTCGAGATTGAGCAGACTTGGCTGGTGCTCGGTGTTGCACCCGGACAGGTCAATAAGCTGCATACGATGAACAAGCCGGCAACCGATCCCACCGACAAACCGGATCATCCCTCGGTGGAAACATTCGCTGTGCAACTTAATCAGAATCTGGAAAAAGACCATGCATAAGCATCGTGCATCAATTGCTCGTTCAATGCATCAATGCAACGTTCTCCGGACGGCTCTTGGATATTGTTTAAGCAAATTGAACAAGCATAATTCGTTGCAGGTCATCGTGTTGTTTGCAGGCTTGATTGCCTTGCCTGCCTTTGCGCAGAAATCTGGATTTCCGGCATTCACCAGTTCATCTAATGCGGACGGCAGCGCAACCTATTCGCTCAGTTTGCAAACGCTGATTTTATTGACCTCACTGACGTTTTTGCCGGCCGTTGTGCTTATGATGTCGAGCTTCACGCGTATCATCATCGTGCTGTCGCTGCTTCGATTGGCGCTGGGTACGCAATCTTCTCCACCTAATCAGGTGTTGTTGGGATTGGCGCTATTTCTGACTTTTTTCATTATGTCGCCGGTCATTGACCGGGTGTACAACGAGGCGTATTTGCCGTTTTCGCAAGATAAAATCAATATCATGGAAGCGGCCGATAAAGCCAGTGTGCCGCTGAAAGCATTCATGCTGCACCAGACCCGGGAAACGGATCTGGCGCTGTTTGTGGAGATCTCCAATAGTGAAGAGATTGAAAGCCGTGATAAGGTGCCGCTGAAGATATTGGTGCCCGCGTATATCACCAGCGAATTGAAAACCGCGTTTCAGATCGGTTTCGTGATTTTTATCCCCTTTTTGATCATTGACTTAGTTGTGTCGAGTGTTTTAATGGCGATGGGTATGATGATGTTGTCGCCGATGATCATTTCGCTGCCGTTTAAATTAATGTTGTTTGTTCTCGTCGATGGCTGGCATCTGATTATTGGGTCATTGACGCAAAGTTTCTATACCTGAAAGGAAATACATTATGACCCCAGAAAGTGCAATGACGATCGGCCGGCAAGCGCTAGAAATCACCTTTATGATTTCCGCACCGCTGTTACTTTCAGCGCTAGCGACCGGTTTGCTGGTCAGTATCTTTCAAGCGGCAACGCAGATCAATGAAATGACGTTATCGTTCATACCTAAATTGCTGGTTATGTTTTTGGTCATGGTGTTGGCCGGACCTTGGATGATCACGCTCATGACTGATTATATGCAACGCCTCTTTACCAGCATTCCTTGGTTGGCGCTTGGTTAATTCTGCAAAGCGTTCATCGGACTTATTACCTGGGATTCGGTTGGTCGGTGAGCACATGAATGACCTCGTAACATGATCAGTATAACAACCGCCGAATTGAATACACTGCTGGCGGCTTTTCTCTGGCCGCTCAGCAGAATCCTTGCGCTGGTTGCGACTGCGCCAATTTTTGGAAATCCAAGTATCCCGATTAGAGTAAAGCTGGGGCTGGCTATTGCAATCACCATCCTGGTTATGCCGCTGGTGGAGAAATCATTGCCGCCGATCGATCCCGCTTCGGGTGCCGGTTTAATTATTCTGATGCAGCAAGCATTCATTGGCATCGCCATCGGATTTGTCATGCGAGTTGTTTTTGTCGCCGTAGAGATGGCGGGTGAATTGATTGGTTTGCAGATGGGGCTCAGTTTCGCGATCTTCTTCGATCCGCACAGTTCCGGTCAGATCGATATTGTCGGCCGATTTCTAGGGGTAATCGCCAGTCTGGCGTTTTTGGCCATCGATGGGCATCTGATGATGATCGCTCTGATTTCACAGAGCTTCGGCACTTTACCGGTGGGGGTCGAAGGAACGACGGAAGGGACATTAACTACACTTGCCAATTGGGGGGGGGAGATTTTTAAATCCGGTTTGCAATTGTCGCTTCCCGTTTTGACGGTACTGCTGATCACTAACTTGGCTTTAGGAGTACTGACACGCGTAGCACCGCAGTTAAATATTTTCGCGGTAGGTTTTCCCTTGACTTTAGCCATCGGTCTTTTCTTATTGGCGCTGAGTATGCCGTTTTTTGCGCCGATTCTAGAGCATTTGGTACATGACGGTTTGAATCTGATAATGGGGATTCTTAGTATCAATAAAATCAATATGCCATAGCTGTTTTACCGGTTTTTGGGGGTAAATCCAACTAGCTGCTTAATAAAAAAATTTTCAGCTATCAACGTATAAACAGGCAATTTTTCCCTTCTTTTTCAATATAAATTATGCGTGTAAAGCTGTTAAAGTGATCACATGTTTTATCGGAAAAATTGCTGCTTCATGTAAGCAAAATCCTAATAATGGCTGGCTTGGTTAATCATTTATGACATTTAAGACGCGTTTAATCAGTTCGTTGCGTAATCTTTCTGTATCATCGGAAAACCATCAGGATGAAGAAGTTGCAGTGTCTGACAGTGCATCCGACTCGGTACAGAAATTTGCAGCGGCCGAAGAGATTAAGCAATTACTCGATTCTTCTTTTCGTGATCGGCTAAGTGCCGAGGATCAAGCGATAAAAGAAGCGCATAAGCGAATTGAAGCAGAAAATATTGCAAAAGTAGCTGCTGAAGCGCGCGCCCGGGCTGAAGCCAATGCTCGAATTGCGGCTGAGACAAGAATTCAGTCCGAGGCGATTGCCACCGATCAGGCTCGGGCGCGCGCTAAGGTTGAAGCTTTGGCTATCAAAGAAATCAATGCCCGCCAGGAATTGGAGATAAAAGCAAGGTTATTGGCGGAAGAGAAAGTGAAAACTGAGAAAGCTTTAAATGCTTTACTGGAAGCAGAAATCAAAGCGGAAGCTTCGATTGTCGAGAAGATGCAATTGCGGGTCGAGGAGGAAGCAGTTGCCTTGGATAAGGCACATGCTACTGCTTTAAAAGAAACCGAAGCTACCGGAGCTGCTCGTCATCGGATCAAAGTAGCAGAAGAAGCTCATCAGGCTGCGCAAGCCAGGGTTGAGGCGGAAAGCAGTGCAGCGGCACTGGCTCAGACACGTATCCAAGAAGCGCAGAGAGTGATGGCTTTGGCTAAAGCGCAGGAAGAAACCGAGCGGAAGGCACTTGAAGAGGTGCAGATCCGTGTCCGGCTTGAAGCGCAAACATTGGTGCAAGCTTCCCGGCGTTTGGAAGCTGAGAAGAATGCCCGGGAAATGGAGGAAGAAAGGCTGAAAGCAGAGAGTGCTGCAATGCAAGCAGCTCTTGAAAAAGTTGAAGCAGAAGCTGCTGCAGCCCGAGAAATCAGGAAAAGAGCTGAACTGGATTTACAGGCTGCTGCCGCAGCCCGCGCTAGAGCTGATGCGGAAAAAACGGCTGCTGAGCAGGCCGAATCTATTGTGGTAAAGGAAAATGCGGCTGCTGATGCCATAAAAGCCCGGTTGGCAGCCAAATCCGGATTGCTGGAAGAAGCTAATCAACGCATGCAAATTGAAGCAGATGCGCTGGCCGCAACGGAAGCCGCTTTGTGTGCGGAGAGGGAAGCTAAACTGATCGCCAGTGAAAAAAGGAAAGCGGAGATTGCTGCTATCGAAGAGCATCAGAAACATATAAAAGCTGATGAAGAAGCAATTAAAGCAGCTGAAGCACGTGCGAAGGCTGAAAAGGCAGCTAGCGATGCGGCCCAAAGCCGGTTGGCGGCTGAGTTGCGGCTAAAAGCAACAGCAGAGGCAAAAGCGCAAATGGATACCCTTGCAGCTGAAGAAATGAACAATAAGGCAGATCTGGAGCAACGGTTGCTAGAAGATGCGGAAATACGCGCTAAAACAATGGTTGCTGCTAAGCAGGCGGCGGCAGAACGGCTAGAAGTTGAGCAAAAAATTACAGGCCTTGCCATTGCCAGAGCACAAGCCAAAATTATTGCAACTAACAAAGCCAGGGCACAGTTCGAAGCAGAAAAGAGTGCAACGCGAATGGCATTAGAGAAAGCCAGAAAAGAATCAGCTGCACTTGTGGCTATGCAAGAACGAGTCGTGCTGGAATCTGAGGCGCTAGAAGCCGCGGAAGAACGAGAGGTTGTTGAAATAATGGCGAAAGAGGCCTTATTTGTACGCTCTCAAGCCGATAAGGAAGCAACTGCGGCTGCAACCGCAAGGATCCGAGCAGAAATTGCTGCTGCAGAATACTCCCGCAGTAGAATGGCTTCTATTGCCAAGTCCCAGTAGTCGAATATTCTTTTATCATAAAAGACTTTAGACGATTCGCTTTTCTATCGATCAAAACGCTGGATACATTGAATGCAGTGACGCGCTGCGATGTTTCTCGCATCCAAATACCTCCCAATAGCTTATCCTTTTGTAAAATAATGATTTTTATTTGGTAATCATTAAAGTGAGCTGCCGGTTATAATTCAAAAAATGTAAAAAATAGTGTTAAAGAATAAGAAGTGTGCGAATTGTTGTATCGGTGCAACACTAGCATAATATTGCCTTGACATGAAAATGCACCTTATATAAGCTGCGGATTGGTCAAATATGACACATTCATATTTATTAAGCAATGTCATCGGTAAGCGCTTCAATGCAGTAAAAATGCATTTATTTAAAACTAAAAATCAGAGCCGGTTTGCTCAATCAAAATTCCTTGCTTGTAGAAGCAAGATGACGTGTACTATAACTTCGAGGGGAAGATCTTGAGTTCGACAATAACCAAGTTGAACGCTCCGCTAACGCAAGCGTTTGATTTTCAGCCTTCAAACGAATTGCAGTTGATGCCAACACCTACACTTAATACATTGGTGCAGCAGCTGGCGGGTTTTGATACTCTAACGAGTGCTTTGGAATATGCAGCGGAAGGGGTAACAGGGTATAACTTTTATGATGCGAGAGGTAATTTGCGTTCAGTTTTACCTTATAGTTTGCTTCGTGATAATGCTCGGATAACAGCTAGGCGATTGTCAGGTTTTAATTTGCCACGTGGCAGTAGAGTTGCAATCGTTGCGGATACTTCACCAGAGTTTGTCGAGTTATTTTTTGCGTGCCGCTATGCAGGATTGGTGCCTTTTGCAATACCGATTCCTGTTAATCTCGGTAGTCATGCAATATATGTTCAGCAATTAAAAGGTATGCTTGAAAGCAGTCAAGCGAGTATTGCAGTAGCTAATATTGATTATGTTGGTTTTTTGGAAGAAGCTTCTGCTGGAGCGGATCATTTAGCATGGGTGGGAACTCCTGCAAAGTTAAGTGAGCTGCCAATGCTGGCTATTGAATTACAACTCAATCATCCTGAAGAAACTGCATATTTGCAATTTACTTCCGGTAGTACGCGTACACCGAGAGGTGTGGTTATTACTGAGCGGGCGCTGATGTGCAACTTGCAAGGTATAGTGCGCAACGGTTTGGAAATAAAGCCGAATGATCGCTCAGCATCATGGTTGCCTTTTTATCATGATATGGGATTGGTTGGATTGGTTTTGGCACCTATGGTTACACAAATTTCTGTTGATTATTTGGCAACACGAGATTTTGCAATTCGCCCGCTACAATGGTTGCGCTTAATTAGCCGTAATCGTTGTACTGTCGCATTTAGTCAGCCTTTTGGTCTCAAACTCTGCTCTCTTCGTGTGAGAGAGTCTGATCTTAAGGAGTTGGATTTGAGTTGTTGGCGAGCAGCTGGTATTGGTGCGGAAATGATTCGACCTGAAACCCTAAGGAATTTTGCAGAAAAATTTGCATCTGCAGGCTTTGATGGGAATGCTTTTTTACCTTGCTATGGTCTTGCAGAATCAACGCTTGCAGTTACTTTCTCAAAGATTGGGGAAGGATGCAAAAGTATACAAGTCGATAGTAAGACTCTGATCGATAAGAGAATGGCCGCCAGATTACAAGCTGATGGACGTAAACAGAATGAGTTTGTGAATTGTGGTCGCCCATTGCCTGGGCACATTGTAAAGATAGTCGATGAAAATGGTCAGCAATTATCAGAAATGATGGTCGGTAGTGTTCTGGTACATGGTGATAGTGTGATGACAGGTTATTATAATAACTTGGAAGAAACCAATAAAGCTCTTAAATCAGGTAATTGGTTGGACACCGGTGATATTGGATTCTTGTTTGAGGGTGATTTGTTCATCACTGGGCGCCGTACTGATGTCATCATTGTAAATGGCCGGAATATTCGTGCGCAAGATATTGAAGAATTGGCCGAACAACAACCAGAAGTTAGATCGCGAGAAGCTTCTGCATTTGGAATTAATGATGAGGATGGTACTACGACAATTGTATTGGTTATTGAATGTAGACTTACCTCTGTGGCAGAACGCCAATCGTTAATTATCAGATTGCAGCAGCTTGTTTATATGGCTTTTGGGGTTAATTGCGTGGTAGAGCTAGTTCCGCCGCATACTTTACCTCGGACTTCATCTGGAAAGCTTTCGCGTTTTGCAGCTAGACAGGGTTATATTCAGAGAACAAATTTGACAGGTCAACTGTCTTTCGTAGAATCGGGTGACAGATAGCACATGTACCAAAATTGTAGCCATAACAGGGGCTACTGGTTTTATTGGTCATGTGGTGGTGCAAAGACTGATCCAAGATGGATGGATTGTTCGTGCATTAACTCGAATTAACCGTTCGTCAAATTGCAAGTCTCTTCGGTGGATTCAAGGAGATTTAAATAATTTAACGGCGCTGCATCATTTAATCGATGATGCAGCGTTTGTCATTCATGGTGCTGCAACAGTTAAAGGTAGTTCCTTCCAAGAGTTTGCAGACACAAATATTAAAGGCACTAAAAATCTTTTAAGTGCCATAACTCAGAAAAAACAATCCCCACGCTTTTTACTAATTTCGTCGTTAGCTGCGCGTCAGCCGGAACTGTCATGGTATGCGCAGAGTAAATACTTGTCTGAGCGGGCGCTCATTGAAAACTCAGAGTCTTTGCAATGGACCATATTCCGGCCAACGGCTGTTTATGGGCCTGGTGATAAAGAGATAAAGCCGCTCTTCCAAGCGATGCGCCGTGGCCTATTCCCTGTTGTCGGAAAAATCAGTAACCGGTTCGGGTTAATTCATGTCTATGATTTGGTTGCCGCAATCGAAGCTTGGCTGACAGCAGAGCAAAACATTCAAGGTATTTTTGAGCTGGATGATGGTACACCCGGCGGATACAGTTATCAGGGTTTAACAGAATTAGCGCAACAAGTTTGGAAGCATCCAGTTCATTGTATTGTGATTCCGGATTCGCTAATTCGCAGCATTGCTTCGGCAAATCTTTGGCTTGCTCGATTATTTCATTATTCTCCTATGTTGACTCCAGGAAAAGTGAATGAGCTACAACATCCTAATTGGGTATGTGATAATGCCCCCTTGATCTATGAGCTTCCCGGATGGCATCCGAGTATTCGTTTACAAGATGTATTATCTGAAGTAATCTAGCTTCAAAATTTAACCACGCTGAATTTTTAATAATTTATGACTGACAGTAATTACGATGAGATCATGCAGTTGCTCTGCGATCGCCTAAGTAGTTTAACCAATTCTAATGTGCAGATTTCTCCCGAAACAAATCTAATCAGCCAATTATCGATCGATTCGATTAAACTTCTTAATCTGATTATGGAAGTAGAAGATGCTTTTGATATTTCAATCCCGATTAACGCTCTGGCCGATGTTCAAACAGTGCGTGAGTTGGTCGATTTGGTACATAAAATTAAATCAGCGTCATAATGAATTTATTAGAGAAAATTGATGCGGCCGCTGCTGCAAGAAAGGCGCTTTTGCCTAATGGCGTAGGTGCATTTGGTATTCCAATCGAAGAAATTTATTCTGCAACCGAAGCGAGAATCGGTGATCGCCGCGTACTTTTGCTTGGTACAAATAATTATCTGGGGCTAACTTTTGCCCCTGAGTGCATTCAAGCAGCCCATGAAGCCATTGACAAGGAAGGCACGGGAACCACAGGTTCGCGAATGGCTAACGGCAGCTATTTCGGTCATCGTGCGCTCGAAAAAGAATTCGCAGATTTTTATCAATGCAGTTCCAGCATAGTATTTACAACCGGTTATCAAGCGAATTTGGGGACGATTTCCGGGTTGGTCGGTTCCGGGGATACAGTATTGATCGATGGTGACTCACATGCAAGTATTTACGATGGTTGTATTCTCAGCGGTGCGGACATCATTCGCTTTAAACACAATGACGTAGCTGATATGGAGAAACGGCTACGCCGTTTGGGCAATCGTGTTGAGACTACGTTGGTTATCGCTGAAGGAATTTACAGTATGCTTGGCGATCAGGCGCCTTTAGCTGAGATCGTTAAATTAAAGAATGCCTATGGTTGTATCCTGTTATTGGATGAGGCGCACTCGCTGGGTGT